>NZ_JBFHQR010000097.1:0-9374 GCF_041592135.1 Porticoccus sp. | reverse complement strand
TACCAATCGGGGGAATTGCCAAGGAAATTTTTAGCAAAAGCCTGAAACATGGATTGAGACATGCGTTGTTCCTTTTATTTTATTCATGGGTCTGTTTGGTACTGCTCAAACCATAGGAGCTAATGGTGTTATTATCAGGGTTCGGCCGGTGGGGGCAAACGGTATACTGGGCCTAGTGTTTTTGCAAGTGTAGGGCCGACCAATAACAAGGGTGGTGAGTTAATGTATCGAGTCAATACCCAGGTAATCACTATGGTACAGGACGAGCTGGAAAAGGAAGTCCTGTCGCTGCTGCAGTTGCTGGAGGATGCCGCGGACGGTATTGATAGGGTAGCCTTTGCAGAGCGGTTGCACCGCCTTAAGGGTGTCGTTCGGGTGCTCGAGTTGCAAGGTGGGGAAGCGCTGTTCGAGGCGCTATTGGCCGTCGCAGGTGAAGACGCTGCCTTGCAGAGTGGCGCTGGAGCAAAAGCCGTACACAATGCCCTGCACTGCCTGCCGGGTTACCTGAAGCAGTTACAGCGCCAGGGGCGGGACTCTGTATTGCTGCTGCTGCCCGAAATCAATGACTTGCGGTCTGTTCTCAAGCAACCGCCACTGGATGAGCGCGTGGTGGTGAGCGAGTTCATTCCATCCACGCCGCCGCTCAGTTCGGCCAGGCTTCGCGATGAGCGGGAGCGGGAGGTGGTTGGCGCCGTGCGGCGGCTGTTTCAGCAGGGGCTTGTCCACGCAATCAAGGGCGCGAATCGCCCGGCGGCCATCAAGGTGATGGCCCATGGGGTACACCGCTTGCGCAAGGCCCTGATCGATCCCGCTGAGCGGGATTACTGGTCGCTGGTGTTTGAGATATTGAGCGCCATGCACCGGGGCGCCCTCGGTTTTGAGCAGAGCCGCCTGAAAGCCCTGATGGCCGTTGAACGACAACTGCGCCTGATGGAAGAGAATGCCGACGGCACAAAATTTTACCCCGCTGAATTGCAAATGCAGTTGCTGTCCTACTTTGCGCTCTCCGGCTTGCAGGGCGACGGCGCGGCGAAACTGGCGAGCCGGCTGGGGGTTCGCTCTCCGGGCTATACCAGTAGCGAAGTCGTGGCCAGCCGTGACATGTTTATGGGCGATGGCACTGAATCCCTGTCGTTGTTGTTGGCCACCACCGGCGGGCAGACCGAACACCTCCGGCAACTACTCGACCAGGGTATGGCGGCGGAGGCGGTGGATACAGAGTTCTCCCATGAGATGGGTGCTGGTTTCCGGTTGCTTGGAGGGTTGTGTCGCCAATGTAACCTCAAGCTCGCAAGCCAGCGTTGCGATGCGCATGTCGACGGCCTTGCGCCCATTGAGAGCGGGCAATTGCCGATGGAGTTGTACGAGCGATTGGCCGATACCCTCCTGTATCTCGAATCCGTGCTGGCCGAGCTGCAGTCCCAGCCCGTTTCGGAATCCCGTATCGCCCAGATAAACAGCCTCAGTCTGAAACAGGTGGTAGAAGACAATATCGTCGAACACGCTGAGCGCAGGGTACTTCAGGAAGCTGCGGGTCACTTGGCCGCGGTGATGCAAATGACATCGGATTATTGCGACGGTGTGGCGGGGGATGAGGTGGCCGAACCGCTGGCGCAAAATTTCAAAATGATCCTTGGTCCGATGGGAATGCTCGGTCTGAAACGTGCCGAGGGTGTGGCACGGCGTTGCCTGGAGATACTCAACCGCTGCCTGAGGTCCGACGGCAGTGTTTCCCTGTCCTCGACCATGGCCGTCTTTGCGGATGCCATCGTCAGTCTGGAATACTACCTGCAAAATCGCCGTTGCAACCGCCATTTCGACGATGCCGTATTGAGCGTGGCTGAAGAGTGTCTGTCGACACTGGAAACCACCTGACAACCTGGTGCCGGTGTGATGGATAGCCACGGTCGTTTGCCTGAATTTCATTCCTGCACCAGTTTGCCCCCAGGCCATTTTGGCGAGCCCCTGTTGATTGCGGTACACGACCAGCAGGTGCTCTGTACAGCAGATGGGGAGCAGCTCATTTTTCCCCCGTCCCAGTTGGCTGCACAGGATTATCCCCGGCATCTATTGGGCCTGCTCGACGGGCGGCCCTGCTACGCGGTCGATTTCCCGCTGGAGGGTATACCGCGGGAGTTGGCCTGGTTCCGGTTGCGCTCCCTGTTGGGTGACATGGATGAACCCCTGTTTAACCTGGCGGGACGGGCCTGCCAGCTTGTCCAATGGGATCGGCAGCACCGTTACTGCGGTCGCTGTGGCCGCCCGACCGAGTCTTCGGAAGGCGATCGATCAAAGTGCTGCGATCACTGTAATGAATTGTTTTACCCGCGCCTCTCTCCCTGCGTCATTGTGGTGATTAGCCGCGGCGACCATTGTCTGTTGGCGAGCAGTTCCCGATGGCAGGGAGGCTTTTACAGCGCCCTGGCCGGCTTTATCGAGCCTGGAGAAACCGCAGAAGAGGCCCTGCACCGCGAGGTGATGGAGGAGGTGGGTATCCGGGTGACCAATCTGCGCTATTTTTCCAGCCAGCCCTGGCCTTTCCCCGGTCAGCTGATGCTGGGGTTTCACGCCAATTACCTGGCGGGTGAAATCCGGGTGGATGGTGAGGAGATCAGCGCCGCTGACTGGTATCACTATGAGCAGTTGCCCCCCCATCCCGATGCGCGAACACTGTCCGGCAGATTGATTCAACATTTCGTCGCAGGCTGCAGAGGCCGGGGGGTAGTCTGATGCCGCTGTCGCCGTCGATGCTGCTACCCCTGGGGTTGGCCGCACTGCTCTTGCTGGTGGCCCTGAGATTGTTGCTAAAGGGCGGCATGCTGGCGGCGGTGGTGCGCGCGGTGGTGGGCTTGACGCTGTTATTCCTCAGCATTCTGCTGTTTCTAGCGGGCTATGACCTGCTCAGTTACCGGCCCCTGCTGCGGGAGGAGGCGGTGGTGACCCTGCAGTTCCAGAAACTGGCACCACAGAGCTACCGGGTGTTGCTGGTGGAAGCTGGCGGTGAGCAGTACCGCTATCACCTGAAGGGCGACCAGTGGCAACTGGATGTCCGCCTGCTGCGGTGGCATCCCTCGCTGGCCAGCATCGGCTTTAAATCCCTGTACCGTCTGGACCGGTTGAGTGGCAGGTATGCGGATATCCGACAGCAATTGCAGAACTCGCCCAGCGCCCATCAGTTGGGCGACTCGCCGACCGGGTTTGATACCTGGTTGATGCTCAAACATTTTCCCTGGTTGCGTGAATGGGTTGATGCCCAGTACGGTACGGCCACGTTCCTGCCGATGGCCAACGGGGCTGTTTTCGACGTCAAGCTCGCCTACGGCGGACTGCTGGCGAGGCCGGTTAACCCACCAGCCGAGGCGGCCATTGCCGATTGGCGGTGATACACTCACCCGGCGCACGGGTGCTATGAAGGAGTTGGACATTGGATTATCTGCTGCAATACGGATTATTTCTGGCCAAGGTGGCCACCATCGTTTTATCCCTGGTGATCCTGGTCGGTGTGGCATTTGGGGTCAGTAACCGGGTGCGCAAGCACGCCCAGGGCGAACTGGAAATTGAGCCGCTGAATGAAAGCTTTGAGCAAATGAGTGACGCCATGCACTTGGCCACCCTGGCGCCCGCCGGTCGCAAGCTGTGGCACAAGGAAAAGAAAAAGACGGAAAAGGACAAGAAAAAACAATCTGTCGAAAGACAGCGGCTGTACCTGCTGGATTTCAAAGGCGATATGCGGGCCTCTGCCGTGGCCAGTCTGCGCCAGGAAGTGACTGCGGTGCTCAGCCAGGCCCAAGCGGAAGACGAAGTGGTGGTTCGCCTGGAGAGCGCCGGGGGAATGGTTCACAGTTATGGGCTGGCGGCCAGCCAACTGGATCGCATCAGGCAGCAGGGCATACCGTTGACGGTCTGTGTCGACAAAGTGGCTGCCAGTGGTGGTTACATGATGGCCTGTGTGGCCGACAGGATTCTTGCCGCGCCTTTTGCCATGATCGGCTCTATCGGCGTCGTGGCGCAGTTGCCCAATTTTAACCGGCTGTTAAAAAAACACGATGTGGATGTGGAGTTGCACACCGCCGGTGAGTACAAGCGCACCCTGACCATGTTTGGCGAAAACACCGACCAGGGCAGGGAAAAGTTTATTGAAGACCTGGAAGAGATCCACGACATATTTAAACAGTTTGTGAAGAATCATAGGAAACAAGTTGATATTAATGAAATTTCTACTGGAAAAGTCTGGCTGGGAAGCCATGCCTTGGAGGTCTCCCTGGTGGATGAGATCAAGACCAGCGACGAGTACCTGCTGTCGCGCTCGAAAGAGGCCGACATCTACCTGGTGAAATTTGTCTATCATAAAAGCCTGTCTGAAAAGTTTGGGCTGGCGGCGGAGAACCGGGCGGACAGCTTGTTGCTGCGCTGGTACGACAGATTGCGCAGCAATTCGTTTTTGCCCTGAACGCCTGCCTCAGCTGAGTGAACCTGTTACGGAGAGGTGTCATGAGTGAAGCGCAATACCAAGCATTGTGGGTGACCAAAACGGATGCGGGTATCTTTGAACAAGTCATAGCCGATCGTCCGCTTGCCGCGCTGCCAGAGGGCGATTTGCTGGTGCGGGTGCAGTATTCCTCACTCAACTATAAAGACATGATTTCCGCCACCGGCCGTCCCGGGGTCACCCGCAATTACCCCCACCAGCCGGGCATTGATGCCGCAGGCATCGTGCAGGAAAGTACCGACGCCGGCTTTCAACCGGGAGATCCGGTGATTGTTTCGGGCTATGACCTGGGCATGAACACCGCGGGGGGGTTGGGACAGTATATTCGCGTGCCCGCCGGCTGGGCCGTTGCCATGCCGACAGGGCTGACTGCGCGCGAGGCGATGATCTACGGCACAGCGGGATTTACCGCGGCACTCTGTATCGAGAAGCTGTTGCAAATGGGCGCGCAACCCGGTGCCGGTGATGTGGCCGTGACCGGTGCCACTGGTGGCGTCGGCACTTTTGCCATTGCGCTGTTGGCCAAACTGGGATTTTCCGTGGCGGCGGTGACTGGCAAACTGGAGAGTGCCAGCCATTTACACAACCTGGGCGCCCACCAGATCGTCGACCGCAGCCTGTTGCTGGATCAGAAACGACCCCTGGAGAAGTCGCGTTTTGCCCATGGTGTGGATTCCCTGGGTGGTGATTACCTGGCCAATCTCCTCAAGCTGATCGACTACGGTGGTTCGGTTGCCGCCTGCGGGCTGGCCTCGTCCTTTGATCTACACACCACGGTGCTGCCGTTTATCCTGCGAAACGTCAACTTGCTGGGCGTGGATTCAGTGGAACAGCCGCTGGTGCGCAAGGTTGCCAATTGGCAAAAGCTGGGTTCGGTATGGAAGCTGGAGCATCTCGACGATATGGCCGAGGAAATTGCCCTCGAACAGGTGCCGGACTGTCTGGATCGCATGGCCCGTGGCCAGGTGGTGGGCCGTTATCTGGTCAATCTCGAGGGCTGATCTGACCCTTTGTCCGTCGCGCTAATTGCGGCGCAGGGATTCCTTGACCGCAATGGGGTTGGGGAAGTTGAAGGTGACGATATAGCTGGAAACCAGGAAGGTCAGGATGGCCGCCGCCTGGATCAGATGGGAGGCCAGTACACCAATCAGTGAGGCATTGAACGCCACATAGGCAATCAGCAGTGAAAACTCGCTGATCTGTCCCAGCCGAAAACCGATGTCCCAGGCGAGTACTTTCCTTTCGCTCTGCCGTTCCAGCAGAAAGCGGAACAGGGCGGGTTTCAGGATCAGCATCACGCCGCCCAGCACCAGGGCCGCCACGGCGATTTCCGGCAGCAGACCGAGGTTGAAGCCGGCCCCCAGGGAAAAGAAAAACATAATCAGGAAGAAGTCCCGCAGCGGCTTCAGGGTCAGGGCAATATGTTGTGAAATGGGACTGGAGGCGAGGGTGATACCCGCCAGGAAGGCACCGATTTCCCGCGACAGCCCGACCACCTCGGCCAGTTCCGACAGCCCCATGCACCAGCCGATGGCCAACAGGAAGATATATTCCCCCATGCGGTCGAAGCGGGCGATCAGTTTCAGCAACACCCAGCGCACAAACGCCCAGGCAAACACGGTCAGCAACGGCAGGGACAGCAGGGTAAAACCGATCTGCATCAGGTCAATCTGGCCGCCTTGGCCACTCAACAGCACCAGCAGTACAAAAATGGCCAGGAAGTCCTGCATCAATAACAGTCCGACCATCATCTCGCCGATGTGACGGTGATGCAGGATGGTGGTGGGCAGCAACTTGATACCGATAATGGTGCTGGAAAACATCATCGCCGCACCGATGATCAGGCATTCGGTGGGGGAGAAGCCAAAGAGATGGCCAATCAGGTAGCCGACCACAGCGAAGGTCAGGGAGCTGATCAGCGTCACCACCGTCACTTTTCTCAGTGCCGACATCAGTGACTGAGGTTGCAGGTCCAGTCCCAGCAGGAACAGCAGGAAGATGATGCCGATTTCGGCTATTTCAGACAGCAGGTGGACGTCCTGCACCCAACCGAACCCGTAGGGACCGATCATCGCCCCCAGTGCGATATAGGCAACCAGCAGGGGTTGTCGGCCGTAGATAGCCAGGGAGGCTATGACGGCAGCTCCGGTAAAAATCAGGGCAAACGACTGAAAAACCGTTTCATTCATAGGGGGACTCCAGAACCCCTATTGTGCGGGAGCGACCGTTGGCCAGCAAGTGCCGCCCGGTTAACCCGGGGTGGGGCGGCAGCACATTATTTTTTGCGTCGAAACAGCGGGTCGGGCTGGTCCACGGAACTCTGGTAGGTGATGCTGAAGTCGTTCAAGGAGGCCAGTGCCGCCTCCAGGTCAGAGCCTTCCTTCAGGTCAAACGCATCGAAACCACAGCGCTTCAGGTAAAACAGCTGATCGCGGTTGGGATTGCCGATGGCGCGCAGCTGTCCGCTGAAGTTGTAGCGCTCCCTCAGCAGGCGACCGAGGGAAAAGCCGCGGCCGTCGGTAAAGGAGGGAAAATTGACGGCGATCAGGGGGAACAGATTGACCTGCTCACCAATGGTCTCCACTTCCTCATCGCTGTCAATCCAGAGGCCCAGTACCGGCAGGCGAATCTCATCCTTGTGCTCCAGCCAGTATTGCAGGGGCAATAACAGTAATTTCCCGACAGGCAGTTCTCCGGAAAAGTCTTTGGGCAAAACGGTCCACTTGTCTTCGACAATCTGGTCCCTGTTAATGATTTTTGGCATAGACGCTCTCCTTGAAGGGGTCGAGGCCAATGCGGCGATAGGTGTCTAGAAACAGCTCATCGCCCTGGCGGTTTTGTACGTACACATCGAGAATTTTGCCGATGATGTCGGGAATGTCTTCCTGTCCAAATGACGGCCCCAGGACATTGCCGAGGGAGGCGTCATTTTCCGAGCTGCCCCCCAGCTGTACCTGGTAAAATTCCTCGCCTTTTTTATCGACACCGAGGATGCCGATATTGCCCACATGGTGGTGGCCACAGGCATTCATGCAGCCGGATATATTGAGGCTCAGGTCGCCCAGGTCATAGACATAATCCATGTCGTCGAAGCGGCGCTGGATCGCCTCGGCAATCGGAATGGATTTAGCATTGGCCAGTGAGCAGAAATCGCCGCCGGGGCAGCAGATCAGGTCGGTGAGGGTGCCGATGTTGGGTGTGGCAAAACCGGCCACCTTGGCCTGTTGCCACAGCTCGAACAGCTCGGATTTCTTCACATCGGCCAACACCAGGTTCTGATTGTGGGTGGCGCGGATTTCACCGAAGGAATAGCGGTCCGCCAGCCCGGCAATGGTTTCCAGCTGGCTGTCCGTTACATCGCCGGGGGCGATGCCGGTGGGCTTCAGCGACAGGTTGACGATGCTGTAGCCGGGAATCCTGTGCTTCAGGGTATTGCGTTCCAGCCACTTGGCGAAGGCCTTGTTATCGGCGGCCTGGGCAGACAGTGCCTGCTCGGCGGCAGCGTCGTCGAGGGTTTCGTAGGCCGGGCTGGTGAAAAACTGCTTAACCCGGTCCACCTCTTCCTGGATCAGGGTGCAGGGTCCATCCTTGATATGTGCCCACTCTTCCTCGACTTTTTCCGCAAACACGGCGGGGGTCCAGGCGCGCACCAGAATCTTGATGCGGGCCTTGTATTTGTTTTCGCGGTTACCGTAGCGGTTGTAGACCCGCACGATGGCCTCCAGGTAGCCGAGAATGTGCTGCCAGGGCAGGAATGCGCGGATTTCACTGCCGATCACCGGGGTGCGGCCCAGGCCGCCTCCCACTAGCACCTTAAAGCCCAGCTCGCCGGCGTCATTGCGCACCAGCTGCAGACCGATATCGTGTACCAGAATCGCCGCCCGGTCGCTTTCCGAGCCGCTCACGGCAATCTTGAACTTGCGGGGCAGGTAGGCGAATTCCGGATGGAAGGTCGACCACTGGCGCAGGATTTCACACCAGGGCCTGGGATCTTCTATTTCATCCTCGGCCACACCGGCGTACTGGTCGGAGGTGATGTTGCGGATACAGTTGCCGCTGGTTTGCACGGCGTGCATCTGTACTTGGGCCAACTCGGCCAGGATATCCGGCACTTCTTCCAGTTGCGGCCAGTTGAACTGGATGTTCTGGCGGGTGGTGAAGTGGCAGTAGCCCTTGTCGTAGTGGCGGGCAATGTGCGCCAGTTTGCGGAACTGGGTGGAATTCAGCAGGCCGTAGGGCACGGCGATGCGCAGCATGGGAGCCAGGCGCTGGATATACAGGCCATTTTGCAGGCGCAGGGGGAGGAATTCCTCGTTCGCCAGTTCGCCGGCCAGGAACCGTTCGGTCTGGCCCCGGAACTGGGCGACCCGCTCCTCAATGATTTTTTGGTCGTTTTCGGTATAACGGTACATAACGTCTATGACTTCTCACGTGCCAGGGTACAGAAAGGCGCGAATTCTACAGGGTAATGCGCGCGCTGTCAGTTGGAGGGGGATGATAGCCTTAGCCCCGGCCATTTTGAAAAACTTTTTCCCTCTAATCAGCTCGAGTTGGGGAATAACGGCCCGGCAGCGGCGTCGTTTGGGGGGACATCTTTACGGGTTGTTGTTACAATGCCGTCCGCCGTTTGACCGTAGCCAAGAGGTGTAAGAACAATGACCAATGAAGTAGATGCCATTCAACAGGCAGAAGCACAAAGTGGTGACAGCTGTGCCGACGCTATTGCCGCCGTTGCCACGGTGTTCCTGTTTGTCGCGACCGTGATTTTCTGGCTCAGTAACCAGTAAAGCTGTCGCGATCAAAAACGGCGGCCAACGGCCGCCGTTTTTGTGTCTGCTCTTTTTGTGTCTGCTCTGTGCGTCACCTCGCGGCCTGGCTACAGCCC
>NZ_JBFHQR010000096.1:0-9527 GCF_041592135.1 Porticoccus sp. | reverse complement strand
TCGCATCGCGCGATGTGGTGGCCCGCTCCATGGTGTTGGAGATCCTGAGTGGCAAGGGTTGTGGCGAGAAAGGCGATCACGTCTTCCTGAAGCTCGATCACCTCGGTGAGGAGGTACTGGAAAGTCGCCTGCCCGGCATTTGTGAGCTGTCCCGCACCTTTGCCCACGCCGACCCGGTTAAAGAGCCGATCCCGGTGGTGCCCACCTGTCACTATATGATGGGCGGAATCCCCACCAACGTTTCCGGTCAGGCCCTGACCCTGGACGAAAACGGCAATGATACGGTTATTGAAGGCCTGTACGCCTGTGGCGAAGTGGCCTGCGTGTCCGTACACGGTGCCAACCGCCTGGGTGGCAACTCGCTGCTCGATCTGGTGGTGTTCGGCCGCTCTTCCGGACTGTTCATTGAACAGGCACTGCGCGAAGGCATCGAGCTGAAAGAGGCAACCGATGCGGATATCGATGCAGCGATGGCTCGCCTCAATCGCATTAACACCACCAACGATGGTGAAGGTGCCGCAGAGCTGCGCACTGAATTGCAGAACATCATGCAAAACCACTTTGGTGTATTCCGCCGCGGTGATTTCATGCAAGAGGGCATCAAGAAGCTCCAAGCACTGCGTCCACGCATTGAAAATGTTCGCCTGGACGACAAGAGCAATACCTATAACACTGCGCGCATTGAAGCACTGGAACTGCAAAATCTGCTGGAAGTCGCCGAGGCAACCGCCATTACGGCGGAAGAGCGCAAAGAGAGCCGCGGCGCCCACGCCCGCGAGGACTTTGCCGAGCGCGACGATGAAAACTGGCTGTGTCACTCCGTGTACTTCCCGACCAACAAAGCAGTTGGCAAGCGCGGCGTGAACTTCACACCCAAAACCATGGAAGCCTTCGCACCGAAGGCGCGTACCTACTAAAAAAGGTTAGTGAGCCATGTTGAAAGTAAGTGTTTATCGTTACAACCCTGAAACGGACAACGCGCCGTACATGCAGGATTATGAAGTGGACACCGCGGGCAAGGACCTGATGGTGCTGGATGTGCTGGAGCTTCTGAAGGCCCAGGATCCCTCGTTGGCCTTTCGCCGTTCCTGCCGTGAAGGCGTGTGCGGTTCCGATGGTATGAACATCAGCGGTAAAAATGGTCTGGCCTGTTTCACGCCTCTGTCGGCGTGCGTGAAAAACGGCAAATTGGTCTTGCGCCCGCTGCCCGGTCTGCCGGTCATCCGCGATCTGGTGATCGATATGAGCCAGTTCTATGCCCAGTATGAAAAAATCCAGCCCTATTTGGTGAATAACGAACCGGCGCCGGCTATCGAACGCCTGCAATCACCTGAGGATCGCGCCAAGCTGGACGGCTTGTACGAATGCATCCTGTGTGCCTGCTGCTCAACCAGCTGCCCTTCTTTCTGGTGGAACCCGGATAAGTTCATCGGTCCTGCGGGACTGCTGCAGGCCTATCGCTTCCTGATTGACAGCCGCGATACGGATACTGAAAATCGTCTGGCCAACCTGGATGACCCTTTCAGTGTGTTCCGCTGCCACGGTATCCAGAACTGTGTCGCTGTTTGTCCGAAGGGGCTGAACCCCACCAAAGCCATCGGCCACATCAGAAACATGTTGTTAAGAAGTGCAACCTAACGTGCTGGTGCATAATAATCACAACCCGTCAGGCCCTCCCCCCGTGGAGGGCCTTGATGATCCAGTTTTCATACTATAGGGAACCTTTCGATGCCTGAAAGCATCATGCAGCAGTTTTTGCGCTCTTCCCATCTCTCTGGTGGGAACGCCGCATACATCGACGATTTATACGAAACTTACCTTCACGATCCCAATTCTGTGCCCGATGAGTGGCGCTCCTTCTTTGATTCCCTCCCGAGGGTAAACGGCCATTCCGGTGCCGATGTCTCCCACGCCACGATCCAGGACTATTTCGAGCTGTTAGGTCGCCGCCGAGCGCGCCCGGTTCCCGCGCCTGGATCCGGTGGGGTTAACATCGAGCATGAGCGCAAGCAGGTCAAGGTGCTGCAGTTGATCAGCTCCTACCGCAATCGCGGCCACCAGAAAGCCAGTTTGGATCCGCTCGGCATCATGACCCGTGAGCAGGTCGCCGACCTGCAACTTACCTATCACGGGCTGACCGAGGCCGATCTGGATACCACTTTCCAGTGCGGCACACTGTTTATTGGCAAACAGGAGGCGACCCTCAAGGAAATCATCGAGGCGCTTGAAGAAACCTATTGCCGCCATGTGGGTGTCGAGTTGATGCACATCACTGACCTCGCCGAGAAGCAGTGGTTGCAGCAACGCCTTGAGAGTGTGCGTTCCAAGCCGACTTACGACAACGACATGCGCAAGCATGTGTTGCAACGCCTGTCCGCGGCGGAAGGGCTGGAGCGCCACCTTGACTCCAAGTACCCCGGCACCAAGCGTTTTGGCCTGGAGGGCGGTGAGTCCCTGATTCCGTTGCTGGATGGCCTGATTGAGCGCGCCGGCGAATACGGTGCCAAGGAAATTGTGCTGGCCCTGGCACACCGTGGCCGCCTGAATGTGCTGGTCAACGTGTTGGGTAAAAGCCCTGCCGATCTGTTCGCCGAATTCGAAGGCAAGCGCCATGTGGATACCTCCGGTGACGTGAAGTATCACCAGGGCTTTTCCTCCAATGTGATGACCCCTGGCGGCGAAGTTCACCTGGCATTGGGATTCAACCCCTCGCACCTGGAAATTGTCTCACCGGTGGTGGAGGGCTCTGCGCGAGCCCGTCAGGATCGCCGTGTCGATCCCGAGGGCAACCAGGTGGTGCCGATCATTGCCCACGGTGACGCGGCCTTTGCCGGTCAGGGCGTGGTGATGGAAACCCTGCAGATGTCGCAGATTCGCGGCTACAAGACCGGCGGTACCATTCATCTGGTGATCAATAACCAGGTCGGCTTTACCACCAGTTGCCGGGAGGACAGCCGTTCTACCGAGTACTGTACCGATGTTGCCAAAATGGTTCAGGCGCCGATTATCCACGTCAACGGCGATGATCCGGATGCGGTGATGTTCGCCACCTTCCTGGCGATGGACTACCGTTTTGAGTTCAAGAAAGACATCGTCATCGACCTGGTCTGCTACCGCAGACGAGGACACAACGAAACTGACGAGCCGTCATCGACTCAGCCCTTGATGTACAAGCACATCAAGAAACACAAAACCACCCGCGAACTTTATGCTGAAAAGCTGGTGAGTGAAGCTGTGCTTTCCC
Organism: Porticoccus sp.; assembly: GCF_041592135.1. Classification (GTDB taxonomy): domain Bacteria; phylum Pseudomonadota; class Gammaproteobacteria; order Pseudomonadales; family Porticoccaceae; genus Porticoccus. The sequence goes on along the minus strand of NZ_JBFHQR010000096.1, from coordinate 6,283 downwards.
AAGGCGAAGCTGACGGCATGCTAACCGAGTACCGGGATATCCTGGATCGCGGTGAAAATGTGGTGAACAAACTGGTTTCCGAGCCGGATGAAGCACTGTTCGTAGACTGGACCCCCTATCTTGGCCACGAGTGGACCACCCCAGCTGATACGGGCTATCCCATGAACGCCCTGAAAGACGTAGCCAACCGCATTTGCCAGGTTCCCGACGGCATTGTTGTGCAGCGCCAGGTCGGCAAGATATACGACGATCGCCATAAAATGGCCGGCGGTGCCCTGGAGCTCAACTGGGGGATGGGTGAGCTGCTTGCCTATGCCACGCTGCTGGAGCAAGGCTATCCCGTGCGCATGACTGGCCAGGATATCGGCCGCGGCACATTCTCCCATCGGCACGCCGTGGTGTATAACCAGAAAGACGGCGAGCCTTACACGCCACTCAAACATCTCTCTCCCGATCAACCAGCCTTTGAGATTTACGACTCCTTCCTGTCGGAAGAGGCAGTGCTCGGTTTTGAATACGGCTATGCCACTACCGCCCCGAGTGGGTTGGTGATCTGGGAGGCACAGTTTGGTGATTTTGCCAATGGCGCCCAGGTCGTTATCGATCAGTTTATTACCAGCGGCGAACACAAGTGGGGTCGCCTCTGTGGTCTGACCATGCTGTTGCCCCACGGCTATGAGGGGCAGGGGCCTGAACACTCTTCTGCCCGTCTGGAGCGCTACCTGCAACTTTGTGCCGAGCACAATATCCAGGTTTGTATCCCGACCACGCCCGCCCAGATATTCCACATGCTGCGCCGGCAGGCCATTCGGCCCATGCGCCGACCACTGGTGGTGATGAGCCCGAAATGGATTCTGCGTCACAAGCTGGCGACATCGTCGCTGGAAGACCTGGCGAATGGTGAATTCATGACGGTTATTCCCGATGTCGAAATTGACAAAGCCAAGGCTCGCCGCCTGATCCTCTGTTCCGGTAAGGTTTACTACCACCTGTATGAGGAACGCATGGCCCGCGGCATCGACAATATCGCCATGGTGCGTATCGAGCAGCTCTATCCCTTCCCGGATGAAGCGCTGCTGAGCGTACTGAAAGAATATCCGGCGGTAGAGGAAGTGATTTGGTGTCAGGAGGAGCCCATCAACCAGGGGGCCTGGTACAGCAGTCAACACCATATGCGCGGTGTTATTGATCGCTGTAACAGTTCCCTGCCGCTGCGGTATGTTGGCCGAGCTGCCTCCGCTGCACCGGCGGCAGGCTATATGTCTGCACACCTGGAAGAACAGGCACGATTTGTTAACGAAGCGTTGAGTTTTTAAGTGGCCAGCTGGCCATCCTTGACCAAGGAAATGATAAAAAATGAGCATTGAAATTAAGGCGCCTACCTTCCCTGAGTCCGTACAGGAAGGAAATATTGCTACATGGCACAAACAGCCCGGTGATACCGTTGTTCGCGACGAATTGCTGGTCGATATCGAGACGGACAAGGTGGTGCTGGAGGTGGTTGCCCCAGCGGATGGCACATTGCAGGAAGTCTTCAAGAGTGAAGGCGACGTGGTACTCAGCAACGAGGTGATTGCCAAGGTTGTGGCTGGTGCTGTGGAGGCCGCACCGGCTGCCGCGCCGGCTGCCGCCGCAGAGTCACCCGAGGCAGATGATCAGGGCGATAAAATCGCCAGTCCCGCTGCGCGCAAGCTGTCGGAAGAGAAGGGTGTCGACCTGCAGCACATCGCCGGCAGTGGCAAAGATGGCCGCATTACCAAAGAAGATGTGGTGGCCTGGCAGGCCCCGGCAGCAGCGCCTGCTGCCGTAGCGCCCGCTGCCCAAGCTGCTGCTCCGACGGCTGTGGTGGCCGTCGCCGCCGGTGATCGCGTTGAAAAACGTGTGGCCATGACCCGTATGCGCGCACGTATTGCTGATCGCCTGGTTCAGGTTACCCAGACCACCGCCATGCTGACCACGTTTAATGAAGTGGACATGCACCGCATCATGGCGCTGCGTGCAGAGTTTAAGGACACCTTTACCAAAGTACACAACGGCACCCGGCTCGGCTTCATGGGTTTCTTCGTGCGCGCGGCCACCGAGGCGCTGAAACGTTTTCCCGCTGTGAATGCCTCCATTGATGGCAACGACATTGTCTATCACGGTTATCAGGATGTCGGCGTTGCCGTGTCCACCGACAAAGGTCTAGTGGTTCCGGTTTTGCGCGATGCCGATAATATGGGTATTGCTGAAATTGAAAGCACCATTGCCGAGTTCGGTGCCCGCGCCCGCGATGGCAAGCTGACCATTGAAGAGATGACTGGCGGCACCTTTACCATTACTAACGGCGGTGTGTTCGGTTCGCTGCTTTCTACACCCATTTTGAATCCGCCACAGACTGCGATTTTGGGTATGCACAAAATTCAGGATCGCCCTGTGGTGGAGAATGGCCAGATTGTCATTCGCCCGATGATGTATCTCGCACTGTCCTATGACCATCGTCTGATCGACGGTAAGGAAGCGGTTCAGTTCCTGGTTGCCATCAAGGAAATGATCGAGAATCCTGCTAAGATTTTGCTCGAAATTTAAATTGTAATTGATTGAAATTATTGGGATAAATGATGTCCGACAAATATGATGTGATTGTGATTGGTGCCGGCCCGGCTGGCTATGTGGCAGCGATCAGAGCGGCTCAGCTGGGTTTGAAAACAGCCTGTATTGAAAAGTGGCAGAATGCCAAGGGTGAGGGCGTTAATGGTGGCACCTGCCTTAACGTCGGTTGCATACCCTCCAAGGCATTGCTGGACAGTTCCTATAAATACCACGAGACCAAAGCAAATTTGGGCACTCACGGGATTTCCACCGGCGATGTGGGCATCGATGTCAAAGCGATGGTCAACCGCAAGGCCAAGATCGTTGAGCAACTGACCGGTGGTATTGCCGGGCTGTTCAAAAGCAATGGTGTCACTTCCCTGTTCGGCACCGGCAAGCTGCTGGCCGGTCGCCAGGTTGAATACACCGATCACAAAGGCGCTGTGCAGGTACTCTCTGCCGACAACGTGATCATTGCCACCGGCTCACAACCCATCAATATTCCGGTTGCGCCCATCGATGGTAAAACCATCATCGACTCGACCGGCGCGCTGGAATTGACTGAGGTGCCGAAGCGTCTCGGCGTGATCGGTGCCGGGGTGATCGGACTGGAACTGGGCAGCGTCTGGAACCGTTTGGGCAGCAAAGTGGTACTACTGGAAGCGATGCCGGATTTTCTGGCCATTATGGATCAGCAAATTGCCAAAGAAGCCCAGAAAATCTTCGCCAAACAGGGCCTGGATATCCGTCTTAGCTGCCGTGTGACGGGCAGCAAGATGAAGGGCAAGGAAGTGGTGGTCACCTTCCAGAACAGTGCCGGTGAAGAGGCCCAGGAAACCTTCGACAAGCTGATCGTTTGCGTCGGGCGCCGCCCCTACACCGAAGGCCTGCTGTCCCCCGATAGCGGTGTCAACCTGGACGAGCGCGGCTTCATTTTCGTCAATGAGCAATGCGCCACCAATGCCCCCGGTGTTTGGGCCGTAGGTGATGTGGTCAGGGGTCCGATGCTGGCCCACAAAGGCTCGGAAGAGGGCGTGATGGTCGCCGAGCGCATCGCCGGTCAGAAGACCCAGATGAACTACGATATCATCCCGAACGTCATCTACACCCACCCTGAAATCGCCGCCGTCGGCAAGACCGAAGAACAGCTGAAACAGGCGGGTGAATCCTATAACGTGGGTACGTTCCCGTTCATCGCCAGTGGCAGGGCGCTCGCCGCCGACGAAACTGATGGCCTGGTGAAGATGATTGCCCACGCTGAAACCGACCGCATCCTCGGCTGCCATATTGTCGGCCCGAGTGCCGCGGACCTGGTTCAGCAAGTGGCGATTGCCATGGAATTTGGTTCCAGTGCAGAAGACATCGGTATGACGGTATTCGGTCATCCCACCCTGTCTGAAGCTGTCCACGAAGCCGCTCTGGCGGTAAATGGCCACGCCATTCATATCCCGAATCGCAAAAAGCGCAAATAACCGTGTTCCACAAAACTCCGCGGGTACGGCTGGCCTGCGGAGTTTTTTATCCATCCAATGAAAACAGCAAATGGGGAAATAGAGCATGAACCTACACGAATATCAGGCAAAGCAGCTCTTTGCTGAGTATGGTCTTCCGGTGTCGCAAGGTGTGGCAGCGGAAACCGTACAAGAGGCAGTGGCTGCAGCCGGTATCATCGGTGGCGATCGCTGGGTTGTTAAGGCCCAGGTACACGCCGGTGGTCGCGGCAAGGCGGGCGGTGTCAAACTGGTCACCTCCAAAGACGAAATCGAAGAGTTTGCTCGCAAGTGGCTCGGCAATCGACTGGTGACCTACCAGACAGATGCCAACGGCCAACCGGTCAGCCGGATTCTGGTTGAATCCTGCACCAATATTGCGCAAGAGCTCTATCTGGGCGCCGTTATCGATCGATCTACCCGTCGTATCGTCTTTATGGCTTCCACAGAGGGCGGTGTAGAGATTGAAAAAGTAGCTGAAGAGACTCCAGAGAAGATTCTCAAGGCCGTGATCGATCCGCTCACCGGCGCACAGCCCTATCAGGCCCGCGAACTGGGCTTCCAGCTGGGACTCAACGGCGAGCAGATCAAACAGTTCACCAAACTGTTCCTGGGGCTGGCCAAGTTGTTCCAGGACTATGACCTGGCACTGCTCGAAATCAACCCGCTGGTGATCACCGACGAAGGCAATCTGCACTGCCTGGATGGCAAGATCAACATCGACGGCAATGCCATGTACCGTCAGCGCAAGCTGCAGGACATGCACGATCCGTCCCAGGACGATGCCCGTGAAGCACACGCTGCCAAGTGGGATCTGAACTACGTGGCCCTGGATGGCAACATCGGCTGCATGGTGAACGGCGCCGGCCTGGCCATGGGCACCATGGATATCGTCAAACTGCACGGCGGCCAACCGGCCAACTTCCTCGACGTGGGTGGTGGCGCGACCAAAGAGCGCGTAGTTGAAGCGTTCAAGATCATCCTCTCCGACGAGAAAGTCAAAGCCGTGCTGATCAATATCTTTGGCGGCATCGTGCGCTGTGACCTGATCGCCGAAGGCGTGATGGGCGCGGTTGAAGAAGTGGGCGTAAAAGTACCGGTTGTGGTCCGCCTTGAAGGTAACAACGCTGAACTGGGTTCCAAAATCCTGGCGGACAGCGGCTTGAACATCATCGCCGCCACCAGCCTGACAGATGCGGCCCAGCAGGTGGTTAAAGCAGCGGAGGGCAACCAGTAATGTCTATCCTGATCGACAAAGACACCAAAGTAATCTGCCAGGGCATTACCGGCGGACAGGGCACGTTCCACACCGAACAGGCCATCGCCTACGGCACCCAAATGGTCGGTGGTGTGACCCCGGGCAAGGGCGGCACCACGCACCTGGGTTTGCCGGTATTTAACACTGTCGCCGATGCTGTCGCCCAGACCGGTGCAGAGGCTTCCGTGATCTATGTGCCGGCAGCGTTCTGCAAGGATTCCATCCTGGAAGCAGCCAACTCCGGTATCAAGCTGATCGTCTGCATCACCGAAGGCATTCCGACCCTGGATATGCTGGACTGCAAGGTCAAGTGTGACGAGCTGGGCGTGCGCCTGATCGGCCCCAACTGCCCCGGTGTGATCACCCCCGGTGAGTGCAAGATCGGCATTATGCCCGGCCACATTCACCTGCCCGGTAAAGTGGGTATCGTTTCCCGCTCCGGCACCCTGACCTACGAAGCCGTCAAACAGACCACTGACTTTGGCTTTGGCCAGTCTACCTGTGTCGGCATTGGCGGGGATCCGATTCCCGGTTCCAACTTTATCGATATCCTGGCGATGTTCGAGAAAGACCCGGCCACCGAAGCCATCGTGATGATCGGTGAAATCGGTGGTACCGCTGAGGAAGAAGCTGCGGCGTACATCAAGGAAAACGTCACCAAGCCGGTGGTTTCCTATATTGCCGGGGTGACCGCCCCTGCGGGCAAGCGCATGGGCCACGCCGGTGCGATTATCGCCGGTGGTAAAGGCACTGCGGATGACAAGTTCCGGGCGCTGGAAGATGCCGGCGTCAAGACTGTCCGCAGTCTGGCCGATATCGGCAATGGCTTGAAGGAAATCACTGGCTGGTAAGCCCGGTTTTTTTCAAAGCGATGGAAAAGGCGGCCCCCGGGCCACTGCTGTCCCACAGTTGAAAGTCATAAGGCGAACCTCATTTGAGGTTCGCCTTTTTTCTGTCTCGGTGG
>NZ_JBFHQR010000095.1:0-9540 GCF_041592135.1 Porticoccus sp. | reverse complement strand
ATTCCCGGGGCAACCCCACCGTGGAAGCAGACGTGATTCTGGAAGATGGCAGCATCGGCACCGCCTGCGCGCCGTCCGGGGCCTCCACCGGTTCCCGCGAGGCTCTCGAATTGCGCGATGGCGACAAGTCCCGGTATCTGGGCAAGGGTGTTCTGAAAGCGGTCGAAAATGTGAATACCGATATCCGTTCGCTGCTGCTGGGCAAAGATGCCGCGGATCAGCGCGAACTGGATCGCTTGATGATCGAGGCCGATGGCACCGAGAACAAGTCCAAGTTTGGCGCCAATGCCATTCTGGCGGTCTCCCTGGCGGCGGCCAAGGCGGCGGCGATTTCCCGCGGCATTCCGCTCTATGCCCACATCGCCGATATCAACGGCACTTTGGGTCGTTACAGTATGCCGGTGCCGATGATGAATATCCTCAACGGCGGTGAGCACGCCGACAACAATGTGGATATCCAGGAGTTTATGGTTCAGCCGGTGTCGGCAAAATCCTTTGCTGAAGGCCTGCGCATGGGTGCGGAAATTTTCCACTCCCTGAAGAAAGTGTTGAGCGGCAAAGGCCTCAATACAGCGGTGGGCGACGAGGGCGGCTTTGCCCCCAACCTGTCCTCCAATGCCGAGGCGCTGGCGGTGATCAAGGAAGCCGTTGAAGCGGCGGGCTATGTGCTCGGCGAAGATGTCACCCTGGCACTGGACTGTGCTTCATCCGAATTCTATAAGGACGGTCAATACAATCTTGCCGGCGAAGGCAAGGTCTACAGCTCTGAGGGCTTTAGCGATTTCCTCGCGGAACTGTGCGATCAATACCCGATTATTTCCATCGAAGATGGCCAGGATGAGTCGGACTGGGACGGCTGGAAGTACCAGACTGAAAAGCTTGGCCACCGTGTACAACTGGTGGGGGATGACCTGTTTGTCACCAACACCAAAATCCTCAAGAAAGGTATTGAGTTGGGCGTGGCCAATTCCATCCTGATCAAGTTCAATCAGATCGGCTCCCTGTCCGAGACCCTGGATGCCATCAAGATGGCCAAGGCGGCCGGATACAGCGCGGTGATTTCTCACCGTTCCGGCGAAACCGAGGACACCACCATTGCCGACCTGGCTGTGGCCACAGCGGCTGGTCAGATCAAAACCGGCTCCCTGTGTCGCTCCGACCGGGTATCGAAGTACAACCGGTTGCTGCGTATTGAAGCGGAACTGGGCGGCCTGGCCCCGTATCGTGGCAGGGCAGAGTTCAACTCCTGATCGGAGTGTTTGTTGTAGGAACAGGGGCGGCCATTGGTCGCCCCTGGCGTATCCGCTGTCTGCCGGCCCCGGCAACAGTTGTCGGGCCGCTGACGGCGCATTCCGAGTCCGGTAGAATCCCTCCATGCGCTGGCTGCTGATTTTTCTCTCATTGTTGCTTCTGCTGCTCCAGTACCAACTCTGGCTGGGGGAGGGCGGCCTGGCCAAAAAGCTGACCCTTGAGCGGCAGGTTGCCGAACAGCAACAGCGGAACGAAGGCCTGGAGCAGCGCAATCAGATTCTGGTCAGTGAAGTGGTGGACCTCAAGGAAGGGCAGGAAAGCATCGAGGAGCGGGCCCGGACCGATTTGGGGATGATCAAGGAAGGGGAAACCTTCTACATGGTGGTGGAGCCAGAGGATAAATGAATTCCATTCATTGCGGGTCTAGGCCCAACCATCTCCAGTGCTGCGTTCGCGCTAAGGGACGTCTGCCATGACGGATAGCTGGATCGTTGTGCCCGCAGCCGGTACCGGTAGCCGCTTTGGCGGCGTGATTCCCAAACAGTACCAGTCGCTGGCTGGCAAGACCGTGATTGAACATACACTGGCGCGCCTGCTGTCGGTCAATGATGCGGTTGTGGTTGTGGCGGTGCATCCGGAAGATACCCATTGGCCCCGTCTGCCGGTGTTTGATCACCCCCGTATACGCACGGTTCACGGCGGCAGGGAGCGCGCCGACTCGGTGCGCCTGGCGCTGGAATGTCTGTCCCGCGAAGCGCACACCGACGACTGGGTGCTGGTGCACGATGTCGCCCGGCCCTGTGTGCGGGTGGCCGAAGTCCGCCATTTAATGGCCACCCTGAAAGATCATAAAGTGGGCGGCGTACTGGCGGTGCCGGTGAGCGATACGGTCAAGCGGGTGGATCGCGGCGACGATATTGCCGCCACCGAAGACCGATCCAGGCTCTGGCTGGCCCAGACCCCGCAAATGTTTCGCTACGGCCTGTTGAACTGGAGCTTGAAAACCGCCGTGCGGCAGCAGTGGCAGCCCACCGACGAGTCGGCCGCCGTGGAGCGGCTGGGGCATGTGCCACAGGTGGTCGAGGGCAGCCGCGACAATATCAAAATTACCCGTCGCGAGGATCTGGCCATTGCCGAGGCGATTCTCCGCTTTCAGCGCGAGTCAGAAAATGGCCGCGGCCAGCTCGACTAACAGATTGGGGGGCGATGTGATGAGAATTGGCCAGGGTTACGACGTGCACGCCTTCGGCGCAGGGGATCACCTCGTTATCGGCGGGGTGAAAATTCCCTACCAGCAGGGGCTGATCGCACACTCCGACGGCGATGTGCTGATACACGCCCTCTGCGATGCCCTGTTGGGTGCCGCCGCCCTCGGCGATATCGGCCGTCACTTCCCGGATAACGACCCCGCCTACAAGGGGGCCGACAGCCGCGGCCTGCTGCGACGGGTGAAGGCCCTGTTGGATGGCCAAGGCTATTCCCTGCTGAATGCCGACCTCACCCTGATTGCCCAGGCGCCGCAGATGTCGCCACACATCGACGCCATGCGGAAGAATCTGGCCGAGGATATGGCGTGTCGCATCGACCAGCTCAATATCAAGGCGACCACTACAGAAAAGCTCGGTTTTGAGGGGCGCGGTGAAGGCATCGGCTGTCAGGCGGTGGTGTTGCTGAACTCCGATCACTAGCCACTTGCCGTGCCAATTTGCGCCAGGCAGTCGAGGATGTCGCCCATCAGCTGATTGATCTGGTTGAACCGGACGGGCTCCGCCAGGATCTGTTGCGCACTTTGCACGTATGCACTGTCATCCAGCTCATCCGCACACTGGGTTGTCAGATCCAGGGCCGATTGCGGGGTGGTCTCCAGGTGAAACTGTAAACCCAGCACGCGATGGTTGTAGAGAAACCCCTGGTTCGCGCAGGCGGGACTGCTCGCCAGGGGCATGGCGCCGGCGGGAATGGCAAAGGTGTCGCCGTGCCAGTGAAATACCTCAACAGCTTCCGGCAGCGCCCGCCCGAAGGCGGTGGTCTTGGCTGCGTCGGAAATCGTCAGGGGAAACCAGCCAATTTCCCGCTGGGGATTGCGGGTGACGGGTGCGCCCAATACGTCGGCAATGAGCTGTGCGCCGAGGCAAATACCCAGCACAATCTTGCCCGCTTCGATGGCGCGGCGAATGAACGCCTTTTCCTCCGCCAGCCACGGATACAGCTGTTGGTCAGCGACCCCCATGGGGCCGCCCATGACGATTAGCCAGTCGATGTCATCCAGCGGCGGCAGTGTTTCATTCCGGTAGAGGTGGGTGGCACTCAGGTTGTGGTGGCGTTGATGGAACCAGCTTTCCATACTGCCCAATCCCTCAAAGGGAACGTGTTGAAGATAGTGAATATGCATAACAACAATCCAGGTAGAAGTGATGCCTGCCGGCATGATGCTGTGCGGCAAGTGTCCCGAACCTCGCACCATGGCAATCCTAAGGAAATTATGAGCAGCAGGCAATTTACCCTCGATTTTCCCCGCGCACTGGGTGCTGTGCCGGGGCGCGCACTATTTCGCCAAACCCCGGAAGATTTCCAGGTGACCGAGCGGCTGGGTTTTGAGCTGGCCGGCGAGGGCGAACATCTCTGCCTGTACCTGGAAAAGCGCGGCCAGAATACCCGCTGGGTGGCGGGAATGCTGGCCGAACATTTTGCTGTCGACGATGTGGCGGTGGGTTACTGTGGGATGAAGGATCGCCATGCGCTGACCCGCCAGTGGTTCAGTGTGTATCTTCCCGGCTCCCAGGAGGCCCCGGCGTCTACCGCCCCGGTGATTGCAGGCTGTTCTGTGCTGGAAACCGTCAGACACAATAAAAAATTGCGCCGCGGTGTGCACGCCGACAATCATTTCGTGATTCGCCTGCGACAACTGGAGGGGGATAGATCCGCTGTAGAGCGGCGCCTTGGGGTGATTGCCTCCCAGGGGGTCCCCAATTACTTTGGTGAGCAGCGTTTCGGGCGCGAAGCGGGCAATCTGTTGGAGGCAGACCGGTTGCTCAAGTCCAAAGCCGCCGAGCATCAGCAGCGCAGGCGCAAGTCCCGGCAGCCCGCCAGCCGGGGCGGCCTGTACCTGTCTGCGGCCCGGGCTTATCTGTTCAATCTGGTGTTGGCCGAGCGGGTGCGCCAGCAAAACTGGAACAGGCCGCTGGAGGGCGAAATGGACCCCAGTGGGCCCATGTGGGGGCGGGGGCGAAGTCAGGTGCCGGAACCGGTGCGGCTGCTGGAGTCCGCAGTGTTGCAGCCCTGGCAGGATTGGTGCCACGGCCTGGAGTTCAGTGGCCTGTCCCAGGAGCGCCGGGTCCTGTCGCTGCTGCCCGGGGAATTCAGCTGGCATTGGCTGGGGCAGGACGATTCGGATGGCACAAATCTGCAATTGTCTTTTTCGCTGCCGAGCGGCTGTTTTGCCACCGCGCTGTTGCGGGAAGTGGCAGAGCTCCAGTCACCGCGGGCCGTGGCGGAATGAAGGGGCTGTGGTATAGTGCGTTTTTCGGTTGATAGTAGGGGCTTGCAAGGGTGAATTCGATTGAGCTTGGTGGCATTGGTATGACCTCCCAGCGAACCCGTGAACGTCTCATCCAACGGCTTAAAGATCAGGGTATCAGCAGCCAGCGCGTGCTGGACGTGATGCGGGTAACGCCCCGTCACCTGTTTCTGGATGAAGCCCTTTCCCATCGTGCCTATGAAGACACAGCGCTCCCCATCGGTTACGGGCAGACCTTATCCCAGCCCTATATTGTCGCCTTGATGACAGAGATATTGCTGTCCCAGGGGCCGCGCAAGAAGGTACTCGAAATCGGCTCCGGTTCTGGCTATCAGTCGGCCATTCTGGCGCAGCTGGTGGGTCAGGTTTACAGCGTTGAACGGATCAAGCCGTTGATCGACAAGGCCCGGGAGCGCTTGCGCCTGCTGGGCTTGCGCAACGTGCGTTTTTCCCACAGTGACGGGGGCTTCGGATTGCCGGACAATGCGCCCTACGATGCCATCCTCAGCGCCGCTGCACCCAACGAAGTGCCCGAAGAATTACTCCATCAACTGGCCCCGGACGGTATTCTGGTGATCCCCGTGGGTTCCGGTGAGGTCCAGGAGCTGCGTGTCATTACCCGTCAGGGTGACAGTTACAATTTCGAAGAGCGTGTGGCTGAGCGGGTGCGGTTTGTGCCGCTGCTCAGCGGCGTCGCCCGCTAACGGCGCGGCGACTCAATCATGGATGTTGCAAAACGCTGGCTGCTGCTGTTTTTCAAGGGTATGGCAATGGGTGCTGCGGATGTGGTGCCAGGTGTCTCCGGCGGCACCATCGCGTTTATCAGCGGTATCTATGAGGAGCTGCTGGATTCCATTCGCTCTGTCAATTTCCGCTCCCTGAAACTGCTGCTCAGCCATGGCCCGCGGGTGTTCTGGCAAGCCATCAATGGCAATTTTCTGTTGGCGTTGTTTTCCGGCATAGTGTTGAGCATCGCCTCGCTGGCCAAGCTGGTCAGCCACCTGCTGCAGGCGCAGCCGATTCTGGTCTGGTCGTTCTTTTTCGGTTTGATTGTCGCCTCGATCATCTACATTTTTCGTCAGCTGCCCCACCTGCGTTGGCAGGAGTGGTTGGCCCTCAGCTTGGGCACCGTTTTCGCCCTAGCTATTTCCTTTGCTTCGCCAACCCAGGGTTCCGAGGGCCTGTTGGCGGTTTATTTGTCCGGGGCCATCGCCATCTGCGCCATGATCCTGCCGGGGGTTTCCGGCAGTTTCATCCTGCTGCTGCTGGGCATGTATTCAGTGATGATTGATGCCGTCAGCGAACTGCACTGGCAGTTGTTGCTGATGTTTGTGCTCGGCTGTGCAACGGGGTTGATGGCGTTTGCCCGCTTGTTAGCCTGGCTGTTACACCGATACCACTCTGTGACGATAGCCCTGCTGACGGGATTTCTGGTGGGCTCACTATTGATTGTCTGGCCCTGGCGGGAAACGCTGGAGGTCATGATTGACGGGCGCGGTCGCGAAGTGGTGTTGTCTTCGCGGTTATTACTGCCTGCGGAGTTTGCTCGCGTCACCGGTCTCGACCCGCGGACATTACTGGCGATGGGCTGTATGGCCGCCGGCTTGATTCTGGTGCTCGGTCTGGAATATCTTGGTGGCCAGCGCAGGAAGCTCTGACGACAGGGGTAAAGTTACAGGGGAGTCGCTTTTTTTGTCAGTACCGATGTGCCAGGGATTCTTGTTGAGAAGGGTTGTCCTGTGTGCCGGACTGCTGCTCGTGACTGCCTGCCAGAGTCCGCCGCCGGCGCCCATTGTCCAGCGCCCGCCACCTCCCAGTGAAAAAATTAACTACCATATCGTGTCCCGGGGCGAAACCCTGTTTGCCATCGCGTGGCGCTATGAAAAGGACGTGGATAAACTGGCCCGCGCCAATGGCTTGGGGCTGCCCTACACCATCTATGACCGTCAGCGCCTGACCTTGGATACCACCCATTTGCCGCCAGTGCAGAGGGAGGTGGCAGCTGTTGCCAGGCCGGTAGTGACGTCCCAGCCCGCCCAGCCGGTGCTGCAGTCCCCAATCAAAGTCACCAAGCCGCCACCGAAATCGACCGCCTCGCTGCCTTCCAGCTGGCACTGGCAATGGCCCGCCGAAGGTCGGGTGAGTCGAACCTTTAACAGCGATCAGCTGTTCAAGGGGGTGGATATTGAAAGTCATCCCGGACAACCGGTGGTAGCTGCCGCGCCCGGCGTGGTCGTTTATTCAGGCAATGGTCTGCGGGGCTATGGGCAATTAATCATCGTCAAGCACAGCGAGGTCTATCTCAGTGCCTATGCCCACTGCCGAAAAATTTATGTTCGCGAGGGGCAGATGCTGAAAGGCGGTGAGAAAATGGCCGAGGTCGGTGGCGATCCGGCCAATAACAAGCGCCTGTACTTTGAAATCCGCAAGGACGGCAAACCGGTCAATCCCCTGGGTTTCCTGCCCCGGCGTTGATCGGCGCGGGGGCTGCTAAATGATCTTTCGGCAATGGTTACACGGAGGGAAATTTGGTGTTACATTGCCTGTGGCCGTAGGTGAAAGGGGATGCCCCATTTTAGTGCCGGGAAGCGGTTGGTGTTTCTGTTTATAGATTTGGAATAGCTTCTGTGTCAGATGAAACCGATAACGACTTTGACGATAATGATAATGACAACGGCGACAATGGCCTCGAATTCGGTGACAAAAGTGCCTCTCACGGCACTGGCGAGCCGGAGGAGTCGGTCAAGAAGTCAAAGGACGAAAAAGTTCTGGATGCCGCCAGTCTCTACCTGAAAGAGATCGGTTACGCACCGCTGCTTACCGCCGAGGAAGAGGTTTTCTTCGCCCGCAAAATTCACAAGGGCGATGATGCCGCACGCAAGCGGATGATTGAGAGCAATCTGCGCCTGGTGGTAAAAATCGCCCGCCGCTACGTCAACAGGGGGCTCTCCCTGCTCGATTTGATCGAGGAGGGCAACCTCGGCCTGATGCGCGCGGTGGAGAAGTTTGACCCCGAGCTGGGCTACCGATTTTCCACCTATGCCACCTGGTGGATACGCCAGTCCGTGGAGCGGGCGTTGATGAATCAGACCCGCACCATCCGGTTGCCGATTCACGTGGTAAAAGAACTGAATGTCTACCTGAAAGCTTCCCGGCGTCTCGCCCAGGAGCTGGATCACGATCCCACCGCCGAGGAAATCGCCAGGTCGCTGGATAAAACCGTCGACGAAGTCTCGCGGATGTTGCGCCTCAATGAACGGGTCAGTTCCGTGGATGTTCCCATGGGCAAGGACGGCGACCGCATGCTGGTGGAGACCCTGGCGGACGAGCACCCCAACGATCCGGAAGAACTGGTGGAGGATGCGGACATGACCGCTGCTGTGGAGGCCTGGCTCTCGGAATTGACGGACAAGCAGCAGGAGGTTATTGCCCGCCGCTTTGGGCTGCACGGCCACGATGTGGCTACCCTGGAGGAGGTGGGGCATGAGATCGGTCTGACCAGGGAGCGAGTCCGGCAGATTCAGGTGGAAGCGTTGCGCCGCCTCCGGGCTATCCTCAAGAAACAGGGGCTCGACGGACAGACCCTGTTTGAGGACAGCTGATTCCTACTGGGATTTTTTTTCCAAATAGCCAAGGTGTTTTTGCACCACTTGCAGGGTGGTTTTGAACAGTTTGGGTGTGGCACAGACAATGTTGCCGCTGTCCATATAGTCTTCACTGCCGCTAAAGTCGCTGACCAGCCCGCCCGCTTCTTTCACCAGTAGTACGCCAGCAGCGATGTCCCAGGGTTTCAGGTTCATTTCCCAGAATGCGTCAAAGCGCCCCGCCGCCGTATAGGCGAGGTCCAGTGAGGCGACCCCCAGACGGCGGATCCCCGAGGACTGTTTTGCCAGGTCGGTCAGGCAGGACAAATAGGGTTCCATGTGTTCAATGGAGGGGCTGTTAAAGGGAATGCCTGTGGCAATGACGGCGCCGGGCATGCCGAGGCGGCCAGAGACGCGGATGCGTTTGCCGTTGAGAAAGGCGCCGCGGCCGCGACTGGCGGTAAATTCTTCGCGGCGCATCGGGTCGAACACCACAGCGTGTTCCAGCCGGCCCTTGTAGCGGCAGCCGATGGACACGGCAAAATGCGGTATGCCGTGGATGAAATTGGTGGTTCCGTCTAGTGGATCAATGACCCATTGGTAGTCATTGTTCTCGCCTTCCAGCAGTCCGGATTCCTCGCCAAGGATGCCGTGGTCGGGGTATGCCTTGCGCAGGTGATAGATGATTTCCCGTTCGGCGGCGCGATCCGTTTCCGTGACAAAGTCGTTGCGACCCTTTTCGTCGACCCTGATCAGGTCACTGCGTTCGGTGGCGCGAGCAATCATTTCCCCGGCTTTGCGGGCGGCGCGAAGTGCGATATTGACCATCGGTTCCATTGCTAGCTGTTCCACTGTGGCGAAAGCGCGGCATTGTAGCAGAGAGGCGGAGTTTGGGGGGAGTGGAAAACCATGATTTCAGCGGTTCTTCCTGATAGAATTCGCGCCCTTCTAAAGTCGCTGGGCGGTCACTGAAAAAAAAGCGTTTTGGCCGAGATCGAGAATCTCATTCAAGCCTTTTTGACAGGATTCTGGTTTGCGCACTTGCAGTTTGACAAGTGACGAACAGATTCCCCGCCGCCAATCTGATACGTGAGCAAGTCGTGTTTGAAAACGTTCGCATAGTACTGGTCAATACTACCCATCCGGGCAACATCGGTGGTGCTGCCCGGGCATTGAAAAATATGGGTT
>NZ_JBFHQR010000094.1:0-9547 GCF_041592135.1 Porticoccus sp. | reverse complement strand
CTGTTGGCATTTGCTCGCCACAGTGCCAGAGCGGGCTGGACAGTACAGCGGATTCTGCGGTTGATCCAACTGAATTTATTTGAGCGAAGAGCCTTAAAAGAGCTCCTGTGCCCCGACCCACCGAGACAGAAAAAAGGCGAATCTCAAATGAGGTTCGCCTTATGACTTTCAACTGTGGGACAGCAGTGGCCCGGGGGCCGCCTTTTTCATGCCCGATCGACTTCTGTGAATTTCAGGGCTTGTATTTTTGGATCAGTAATATACTGTAGCAATATACAGTATTGGCGGTGGATGAACATGACCCTGATTCTCGGCATTGACCCGGGTTCCCGCAAGACCGGCTTCGGCCTGATTAACGCTGTCGGGGCCAAAACGGAATACCTTACCAGCGGCATTATCCGTCTGCCGGAAGGCCCGCTGCCGGAGCGCCTGAAAATCATTTTTGACAGTCTACGCAGCATTATTGAGCAACATCGCCCCACCGCGATGGCGGTGGAAGACATTTTCTTTGCCCGCGACCCCAGGGCTGCCCTGAAGCTCGGGCAGGCGAGGGGTGCGGCCATTGTCGCCGGCGTCAACGGGGGCCTGGCGGTGGCCGAGTATGCGGCCCGCTCCGTCAAGCAGTCGGTGGTGGGCAATGGTGCCGCCACCAAGGAACAGGTGCAATATATGGTCACCAGGCTGCTCAACCTGCCCTCGGCGCCGGCCGAGGACGCTGCCGATGCCCTGGCGGTGGCGCTGTGCCACGCGCGAACCCTGGTCACCACCGCCAATATGAGCACGCGGATCCACTATTCTCGCGGTCGCATGAAATCGATTCCCGGTACGGGAGACAAGCAGGGGGCTGGCCCTAAATGATTGGAAGAATCAGCGGCATTCTGTTGGAGCGCCAGGCGCCTGAACTGTTAATTGACGTGCAGGGGTTGGGCTATGAAGTCCATGTCTCGCTGACCACCTTTTTTGAGCTGCCGGCACCGGGTGAACCGGTGGTGCTGCATACCCATTTTGTGGTGCGCGAGGATGTCCAGCAGCTCTACGGATTTGCCGAGCGGACGGAGCGCGAGCTGTTCCGCCACCTGATCAGAATTAGCGGGGTCGGCCCGAAATTGGCGCTGACCATTCTCTCCGGTATGAATGCCACGGAGTTTGTGCGCAGGGTGCAGGACAACGACCTGGCAACACTGGTCAAATTGCCGGGGGTGGGCAAGAAAACCGCCGAACGCCTGGTGGTGGAAATGCGCGATCGCCTCAAGGATTTTGATGTCGGCATTGCCCCCGCGGCAACCCGCACCCCGGCGCAGGGGCTGTCCGACTACATCCAGGAAGCGGAGAGTGCCCTGGTGGCGCTGGGCTACAAACCCCAGGAAGCGGCGCGCATGGTGAATGCTGTAGCCAATGAAGGGCAAACCAGTCAGGAATTGATTCGCCTGGCGCTGAAAAGCATGGTTAAAAGCTAAGCGGAGCAAGATATACTGGCCACCATGATCGAAACCGACCGACTGATTTCCCCCGCAGCCTCCGTCCAGGAAGATCGTTTTGACCGCGCTATCCGCCCCCTGTGTCTCGCCGATTATGTCGGCCAGGAGGCGGTGCGCGAGCAGATGGAAATCTTTATCGGCGCAGCCAAAAAGCGCGGTGAACCACTGGATCACACCCTGGTATTTGGCCCCCCTGGTCTCGGCAAGACGACCCTGGCGCATATCATCGCCAACGAGTTGGGGGTGGCGTTAAAGACCACCTCGGGCCCGGTGCTGGAAAAAGCCGGGGACTTGGCGGCGCTGATGACCAACCTGGAACCCGGGGATGTGCTGTTTATCGATGAGATCCATCGCCTCAGTCCGGTGGTGGAGGAGGTGATCTATCCCGCGATGGAGGATTTCCAGCTCGATATCATGATCGGCGAAGGCCCGGCGGCCCGCTCCATCAAGCTGGATTTACCGCCCTTTACCCTGGTGGGGGCGACCACGCGGGCGGGCCTGCTGACCTCGCCGCTGCGGGATCGCTTCGGGATTGTGCAGCGGCTGGAATTTTATTCCGTCGAGGAACTGAGCCACATCGTCTACCGCTCTGCGCGCATCCTCGGCGTCAAGATGGATAGAGCCGGGGCATTTGAGATCGCCCGGCGCTCCAGGGGAACCCCGCGCATTGCCAATCGCCTGCTGCGCCGGGCTCGGGATTTTGCCGAGATGAAGGCGGATGGCGATATTACCGCCGCGGTGGCGGATCTGGCACTCAACATGCTCAATGTGGATGCCAGGGGCTTCGATCACATGGATCGTCGCCTGCTGCTGACCATCATAGAGAAATTTGACGGCGGCCCCGTGGGGGTGGAAAGCCTGGCGGCCGCGATCAGCGAGGAGCGGGACACCATCGAGGACGTGCTGGAGCCCTACCTGATTCAACAGGGCTACATGACGAGAACCCCCAGGGGGCGTATGGCAACCCGGCTCGCCTATGAGCACTTTGGCTTGCAAAGCCCGCAAAAAGTTAACCGGCCATTGGATTTAATGGATAAATGACCAAGGAATACTGTCTACCCATTCGCGTCTATGTGGAAGATACCGACGCCGGTGGCATTGTCTACTACGCCAATTACCTGAAATACCTCGAGCGGGCGCGCACCGACCTGATGCGATCGCTGGGTTATGACAAGCCGGCGTTGTTCAATGGGATGCAGTTCGTGGTGCATTCGGTGGAATTGAAATATCGTGTCCCCGCCGTGCTGGACGATGAAATCATCGCCACCGCACGGCTGGTGGGGGTGACGAGAACCTCTTTCACCATCGCCCAGACAGTCATGCGCGGTGAACAGATTTTAGTGGAGGGCGTGGTGCGGGCCGCTTGTATCGATCACCAGTCCAAGCGCCCGACAGCCATTCCGGCAGACATGATGCAGACCCTCAAGGCTGCCCTTTAACAGAATAACGGGAGTATCCGGTGAACGAACATTTATCCCTGTGGAGCCTGATAGCCAATGCCACACTGCTGGTGCAGTTTGTCATGCTGTTGCTGTTTTTTTCTTCCATGATTTCCTGGGTGATGATTGTGCAGCGCGGCCTCTACCTGCGGAATGCCGGCAACACCCTGCGCAAATTCGAGGACAACTTCTGGTCCGGTATCGATCTCAACCAGCTGTATCACGACAGTGGCGCACAGGGCACGGCGGAAGGCTTGGCCAGTATCTTCCGGGCGGGATATCGGGAGTTTAACCGTATGGCCCAGCAGGGCAGCGCCGATCCCGATGCGGTGATGGAGGGCGCGGAGCGTTCCATGCGCGTGGCCCTGTCCCGTGAAGAAGAGCGACTCAATCGCAATTTGCCGTTCCTCGCCAGCGTCGCCTCGGTCAGTCCCTACATCGGCCTGTTCGGCACGGTGTGGGGCATCATGAATTCTTTCCGCGGGCTCGCCACTGTGCAGCAGGCGACCCTGGCCACCGTGGCGCCGGGTATCTCCGAGGCGTTGATCGCCACTGCCATGGGGCTGTTTGCGGCTATTCCGGCGGTATTGGCCTACAACCGCTATTCGGCCTCGGCCGACGGTATCTACAGCAGCTATGAAACCTTTGCCGAAGAGTTTTCCAGCATTCTCCACCGCCGCATTCACGGTGATTGAACATGAAAAAACCCCGGCAAAAACATCGGCTGGTCGCAGAGATCAATGTGGTGCCCTACATCGACGTGATGTTGGTGTTGCTGATCGTCTTTATGGTCACCGCGCCGCTGCTGATGCAGGGCGTCAAGGTAGAATTGCCGGAGGCCCCGTCAGCCCCCCTCGAGGACAAGGATCTCGAGCCGTTGATTGTCTCCGTCAAGGCGGATGGCACCTATTACCTGGATTTGGGCAATGGCAAAAATGAACAGCAAACCCTGCAACTGATTATCGAAAAAGTGACCAAGGTGATGGGGTTGCAGCCGAAAACGCCGGTGCTGGTGTGGGGCGATAAAGCGGTGGACTACGGCACGGTGGTGAAACTGATGAGCGAGCTGCAGGGTGCGGGCGCGCCCTCGGTGGGGTTGGTTACTGAGCCACCGGGACGAAACTGACAACCGTGTTTTCGGGGAGAGCTTCTTCATACACCCTGGCCGTGCTGGTCAGCCTGTTGCTGCACGCCGGCGTGGTGGCGCTGATGGTGTTTCACTGGGAGCCGGAGCACAAACAGCGCAAAGTGGCGCAGCCGAAATATGTGCAGGCGAAATTGTTAACCCTGGAGCAAAAGGCCAGGCCGCAGCCAAAGCCCGTGGTCAAACCGAAACCGGCGCCCAAGCCGGCACCCAACCCGGCGCCAAAACCCAAACCCAAGCCGGCGCCGAAGCCGGCTCCCAAGCCAACGCCAAAACCAGTGGCAAAGCCGGCCCCCAAGCCGACACCGCAACCGGTGCACAAGCCGCAGCCGGATAAAAAACAGCTGCAGCAGGAATTGGCCAGTGCCCTGGCCCAGGAAGAAGAGTTTCTGGCCGCCGCCAATGATGAGGAGGTGGCCACCAGTTACCACGACTACATTTTTGAACGCATCGCCGCCAACTGGAGCCGTCCCCCCAGCGCGCGCCGGGATATGGAGGTTGAATTGCTGGTGCAGTTGGTGCCCACTGGTCAGGTCATCAGTGTCGCGGTGGTGCGTTCCAGCGGCAATTCGGCGTTTGATCGCTCCGCAGAACAGGCGGTGTACAAAGTGGGCCGCTTTGAAAAATTGCAGGAAATTAAAGATCCGAGGGTATTCGAGAAATATTTTCGAAAACTCTCATTGGTATTCAGACCGGACGATTTGAGGTTATAGGTTGTGAGAAGAAAGCAAGGGTTACTGGCCTCGCTGTCGTTGACGCTGCTAGTGTGGCTGTCGCCGGCCATGGCCGAGTTCACCATTGAAATTACCCAGGGTGTGGATAATCCCACCCGTATCGGCATTTCCCCAATAACCCAGGGCGGTCGAGCACTCCCCGAGGATGTCAGCAATATCGTGTCGGCAGATTTGGAGCGCAGCGGGCTGTTCAGCGCCATTCCACGCCAGAATATGTTGTCGTTTCCGGCCGCCATCAAGGATGTCTACTACCGCGACTGGCGCATCCTCGGCGCAGAGTATCTGGTGGTGGGTGAGGCCGCCGACAGCGCCGGTCGTTTCCATGTCACCTTCAGTTTGGTGGAGGTGACCGGGGGACGCACCGTTTTCACCAAGGTGGTGGACGGCGGGCCGACGCAGGTCAGGGATATGGCCCACTACATCAGCGATCAGGTGTACGAGGCCATCACCGGTATCCCGGGGGCATTTTCCACCCGGGTAGCCTATGTCACGGCCTATCCCCTGAACGGGCGGATGAACTTTCGTCTGATGGTGTCCGATGCGGATGGTTTCCGCGAGCGGATGTTGCTGGAGTCCAAGCAGCCGATCATGTCACCGGCCTGGTCGCCAGACGCCAAAGAGTTGGTGTACGTGTCGTTTGAAACCGGTCGCCCGGCAATTTTCCGCCAACAGTTGGCCAGTGGTGCCCGCGAGCAGTTGACCAATTTTCGCGGTTTGAACGGCGCACCGTCCTGGTCGCCGGACGGCCGCAAGCTGGCGCTGGTGCTGTCCAAGGACGGCAATCCGGAAATTTACACCTTCGATTTGAGTACCAGGCAGTTCACCCGAATGACCAGTCACTTCGCCATTGACACAGAACCAAACTGGACCCCCGATGGAAAGTCACTAATATTCACCTCGGACAGGGGGGGTACGCCACAAATATACAAACAGACCATTGCAAGTGGACAGGTAGAACGTTTAACCTTCGCGGGGTCGTACAACGCCAGACCTCGGCTTGCTCCTGATGGGCGTACTTTAGTCATGGTACACCGCGATAATGGGAATTTTCATATCGCAACACAGGATCTGGTCACGGGCGACCTGAGAGTTTTAACACAAACGTATCTAGATGAGTCCCCAACTGTTGCTCCCAATGGTGCTATGCTTCTCTACGCCACCAAACAGGGTAACAAGGGAGTACTGGCGGCTGTTTCGCTAGATGCGGGTGTGAAATTTTTATTGCCAGCACGGTTCGGGGATGTCCGCGAGCCAGCCTGGTCACCAAAATAAACAAGCTACATCTTAGTTACAGGAGAAAACAATGAAGAATCAACTGCTCAAATATGGCGCGATGGTTACCTTCGTAGCCGCGCTGTTGTCGGGCTGTTCCAGCACCGGTACTGAGGAAGAAACTGGTGCCACTACTATGCCTAGCGAATCCGTTGCTACTGGTACAGTAGGCTCTGGGGACGTCAGCGGTTCCACTCTGGGCACTGACAGCTCCGTACCCCGCGTATTCTATTTCGAATTCGACAAGGCGGTACTGAATGCCGAAGCGCGCGCTGCACTGCGTCTCCACGGAGAATGGCTGCGTGCTCACCCGGCGGCCACTGTTCGCTTGGAAGGTCATGCTGACGAGCGCGGTACCCGTGAGTACAACATGGCGCTGGGCGAACGTCGTGCCAATGCGGTTCGCGATTTCCTGGTTCAGGAAGGCGTTAACGCTGCTGCGATGGAAGTGATCAGCTACGGTGAAGAAAGCCCTGCTGCCATGGGCAGCAACGATGCATCCTGGGCGCTGAACCGTCGTGTAGAGATGAAATAAGGTCTTAAAGGCCACTAGAACAGCGCCCGGTGCGAACGTTGCGCCGGGCGTCTTGGCTCGAAGTCACTTGCTCTCGTTGTCAAGCCGTATAAAGCGGGGAGGACAACTTCCTCACGATCCGCTTGTCTATACAAGGTCTGCTTAAATCCGTAGGGGTAAGACTCATGCGAGCAACCATTGTCGGTATTCTTTTCTTTTCCTCCGTGTCACCCGCGCTTTATGCGGCTGCTCCCGTTACCGAAATCGGCAGTTCCCCGAACTATTCTCCTGCGCCAATTGCTGTGCCGGTGCCCGTGGCGCCACCTGCTCCCGAATCCAGCCCGCCCGTGGGCGACAGCTACTACCAGTTGCAGCTCCTGCAGGATGAGGTGCGGACACTGCGGGGGATGGTCGAGGAGTTGAATAACGACGTCAGGCAGCTCAAAGCGCGCCAGTTGGAAGACTATATGGACCTGGATCGCCGTCTCAGTGGTCTGGTCAATGGAGGCGCCGCGACGCAGCCCCCCGCACAAAGTGATGCCATTGCCGCTTCCGCAACCAACACCACAGCCCCCGGCGATGATGGCGCAGCCCATTACACCCGTGCCTACAATGAACTAAAGGCGGGTAAGACTGCCGAAGCCGTCGCGCTCTTCAAGGAGCATATCGAACGCTACCCCAATGGCGCCTATACGGCGAATGCCCACTACTGGCTGGGTGAGATTTACCTGTTGCAAAATCAGCTGGAACCAGCCCGGCAGGCATTCAGTGCCGTGGTGAACAGCTATCCCGCTCACCGCAAGGCCGCCGATGCGACCTTCAAGCTGGGCCAGGTGTATCACTTGATGGGCGATAACGCCAAGGCTAAAAACCTGCTGGAGAAGGCCGCTGCCGGCAATGACAACGCCGCCAAGCTGGCGCAGCGCTATCTGCAGCAGAACTTTTAAGTCCGGTTACTAAGCCCGGTTACACCGCAGCGGCTTTTTTCCGTTAAACTGCGCGGTTTGTATCGCGCAGCATTGCCCCATGGAACAGACTTCCCTTCGTATCACCGAAATTTTTTATTCCCTGCAGGGAGAATCCTCCACGGTGGGCC
This sequence comes from Porticoccus sp., assembly GCF_041592135.1. Taxonomy (GTDB): domain Bacteria; phylum Pseudomonadota; class Gammaproteobacteria; order Pseudomonadales; family Porticoccaceae; genus Porticoccus. Next base: position 1,870 of record NZ_JBFHQR010000094.1, on the reverse strand, counting down.
TGCCGACCGTGTTTGTGCGTCTCACCGGGTGTCCGCTGCGCTGTCATTACTGTGACACGGAATACGCGTTCTACGGCGGAGAGCGAAAATCCCAACAGCAGATCCTCGATGAAATCGCCGCCTTCCAGGTCTCCCGGGTCTGTGTGACCGGGGGTGAGCCGCTGGCGCAGAGAGCTTGTCTTGCGCTGTTGACGGCGCTATGTGATCGGGGCTATGCGGTGTCGCTGGAAACGGCCGGCGCGCTCTCCGTGGCCGAGGTGGACAGCCGGGTCGTCAAGGTCATGGATCTGAAGACCCCGGCATCGGGGGAGGCCAACCGCAATCTCTATGACAATATCGCCTGCCTGACACCTCGGGATCAGCTAAAGTTTGTCATCTGTGATCGCCGGGATTACGAGTGGGCGCGGCTCAAGCTGGATGAACTGTCGCTGCCCGGACGGGTGGGCGAGATCCTCTTCTCTCCCAGTCACGGCACACTGGACGCCACCGAGCTGGCGGAGTGGATACTGGCGGACAGGCTGCCTGTCAGATTCCAGCTGCAATTACACAAACTGTTGTGGAAGGACCAACCGGGATATTGACCTGCGATGACTGAACTCGATAAAAAAGCGGTGGTGCTGGTATCCGGTGGCCTGGACTCCACCACCGTGCTGGCCATGGCGCGGCAACAGGGCTTTCGCTGCTTTACCCTGAGTTTCGACTACGGGCAGCGCGCCCAGGCGGAGCTGGCGGCGGCGCGCCGCTGTTCAGCGCAACTGGGCGCGGAGCAGCACAAAGTGGTCAAGCTGGACCTGAGGACCATTGGCGGCTCGGCCCTGACCGATGACAGCATCAACGTTCCCGAGGTACAGACGACAGGTATTCCAGTGACCTACGTGCCCGCGCGCAATACGGTGTTTCTGTCCATTGCCCTGGGCTGGGCGGAGGTGCTGGAAGCCCAGGATATCTTTATCGGCGTCAATGCCGTGGATTACTCCGGCTATCCCGACTGCCGCCCGGAATACATCGAGGCATTCGAGAAAATGGCCAACCTCGCCACCAGGGCTGGGGTGGAAGGCAAATACCTGCGTATCAACAAGCTGCTGATTGACTTGAGCAAAGCCGATATTATCCGCCAGGGCGTTGCCGCCGGTGTCGATTACGCGCAAACGGTCTCCTGCTATCAGGCTACCGAGCAGGGACTCGCCTGTGGAAAATGCGACAGTTGCCGACTGCGCAAAGCGGGTTTCGAACAGGCGGGCGTCGACGACCCGACGCGATACATTCCCACGAAATAAATACTTGATTTTTGATCCTCCATAAGTAAGATATGCGCCTCTTCCAAGGGTCGTTAGCTCAGTTGGTAGAGCAGTTGGCTTTTAACCAATTGGTCGCTGGTTCGAATCCAGCACGACCCACCAAACAACTAAAAAGGCCACCCCGTTGGGGTGGCCTTTTTAGTTGTAGGCGATTTGTTGGACTCGTTCGTTAAGGCGTGGTTCGACAAACTCCGTCAGGAGTTTGGACCGAGAGGCCGCAGGCCGCGAAGCCCCCATGGGGTCAAAACAGTTACAAACTGTTTTGAGTCAATCCAGCACTACCCACCCTATCCAAAGGACCGCGACTGTTAGTGCACAGGGGCATCCCGGCCTTCCGTAATAATCCCGGCAAAAATAAACCGCTTTTTCATTCCGCTGTGGCGAGGCTCAGGCCGCGAGACAGCGCCACTGCAAGTGGCGACCCGCAGGGCGCGAGTAATCCGGCACGCCTCACCAAACAACTAGGGCCTGTTCACACTAATTTGGTTGCCTCTGTTGTGACTAAAAAAGCGCCAATCTAGGCGCGAGAAATGAATTTAGTGGTTCTAACTGAGTGACGAGCAACGACGAGT
>NZ_JBFHQR010000093.1:0-9570 GCF_041592135.1 Porticoccus sp. | reverse complement strand
TGCCCAGCAGGGCAAGCCGCGCCATATCGTGACCCTGCTGGCCCGCCGGGTGACGGCCCACCACATTGCCCGGGTGACGGCGGTGACCGTGGCGCAGGGATTGAATATCGACAAGATCACCCGGCTCTCCGGCCGGGTGCCGCTGGAACATATTGAGGCCAATACCAAGGCCTGTGTGGAGTTTTCCCTGCGCGGGGTGCCCGGCGATTTGGCGGCACTGCGCACTTCATTGCTGGAATTGTCTTCCGAGCTCGATATCGACGTCGCCTATCAGGAAGACAATATCTACCGCCGCAATCGTCGCCTGGTGGTGTTCGATATGGATTCGACCCTGATCGAGGCCGAAGTGATCGACGAACTGGCCAGGGAGGCCGGTGTCGGTGATCAGGTTTCGGCCATCACCGAAGCGGCCATGCGCGGCGAGCTGGATTTCAAAGAGAGCTTTGCCCGCCGCATGGCACTGTTGCGCGGGCTGGACGAGTCGGTGCTGGAGCAGGTCGCTGTCCGATTGCGCCTGACGGAAGGGGCTGAATTGCTGATGGCCACCCTGCGGCGGCTGGGCTACAAGACCGCCATCCTCTCCGGTGGCTTTGATTATTTTGGTCGCCATATCCAGCAAAAGCTGGGCATTGACTATGTCTACGCCAACCAGCTGGAAATTGTCGACGGCAAGGTCACCGGCAGGGTGACCGGCGAAGTGGTGGACGGCCAGCGCAAGGCCCGTCTATTGATTGAAATCGCCGCCCGGGAAGGGGTCTGCCTGGAGCAGGTGATCGCGGTGGGCGACGGGGCCAATGACCTGCCGATGCTGAGTATTGCCGGTTTGGGGATCGCCTTCCGGGCCAAGCCGCTGGTGAAGGCCAATGCCAAACAGTCTATCTCCAAGCTGGGGCTGGACGGCATCCTCTACCTGATGGGGCTGAGCGACCGGGACACCCTGTTCTGGCCGGAGTGAGTTGCCGGAATCGTTGCGGCTCAGTCCTCGCTGTTGAAGTCGTAGTCCATTTGGCGCGAGGGCGGCTGCAGGAAATGTCCCTGGATATAGTGGACCCCGCAGGTCCACAGGGTGGGGATCATGTCGGCGCGCTCCACAAAGGGTACGATAATCTTTTCATCCTCGGCTTTCAGTAGTCCTATCAGGTCTTCAACTTCCGCGTGGCTCTCCTCGCTCTGGTAGGCCTTCTCGATAATGACGCTGTCGAATTTGACGTAGTTGACGGACAGTTTTTGCAATAGCGTCATGGGTTCAATGGCCAGTCCGAAATGGGACAGGGCGACATCGCCGTTGATTTTACTCAGCTCGTCAATCAGTTCCACCGAGCGGTGGAACTGTCGGGCCACATCGATTTCGCGCAGCTGGAAGATGACCTGACGGGGAGACAGGTTGGATGCCCTGAGGGCGACCTTCAGCCAGGCAATAAAGCTATCATCGCAGATGGTCTGGCTGCTGATGTTGATGAACAGCCGCACGTTCGGCGCGGTTTTCAGGGTTTCGGTCAGGCTCTTGAAGGCTTCCAGTATGACCCAGCGGTCGATATCCCCCGCCACCGGGGTTTTGAAGGCCTTGGCAATAAAGTTTTCTGGCAGCGCTGCCGTCTTCGGCCCTTCCCTGGTGTGCAGCAGTACTTCGTAAAACTCTTCCTGGGTCCCCTGCAGCGGAATCACCGGCTGGTAGAACAATTCGAATTGCTTGCCTTCCAGCATGGCTCTGGCGGAATCCTCCAGATCCTCTTCGCAGAATTCGTGTCCGAGTTCTGATTCGTAGAGTTTGGCACCATTGGCGAAGGCGCCGTCATTGGCTTCGTAGAGCTCGTTGAGCGCGGCGAGTGCCCGGTCGATACAGCCTTCGGCGGTGGCCACGGTTTCACTGACCACCGAGGCGCCGATGCCCAGGGTCAGGGTATAGGTGCGATCATCCGGCTCGAAGATACTGGCGGCGACACTTTCGCAGAGGTGCGTGGCGTAGTGCAGGCCGGCGTCGGTACCGGTGTTTGGCATGATCATCACAAACGTGTCTTCCTTGAAACGCTTGAAGGGGTAGTCCTCCGGGTTTTCAGCGCGGATTTTTTCCACCAGTTGGGTGACCAGCTGTTCGGTGTTTTGAATGCCAATTTCCGCCAAGGTGTTGAGATAATTGTCCAGGGTGATGTACAGCATGATCGAGCTGTTGTGTTTCTGTGCAGCCTGGCGGATGGCGGTGTTGATGATCTCGATAACCTTGTCTCGCTGGATGCTGATCGCTGGACCATTTTCGGCAAGCGACCTTTCGAGACTGTTGCTGTTGCCATCGAGGAATTCGCGACTGATCAGGAATTCCAGTGCGGGTTCGCCCTGGTAATCCACTTTGGCAATGCGGGCCTCGATGGGTACGGGAATCTGGTCATTGGTGATGCCGGTGAAGGTCAGGTGTTCGGCGTAGACCTCCTCATCCTCTTCAATGGGGCGCAGGTATTCCTTGAGGCGGACTTGGTCTTCATGGGCAATGGTGTCAATCACCGGCAGGCAAATCATGCTGTTGCTGTCGAGGTGGCCAAACAGCTGTGCATAGCTGTCATTGGCAAACAGGTAGGTGCCTTCCTGGATAATGGCAATGGCATCAACCGAAGAACTGAGCAAGCGGTCACAGCGGCTTTCCGATTCCGCATAGCGGCGGCGGCACTGTCTCAGTCGACGGCGCTGTTCCAGGTTGTAGAGCGTGCGGGCAACGACCAGCAGCAGGTGCTGGTCCTCATCCATGGGGATCACGTCAGCGGCGCCCAGGCGCAGACCCTCGACGATATGCCGGGGATTGTACTCCTCGGAAATCAGGATCACCGGGGTGTCGCTGTTGAGTCGGCGCAACAGGGCAAAAATAGCTTTTGCCGGGGTGTTCGCGCCGCTGATCTGGCCGATGATCAAATCCCAGGGTTTGTCCTGCAGCAGTTTGGACAGGACTTCTTCCTGGTCCACATGTTTCGACTCGGCCCGATAATTGGCATTTCTCAGCAAACTGACAATACGGTTGGCTTCTTCAAAACTGTCGTGAACCAGAAGCAGTTTCAGGGCGTTGTCTGATGCCATCTCGGGTTGGTTCCTCAATATCTGGTCGTTGCTAGTGGGCCATTATAGAGTAATGCGGTGGCCACATCACAGCAGCCCGGCTGTATTGCCGCCCCGCGCAGCTGGGGAGGGCGCGCGGGGCGCCCGTTTCCGTGCGGCAGATCACAAAACAGGTCGTGCCTCGGGTTCAGCCCAGTGGCACCTTGTAGGGAACAGCCGGGATTTCGCGCACCAGTTTTGGTACCAGATAGCCGGGCAGGGTGGCCATCAGCTGTTGGTGTAGCTGTCGGGCGTCCTGATCCGATACGGCAAAATGTGCGGCGCCGCTGATGCGATCCAGCTGATGCAGGTAGTAGGGCAGCACACCGCATTCAAATAACCGCTCGGAGAGGCGAGCCAGTACCTCGGCCGAATCATTAATGCCCGCCAGCAGCACGGCCTGGTTTAACAGGGTGATACCGGCTTTTCTGAGGCGTTGCAGGGCGTTGTCCACGTGCGGGTCCAGCTCGTTGGCATGGTTGCTGTGAATCACCATGGTGGTGAGGAAGCGGCTATCCGCCAACCATTGCAGGCAGTGTTCGGTAATGCGGTCGGGTATGACCACCGGCAGGCGGGTGTGGATGCGCAACCGTTTCAGGTGGGATATCGACTCCAGTTGCGCGACCAGCCACTGGAGTTGCCGGTCACTGGCGGCCAGCGGGTCGCCGCCGCTGAAAATCACCTCGGTAATGGAGTGGTCGCGGGCGATATAGTCGAGCGCCCCTTGCCATTCCCCCCGCCCCGGTTTGTTGTCTGCATAGGGGAAATGGCGGCGAAAGCAGTAGCGGCAGTTGATGGCGCAATTGGGGCTGACAATCAGCAGCACCCGGCCGTGGTATTTGTGAACCAGGCCGGGCACCGGGTTGGCATTCTGTTCTTCAAGGGGGTCGCTGCTGTAGCCGGGGGTGGCCAGCAACTCGGTGCCCAGGGGCAGCACCTGGCGCAGTAGCGGGTCGTTCAGGTTGCCTCGCTCAATGCGTTGCAGGTAGGCGAGGGGCACCCGCAACGGAAAATCGCCGTGGCCGGCGAGCGCGCCGTCAAGCAGTTCTGGGTCGAGTTCCAGCAGCTGCAGAAGCTGATTGGGATCGCGAATACTGGCGGCAAGTTGTTCTTGCCAGCTCAGACTATCCACAGTTGTGGCAGAACCGGTTATCATAGCGCGCTCTTTTTAAGGAAGTACTTACCGAGTGTTGAGGCAATAATGGCTATCTATTCTACCAACGAATTTCGCTCCGGTCTGAAAGTCATGCTGGATGGCGATCCCTGCTCCATCGTGGAGAACGAATTTGTCAAACCCGGCAAGGGGCAGGCATTTAATCGGGTGCGCCTGCGCAACCTGAAATCCGGTCGTGTCTGGGAGCGCACCTTCAAGTCGGGGGATTCCCTGGAAGGCGCCGACGTGGCGGATCGCGATATGCAATACCTCTACAACGACGGCGAGTTTTGGCACTTCATGGAGCCGGATACGTATGAGCAGCACCAGGCGGATGCCAAGGTTGTTGGCGATGCCGCCCAGTGGCTGAAAGAGCAGGACACCGTGATTGTGACCCTCTACAACGGCGCACCGCTGTCGGTCACCCCGCCGAACCATGTGGAGCTGGAGATTGTCGAGACCGATCCGGGCCTGAAGGGCGATACCGCCCAGGGGGGCACCAAGCCGGCGACCCTCGCTACCGGCGCGGTGGTCAAAGTGCCGCTGTTCCTCAACATTGGCGACAGGGTGCGTGTGGATACCCGTACCGGGGAATACCTGAGCCGGGCATAACTTGTTCGGCGCGACGTTCGCGGCGCAAGGATGTGCGGGATCGCTAAGGGTGGCTGAGGCCACCCTTTTTACTTTGTTCGTCGGGCTATTTTACAGGTGAGTAGGCAGAGAATGGTGGACTGGCAACCAACGGCAACCCTCGATATCCTGGCGCAGCGCGCCCGGTTACTGTCCTATGTTCGCGCCTTCTTTGAGGCCGCTGGTGTCCAGGAAGTGGATGTTCCGGTGCTCGCCGCTGCGGGGGTCACCGACCCGCACATCGACTGCCTGCAAACCTGCGTCAACGGCCGGGTGCAATACCTGCAGAGCTCTCCCGAATACTACATGAAACGCCTGCTGGCGGCGGGTAGCGGCAGCATCTACTGCCTCGGTCGCGCGTTCAGGGACGGCGAGGCAGGGCGTCGCCACAACCCCGAATTCACCCTGCTGGAGTGGTATCGGGTCGGTTGGGACGAACATCAGTTGATGGTGGAACTGGCGTCACTGGTGACGGGCCTGGAGCTTGGCTGGGCTACCCATCAGTACAGCTATGGCGAGCTGTTCCAGCAGGTGATTGGGCTGGACCCGCACAACGCACCTTTGGCGGTCATCCAGCAAAAGGCGTCAGCACTGTCCGGCGGTTCGTTTGCCGGCGAGGGGCGCAGTACCTGCCTGGATCTGATTTTCAGCCTGGCGGTGGAGCCTTCATTGCCGGACGGCCTGGTGCTGGTACACGATTATCCCGCCTGCCAGGCGGCACTGGCGCGGTTGGACCGCGATGCCCAGGGCAATCAGGTGGCGCGGCGTTTTGAGGCGTTCCTCCACCGCATGGAGCTTGCCAACGGCTACTTCGAGTTGACCGACCCGGTGGAGCAGGCAAGCCGCTTTGATGCCGATCGGGCGCAGCGCAAGGCCATGGGCAACCCCGATGTGCCCGCGGACCGGCATTTGCTGGCCGCCTTGTCCGCGGGCTTGCCCGATTGCGCCGGCGTGGCGCTGGGGGTGGATCGCCTGCTGTTGCAATGGCTGCAACTGGGCGACATTTCACAGGTATTGCCTTTTGCCTTCGGAGCTGATGGTGAGCGCTGAACCGTTGCCCCCGGCCATTTTCCTGATGGGCCCCACGGCTGCCGGCAAGACTGATCTGGCCATTGCCCTGCGCCAGCATTTGCCGGTGGAGTTGATCAGTGTCGACTCGGCACTGGTCTATCGGGGCATGGATATCGGCGCGGCCAAGCCCTCCCCCGAACTACTTGCCGCGGTACCCCACCGGCTGGTCGATATTCGCGACCCGGCGGAACCCTACTCCGCAGCGGAATTTGTGCGCGATGCCCGCCAGGCCATGGTCGAAATCACCGCCGCCGGGCGCGTTCCCCTGCTGGTGGGCGGCACCATGATGTATTTCAAGGCGCTGTTGGACGGTTTGGCAGACATGCCCTCTGCCGATCCGGGAGTGCGCGCGGCGATAGAACGGGAGGCGCTGGAGAAAGGCTGGCCCTGGCTGCACCGGCAATTGGCCGAGGTCGACCCGGAAACCGCCGCCGAACTGCACCCCAATCATTCCCAGCGCATCCAGCGGGCGCTGGAGGTTTACCGCAGCACCGGCAAGCCGTTGTCGCGCTTCAAGCGCGAGCAGCGCGAGGGCGGCAGCGATATCGGCTCCCTCAACGGCGATTATCGGGCTGTCCAGCTTGCCCTGTTGCCGCATCACCGGGGGGTACTGCACCAGCGTATCGAGCAGCGTTTCAAGCAGATGTTGGCGCAGGGCTTTGAGGAGGAGGTGAGAGCGCTCCACCGTCGCGGCGATCTCCACGCCGATCTGCCGGCGATGCGCGCGGTGGGATACCGCCAGATGTGGCAATACCTGGAAGGGGAGGTCGACGCGACCCAGATGGTGGCGATGGCGCTGGCCGCCACGCGTCAACTGGCGAAACGGCAGCTCACATGGCTGCGCGGCTGGCCGGATTTGCATGAACTTTTTATTGATAATGTGACTGGCCAGTCAATTAATTTTCAAGAGATTGCTGCGCATTGCTTGAAAATTCTCGAAAATGAACCCATATACAAGGGATAGGCCCGAGAGTATGATGGCGGGCCTGTCTAGATTGATGGCTTCGCCGTACCCGAATATGTAATTACTTGTTTTTACGGCGGTTTATTTTGTTCCTTTATATTGAGGAGAGCTCTAATGTCAAAAGGGCATAATCTACAAGACCCTTTTCTGAACGTCTTGCGCAAAGAACGTATTCCCGTCTCTATCTTTCTGGTAAATGGCATTAAATTGCAGGGCCAGATCGAGTCTTTCGACCAGTTTGTGGTGCTGCTGAAAAATACTGTCAGCCAGATGGTATACAAGCACGCTATTTCCACTGTTGTTCCCTCTCGCCCGGTACGCCTGCCTATGGCTACTCCCGGTGGCCCGGACGACATGATGGACGCTGGCGAATAACTGCAGAGGTACTGATTGTTTTTTGACCGTCCCGAGTCCGGTGAGTTAGCCGTACTGGTTCATTTGAACCTTGGCAGCGAAGACGAACCGGAAGATCCCCGGGAGTTCGAAGAGCTGGTACTTTCCGCTGGTGGCGATCCGGTTGCCCTGATTTCAGGGCAGCGCAACGCCCCGCATCCAAAATACTTTGTCGGCACGGGCAAACTTGCAGAGTTGTCCGATCTGGTGCAGGAAGCCTGTGCCGAGCTGGTGATTTTCAATCACAACCTCTCTCCCAGCCAGGAGCGCAACCTGGAAAGTGTCCTGAAATGCCGGGTGCTTGACCGCACCGGGCTGATTCTCGATATTTTTGCCCAGCGCGCCCGCACCCACGAAGGTAAGTTACAGGTGGAACTGGCCCAGTTGCAGCACATGTCGACACGACTGGTGCGCGGCTGGACCCACCTGGAGCGGCAGAAGGGGGGTATCGGTCTGCGGGGCCCGGGTGAAACCCAGCTGGAAACGGACCGCCGGCTGTTGCGCGCGCGCATCAAATCGATTCAGAAGCGCCTTGAAAAAGTGCGCCGGCAGCGGGATCAGGGGCGCCGTTCCCGGCAGCGCGCCGACCTGCCCACCCTGTCGCTGGTGGGCTATACCAACGCCGGAAAATCCACACTGTTTAATCGGCTCACCGATGCCGATGTCTATGCCGCCGACCAGCTGTTTGCCACCCTCGATCCCACCATGCGTCGGGTTGAGCTGGATGACGTCGGGCCGGTGATCCTGGCCGATACGGTGGGGTTTATCAGCCACCTCCCGCACAAACTGGTGGAGGCCTTTCGCGCCACCCTTGAAGAGGCGGCCAGCGCTTCATTGTTGCTGCACGTGGTGGATGCAAACAGTGACGAGCGGTCTGTCAACATCAGTCGGGTGAACGAGGTGTTGGCGGAGATCGGCGCCCTGGAATTGCCGACCCTGATGGTTTTCAACAAGATCGATCTTCTCGAACACCCCGAGCCGCGCTTGGAGCGCAATGATCAGGGACTGCCCATTGCCGTCTGGTTGTCGGCCCAGACGGGAGCCGGCTGTGAGTTGTTGTTGCAAGCTCTGGCCGAGTTGCTGGCCAATGAAACGGTTCACGAAACGTTGCTGCTGCCGCCCAGCATGGGGCGACTGCGCGCGTTGCTGTACGGCAATAACGCGGTCGTGTCGGAGTCCCAGGCAGAGGATGGCGGGCTGAGGATGGAAATCACCATGCCGAAGGCCGATTTTCTGCGGCTCCTGAAGTCAGAGAATCTGTCCGTGGAGCAGCTGCGTAGTCAGTCTGCTTCCGGTCGAAAAATTGCCTGATCAGTCAGCGTCGCCAACCTGATGGCGAACGCTGCCCGTTTGGGGCGAGTTGAGGGCCTGGTTGTTTTGGTCGAATCAGTACGTAAAACGTAGTATTTGTAGGCTGGATTGGTACAATCAGCAGCCGTTTTATAACGCGCGACATCTCGGAGAAAATTATGGCTTGGAATGAGCCCGGCGGTGGCAAGGACCCCTGGGGGGGCAACAGCGGTGGTGATGGCCCGCCCGATCTGGATGAGGCGCTGAACAAGCTGCGCGCCCGTTTCGACAAGATTTTCGGCGGCACCGGTGGCGGCAGAAGCGGCTCCGGCAATAACCTGCTGGCCATCGTGGTGGCGGTGTTGATTGTCGGCTGGGGGCTGTTTGGCTTCTACCAGGTGGATGAAAAGGAAAAAGCCGTCGTCCTGCGACTGGGTAAATACCTGGACACCGTCGGCCCCGGCCTGAATTGGCGGCCGCTGTTGATTGACCGGGTCTATCAGGTGCGCGTGACAGAGGAGCGGCAGTATTCTTCCCGCGGCCAGATGCTGACTGAGGATGAGAACATCGTCGAACTGCCACTGACGGTGCAGTACAACATCAGCGATGTGAAGGCCTTTGTGCTCAATGTGAAGAGTCCCGAAGCCAGTCTTCGCCACGCCACCGACAGCGCCCTGCGCCACGTGGTCGGCAGCAGCAAGCTGGATGAGGTGGTTTCCACCGGTCGCGGAAAGATTGCCGACGAAGTGAAGCTGCGCCTGCAACAGTATCTGGACAACTACGGCACCGGGATTCTGGTTCGCAAGATCAATATTCAGGAAGCCAAACCGCCGACCGAAGTCAAGGCGGCCTACGATGATGTCATCAAGGCGCGCGAAGACCAGGAGCGGTTGATCAACGAAGCGCAGTCCTATGCCAACGGTATTATCCCCGAGGCGCGGGGCCAGGCGCAGCGCATGATCGAGGACGCCCACGGCTACCGCGAGCAGGT
>NZ_JBFHQR010000092.1:0-9584 GCF_041592135.1 Porticoccus sp. | reverse complement strand
GCCTACCTCAGGGCCTCAAATACCGCACAGGTTAGCGTCATCTATTTATTGGGTCTCACTAAGACCATAGATCATCCAGGGTAGTTCTACTGCCGTGCCAACAGGCCGGAAATGACGTCAATCCTTGTCCAGAACAAAAGGGAAACGGTGCTTAACTCGCCAGGGCGTTATGACACTAGGAATTAATCAGTGGTCCCCGGTCGATTTCTACCTCCTTGATAAATTCGACCATGCTGACACCCAGCGCCCTGGAGAGATTCTCGATGGTGGTGATGGTGGGCTGTTGTTTGTTGCCTTCAAGCAATGAGATCGAGCGCATGGACATGCCGGCCTCAAAGGCGAGATGCTCCTGGGACAGGCCTTTCGCCATCCTGATTTTTTTCAGTAGCCTGGAAAATGTCATCCGCGCAGTCATTGTTGAATACCTCAATGTTATCTTTATCTGAGGAGTGTGTGGCCGCAAAAAACATCCTATGCCAATTGTTGATCCTGGTTATTCACTTGCCCTGCTCCTGGCTGTACTCAATTTCCCCGGGCATTTCGGCACCGACTAATGTGTGAAAATGCCCCGCCCCTCTTTACCCGGGAACTCGCCAAGAGTCTGTGGTGTAACCTCGCGCTACGCCTGCTGGTCACGCATACCTGCACCATCGCAAGCAGCCGCAGCGCCAGGGTTGATCCTTAGAAGAAGCCCAACGGATTGGTGTCGTAACTGATCAACAGGTTTTTGGTCTGTTGATAGTGATTGAGCATCATCTTGTGATTTTCCCGACCGACACCGGATTTCTTGTAACCGCCAAATGCCGAGTGGGCGGGATAGGCGTGGTAACAGTTGGTCCACACCCGGCCGGCCTGAATGCCGCGACCCATCCGGTAGGCGCGGTTGATATCCCGGGTCCAGAGCCCTGCCCCCAAACCGAACTCGGTGTCGTTGGCAATCGCCAGGGCTTCGGCCTCGTCCTTGAACGTGGTGACACCCAGGGTTGGGCCGAAGATTTCCTCCCGGAACACCCGCATGGAGTTGTCACCCTTCAGCAAAGTCGGCTGGACGTAGTAGCCACCCGCCAAGTCGCCGCCGAGTTCATTGCGCTGTCCGCCGATCAGGAACTCTGCCCGGTCTTCCCGGGCAATATCCATATACGAGAGAACCTTATCGAGCTGCTCCTGGGATGCCTGGGCACCGACCATGGTCTCGGTATCCAGCGGGTTGCCCTGCTTGATCTGTCCGGCGCGGGCGATGACGCGCTCGATGAATTCATCGTAAATACTTTCCTGGATCAGCGCCCGTGACGGACAGGTGCAGACCTCGCCCTGGTTAAAGAAGCCCATCAGCAGTCCCTCTACACACTTGCTGATAAAGCTGTCTTCGAACTGCAGGACATCTTCAAAATAAATATTGGGGGATTTGCCGCCCAGCTCCACCGTGGACGGAATAATATTTTTGGCGGCATATTCCATGATCTTGGCACCCACCGGCGTGGAGCCGGTGAACGCGACCTTGGCGATACGGGTATTGGTCGCCAGCGCCTGGCCGGCCTCGGCGCCAAAACCGTTGACGATGTTCATAATGCCCGGCGGCAGCAGATCCTGAATGGTTTCGATCAGCACCAGAATGGACGCCGGGGTCTGTTCGGCCGGCTTCATCACCACGCAGTTGCCCGCCGCCAGTGCCGGCGCCAGTTTCCAGGCCGCCATCAACAGGGGGAAGTTCCAGGGGATAATTTGCCCCACCACCCCCAGCGGCTCATGGAAATGGTAGGTCGCGGTGTGCTCATCCAGTTCGGCGGCGCTGCCCTCCTGGGCGCGGATACAGCCGGCAAAGTAGCGGAAATGATCCGCCACCAGCGGGATGTCCGCATTCAATGTCTCACGGACAGCTTTGCCGTTGTCCCAGGTTTCGGCGACGGCCAGCTTGTCGATGTTCGCCTCGATGCGATCGGCAATTTTCAGCAGCAGGTTGGAGCGCTCGGTCACAGAAGTCTTGCCCCAGGCCTCTCTTGCGGCATGGGCGGCATCCAGCGCAAGCTCGACATCGGCGGCAGATGAACGAGGTACTTCGCAAAATGGCTTGCCGGTTACCGGGGTGATATTTTCAAAGTACCGGCCTTCTTTCGGAGCCACCCATTCACCACCGATATAATTTTCATAACGGGATTTAAAGGACACGGCAGCGCCTTCGGTTCCAGGTTGTGCGTAAATCATGACTAACTCCTTCCTGCTTATATTTTGTCTACCTGTTTTTGGAAGCTGCCTTTTCGGGTTTCCGGCGCAGGCTCCGTCAACAGAACACTGGTGTGTGACGACTCACACCCTCTCGGTTAAATACACGTATAGATGTACCCTTATGCTCAATAATATGTGGTGCCAATCCATTTCAATATTCTACTTTGGGTCCTGGAAAACCGGCCTTTAGTAGGAGTCTTTCCTGACGATCCGCCCCCCGGCACAGTTGCCGGCCAGCGGGCAAATCAGCCGTTTTCGAACGGCTCAATCGCGGTAATCCGCTGCATATCCCCGACCTGTCGCCGGCGCTGCTTTTTTGCGTTGATCAACGGCGGGCAGAGATCGTCGTTGTGGTAGTAGACGATGCATTCCAGGCACTGGATACACTCGTTGTAATCGATCTTGCCCGCCGGGGTGATGGCACCGATCTCGCACTTGTGTTTGCACAGTTGGCAGGGGCTGCCGCATTCCGCGCGCCGCTGCAACCACTCAAAGCGATGCAGCCAGCCCAACATTGCCAACCCCGCCCCGAGGGGGCACAGGTAGCGACAGTAGGCCTTGTGCACAAACAGGCTGAGCACGAGCAGGGCGACGGCGTAGAGGACAAAGGGCCAGGAGCGAATAAACACCAGGGTGATCGCCGTTTTGAACGGCTCCACCTCGGAGAGGATTTCCGCCGCGGTCAACGAGTAGAGGGAGGTGCCCAGCAGCAGTATCAGCACCACATATTTCGCCCGCCACAACCGGGTGTGGGTTCGGAAGGTGATTTTAAGCTGCGGAATGCGCAGTTTTTTCGCCAGCCAGGCCGCCATTTCCTGCAGCGCCCCAAAGGGGCAAAGCCAGCCGCAGTACAGCCCCCGCCCCAGCACAAACAGTGAGACAAACACATAGAGCCACAAAATAAACAGGATCGGATCTATCAGGTAATCACTGAGCCTGAAGCCGCCCAGCATCGCTTGGAAAATGGTAAAAATATTGACCACCGATAACTGCCCCTGGGCGTACCAGCCGATAAACACCAGGGTGAACCACAGGAATCCCCAGCGCAGGCGGTGAAACAACTTGGGGTAGCGGGTGATGCGGTGCTGAAACACAAAGATGGCCGTCAGCATCGCCAGGCTGGTCAGCAGTATCGCCACCTCCCACAGCCGGTTTTTCCAGATGACCAGCCAGGGCGCATCGCGCTCGGGTGTCGCTTCGGCGTGCTCGTCGTAGAAGAAGAACTTGTCCGGCAAGTGATACCCGGAGGAGAACCGCTGGTTGACGGTTTCAAACAGCCGCCCTTTGCTGCGGCTGACGATCAGCGACAGCTGCCAGGGCGCGGCGGGGTCAAAATCGGACTGCGCCTTGATGCGGAAGATTTTGCTGCTGTCGAACCCGCCGAAGTAGGGGGAGTGAACCTCGTCGTAATCATAGAAATTCATGTCGCGGATCTCGATGGGCAGATCCTGCTGTTTTACCACCAGCCGATCCGGCACCGAACCCGGCACAAAATCCTCATCGATAAAACTGGCGAGGCCATTGGACAGCACCGCGACGGCGTGGGTGCCGGGACCCAGCTCTTCCAGCATGCGCTGGTAGTCTTCGGCCCCCAGCAGATTCAGCCCCACGGTCGGCACGTTGAGGTAGGTGTAATACAGATCGATAAAGGGCTCTGTCCGCGCACGGGCCGAGGCCGGGCCGAGGCCGGCTACCGGGGTATCGTCAAACGCCTCGGCCACCTGGGCCCGGGACAGGGTCAGCCGCCGGATATACCCTTCGGCAATCATTTCATCCCAGCTCATGGGGCTGAAAATATCCGTGCGCACCTGCGCCACCGAGTGGGGTTCAAATCCCTCCAGGGTTTCCCGCGCAACTTTCAGTGCCGACAGCAGAATGGTTTCATTGATCGCAACCACCGACGCGGTGGCCTTGGTAATCCCGTCGATGTAGGCATTGGCGCCGGCGCGCTGCCGGCCCACCTTGATATTGTCGGTGGCGGACAGTCCCGCATACTGCCGGATGAATTCCAGCAGCGGCGCCTCGCCGAGACCGTGCAGGAAAATGGGTTCATGGTGCTTGAGCAATTTCACGCCGCTAAACCGGCCGCGAACATCCAGCCCCACCAACAGGTTGACCGGTTCGCCCGAAAAGCCCGGAATGGCCACGAAGTCACTGGACTCGAACAGGTACCCCAGCGGGGCCGCGCCGCGAAACACCGGCCACACCCCCAGGCTGGCGTCCTTTTCCCCCAGGTGACTGGCGGTGGGAAAAATGTCCCGCCAGGATTCCGCACCCTGCCAGTTGCGCTCAGCCGGTGAGCGGTTATCGGCGGGGGCAGCATACAACCGTCCCGCCAACGGCAACGCCAACGTCAGCAACAGGGCAATGGTCAGCGTTGTTTTCAGTGCGCGCCCTAAGAGCATAAATACTCCCGTTGAGCTGGAAGTCCCCCGAGGCATTGCATCTGGCGGCGGGGAACAGTGGAAGAGAACATGCTGTGTCAAAAAAAAATCCTCAAGCTGATACCCGGCGGGTATCAGGTTGAGGCTAAAGGACAAGCAAGGGAGTTAAACGATCATGATTTAGGGAGCTTGAAGGTCCAGACAGTGCCACCCTGGTTCAAATAGTTGACGCGTTTTGCCACATCGCCGCCCCAGAGCGGAACAGCGCCGCCCCAGCCGGAGATGACCGATACATACTGTTCACCGCCCTGTTCCCAGGTGATCGGGGAGCCGACGATGCCGGAACCGGTCTGGAATTTGTACAGCACCTTGCCGGTCTCGGCACAGAGGCCATACAGATAACCTTCCGGGGTGCCGGTAAAGACCAGCTTGCCGGCGGTGGTCAGCACACCACCCCACAGCGGCGCGTTGTTCTTGAATTCCCACTTGATCTCACCGGACTTCGGATCAATGGCTTTCAGGGAGCCGATATGGTCCTCGAACAGGGGTTTGATGGTGAAACCGGCGCCTAGGTAGGCAGCCCCTTTCTTGTAGGCAATCGGTTCATTCCAGATATCCATACCCCACTCGTTGGAGGGCACATAGAACAGCTCGGTATCCTGGCTGTAGGCCATGGGCATCCAGTTCTTGCCGCCCAGGAAGGAGGGAATCGCAAACACCGAGGTGCCTTTCTTGCCATCCGCACTGTCTTCCGGGTTGCCGGGACGGTTGGCCTCGTTGTAAATGGGTTTGCCCTTGGCATCGATGCCCTTGGCCCAGTTGATGTTTTTCACAAATGGCAGCGCGCGAATGAAGTCGCCGTTGGTGCGATTCAACACGTAGAAGAAGCCGTTGCGGTCAGCGGTGGCCGCCGCCTTGACGGTTTTGCCGCCATCCATGTAGTCGAAGGGAATCAGCTCGTTGACACCGTCGAAGTCCCAGCCGTCGTGGGGGGTGGTCTGGAAGTGCCAGACAATTTCGCCGGTATCGGCATTGATCGCCAGCCGTGAAGCCGTATACAGGTTGTCGCCGGGGCGGGTGTGGGAGTTCCACGGCGCCGGGTTGCCGGTGCCCATGTAGATCAGGTTGGTTTCCGGGTCGTAGGTGCCGCCGTTCCAGGTCGCGCCGCCGCCCTGCTTCCACATGTCGCCGGGCCAGGTTTTGTTGGCCGCGCCGCCGGTAATGCCATTTTCCTTGCCGTTGAGGTAGCCCATGTGGCCCTCGATCACCGGGCGGCTCCACACCAGCTCGCCGGTTTTGGCATTGCGCGCTTCGGCCTTGCCGATAATGCCGAATTCACCGCCGGAGACACCGGTGATGACCATGCCCTTGATAATCTGGGGTGCTGCGGTGAAGGAATAGCCGGCCTTGTAATCGGCCAGTTTCTTTTTCCATTTCACCTTGCCGGTCTCGCGGTCCAGTGCCACCAGTTTGGCATCCAGGGTGCCGAAGATCACCAGATCGTCGTACAGGGCCGCGCCGCGGTTGATCACGTCACAGCAGGGCATGATGTTGTCGGGCAGCCGTGCATCGTACTGCCACAGTTCTTCACCGGTGGCGACATCGATAGCGTACATGCGGGAGTAGGAACCGGTGATATACATCACCCCGTCCTTCACCAGCGGCTGGGACTCCTGACCCCGTTGCTTCTCGCCACCCAGGGAGAACGCCCAAACGGGTCGCAATTCCGCCACGTTGTCCCGGTTGAGGGTTTTCAGCGGACTGAAGCGCTGGGCCTTGGGGCCCATGCCGTAACTGACCACATCTTCAGTGGTCGCCTGGTCGTTAAGAATGTCGGCATCCGTGACCGGATTGAAGGACACCGCATTGGCGCTGATGGCAAAGGTACTGATCAACGCTGCAGCCAATGCTGAACGTCCCAGCAGCTTATAGGTCGGTCTGTGGTTAAGCGATTTCATCTCTGGCTCCTGAGTCTCTTCTATTTTCAAAATTTTTATCGTTGATTTAGGCGCGACTTATTCACTGGCTACACCATGTGTCACTAGGGAAATTCAGGCGTTGTGGAAATAAGATTCCCCATAGAACCGAGTATCTTCCCCAACCGGGTAGTCAACAATGGGACTTGGGAATGAGTTGGTGTCGTAAAAAAGAATGATAAATCGAGGGAGATAACTGAAATAAATCAGTCGCTTGGACTCTCAGACTGGCGCCCCCACCCCGCCAGAAAAAATACAGCGGTGGCGGGAGGCGGCGAATAACGGCCGTAACCGTCTAAAATAAAACGATTTTAGCAAATCGCTAAATTGGAGGGCAATTTATCGGCAAGAACTACTCTTCGTAGTCCGGCAATTGTTGCTGCGCCTTGCGGGCATTTTTCGCCAGCATTTCCGCCGAACCGGAACCGCAGGCAATGATGGTGCGCATCGCCTCCTCCACCGTGACGTGGGGCAGCACCTCCACACACTCCGCCGGCATGTGATAGGTCATGCCAGAGGTGGGAATCGGCGCGGTGGGCACAAACACCGTGAAGTCGCCATTGGGGTGGCGACTGGTGACAATGGCGGTGGCGGTCACCGGGGAATCCGGCCCGAAAATCTTCGCCAGTGCCGCCTGCCCTTTCAGCAGGGTGGTCTCGCCCTGGCCGCCGAGCAGTTGCGACACCACCTCGCGAATGGTGCGATAACCCGGTGCCAGCCTGGCCAGCCAGCCGTCCAGATGGCCGTGCAGCCATCCGCCCAGACGGGTTTTGATCAGCAGCCCCACCAGGAAACAGGAGGACAGAATCAGCCCGAACACCACCACAAACGCCACAAATTCGTTCAGTGTCGTCTGCTCCTGCAGCAGGCCGGTCAACGGGCTGATCAGCTCGGAGATGCCGCCAAACAGCCAGACAAAGATCATCACCAGCAGGGCGATGGGCAGCACCACCGTCAACCCGCCCAACACAGTCAGGGTAAGAAACGTTCGCAGGCGTAACATGGTCTATCCTCAGAGTGGGCGTCGGTTGATGCGGGAAGAATCTGTGGTGCAGTTGACCGCTATCAAATCAGAATTGCCCCAGCACATCCACACTGACTGCACATTAATGGAGAGCGACGGCATGAAAACCAATGTAGGAAATGTTGACCGGATAATTCGTATTATCCTCGGACTGGTTCTGATCGCACTGGTCTTTGTCGGACCGCAAACCCCCTGGGGCTGGATCGGCGTCATACCGCTGGCTACCGGACTGCTCAGCAGCTGCCCGCTGTATAGCCTGCTGGGGCTCAGCACCTGCCCGACGAAGAAAGGGTGACCGAACTCAGCCCTATGTTGAACACAACGCTCAGGAAGGCATCGCCTCCTGAGCGAATCCCCAAGCAGTTGCGCACAAGCCGCGGCCAAACAGCCTGACGCTCACTCGTAGAACTTAGAAACATCTACGTTTAAAGCCTTCGCCATCAAGCCGACCTCTTCATCGGTAATACGCCTGACCTGCGACTCCATTTTAGCCAATGTACCGCGACTGATATTGAGCCCAACCAGGTTGCAACGGGCGGCAAGCTGCTCCTGTGTCATACCCGCCTTTTCGCGCAACTCACGTATTTTGGGGCCGATCTGATTCATTTACCGCGCTCTGAATTCGGAGCTTGATTCTGGCACTGGACGTTCGTTTACCCAAATCGGGGGGTAGGGATTTCATGAACAACGGGGAACACTTTTTACACTCAGCTTAGTTTTTGAACAAATCCCCCACATCACAACGTAAGCTCTTGGTTATCTGATCCAGTGTCTTTAATGTTGTGTTTTGGACACCATTCTCCAAACGGGTCAATGTAGCGCGAGAGATACCCAGCTTTCGCGCGAAAGCTTCTTGCGATAGCTTTCCCCGCCGCTTTCTTAGATTTATTGCCAGGTTATCCGCTAGGTTCATAGGTTGGATTGGGTCTTGCCTAATCGTTCACATATGAACGATTTAATGCTAGGCTTACGTTCACATGTGAACATATCTGAGACGAGACAATGGAACAGACAAGGATGTGAAGATGATCGGAAAAAAATTTATATTGTTGGCACTTACATCAACAATGCTGATAGGGTGCAGCACTTCTGCACCAGAAACATACCCTCGAATAGAGAATCAAAGTGCCATAAGGAGCATGTTTTACACACAAAGAGAACTGCTGGCACTGGAGCTGACAAATAGTGCGACTGCCAACAACGAGCGGCACGCCTTACTATTGAAAAGCTACTGTGACCTGACAGCCAGGGGGCTTAACTCCCCCGCAATCACTCTTCCACCCCAATGTGAAACACCTTCGAGCGACGAAGAACGTATTTGCATAGCCTCGTTCCACAACTGTGTTGGAAGCTGCAATATACTTTCCGGACAATGTTTAGATTGTGAACAGAGGTTGGAGAACTGTTTGAACAAATAAACGGTAGAAATACATTTCAACCAACCTTGCCCACTCTGTGGGCTTAAGTCTTGAGCAGAGCAAACATTGGTTCCACCGATTGTTCCAATTTAGATTGTTTGGAACCCGCTGTATAGCCTGCTGGGGCTCAGCACCTGCCCGGCAAAAAAGAAGTAGCGGAACGGAAGCAAACTCGGGAGAGGACGGATCGACCAACAGAAAATCCCATCCTCCCGGGCGCCACCTCAATCCACCCTACTTCATGGTGGATTCTGCTGAACCCACACCGTAGACCAACTCACCGATGATTTTCTTGCCGATCTTCTTTTTAAGCTCGACCAATCCCACCTCATCCCTGGCGCCCTTCAGGAAGAAAATCTCGTAGTGCTCCTGCACCTTGTAGGCGGCGAGCAATTCCGGGTACTTTTCGACGGCAGCATTCTTTTCGTCATTCAGGAAGCTGTCCATCAGCGCCTGGTACTGTTGTTCCTTGTCTGCTGTAGCAGCCACTGCGTTCTGTTCCGGTGTTGGTTGAGTCATTGTCTAAACCTTTGCAACTTTTAGCTCCCCGGCCGTGGGC
>NZ_JBFHQR010000091.1:0-9620 GCF_041592135.1 Porticoccus sp. | reverse complement strand
CCGGTTGATGCGGTCGGCAAAGGCGGCGCTGAAACCTGACGGAATATGCTGGGCGATCACGGTGCCCGGGGCATCGGGGGGAAAACCCAGCAGCACGTCTTTGATCGCCTCCGTGCCCCCTGTCGAGGCGCCGATGGCGATGATTTTATCGGTGGTCTGGAAATGCCTGCCCGCCGAGCGCGCAATGACCGCATCGGTGCTGTACAGCGGTTCCGGATCGGCCAGCCGAATGATCGGCCTGAGCCGTGCCCTGGCCGCCGCCTTCACCTTGCCAATCAGTTCCTCAGCGTAATCCTCCAGGCAGTGGGACACATCGATTTTGGGCTTGGCGACAAAATCCACCGCGCCCAGCTCGAGCGCCTCCAGCGTGACGCTGGCCCCCCGCTCGGTCAGGGTTGACACCATCACCACCGGCATGGGCCGCAGGCGCATCAGATTGCGCAGGAAGGTGAGGCCATCCATGCGCGGCATTTCGATGTCCAGGGTGAGCACATCGGGGTTCAGCGACTTGATTTTCTCGCGCGCAATAAAGGGGTCCGCCGCCTGGCCGACCACTTCTATTTCCTTGTCCTCACCCAATATCCTGGTCAGCAGATTGCGAATCAGGGCTGAGTCATCAACTATTAGCACTCGTATCGGCGCAGCCAACGGGGACTCCTTAAAACAGTTCTATGTCTTGTTTGACCGGGGCGCTCTCCAACGTGGTCAGATAGCTGCTCTCCCGCTTCAACAAGGTGTCATTTTGCAGGGTCTTCAATTTCTTGACCCGCGCCAGTCCCGTTTGCGGGAAATAATTGACCTTGCGGGGAAATTCCCCGCCCAGGTCCTCCGAGACCAGTGACAGCCCTTCCGCTGCAATATATTCCCGGACAAAGGCGATATTGCGCTGGCCGACGCTGGTTTTATGTCTTAAAACCTGCCCGCCGCCGAACAGCTTTACTTCGAGATTTTCCCGCCGACCGCCGTGTTTCAGGATGTCGTTGATCAGCACTTCCATCGCGTAACTGCCATAGCGTGCCGCGGAGGAAATAATGCCCCAGTTTTCCAACTGTTCGCTGTGGGGCAACATAAAGTGGTTCATGCCCCCAAGGCCCAGTTTTCTGTCCCGTATGCAGGCGGAAACACAGGAGCCCAGCACCGTCGTGACCAGCTCGCCGCGCAGGGT
The DNA here is from genome assembly GCF_041592135.1 of Porticoccus sp. Classification (GTDB taxonomy): domain Bacteria; phylum Pseudomonadota; class Gammaproteobacteria; order Pseudomonadales; family Porticoccaceae; genus Porticoccus. The sequence continues at coordinate 8,455 of NZ_JBFHQR010000091.1, read as the reverse complement.
GACGTAATATTCACCGGGGAGAATCTTGGCCGCTCGGCACTCGTTCACCCGGTCCCAGTAGCGGTTGATATGCTCGTAGCCGGGCAGGGGTGGGAATGATTCCGTGCCGGGCGCATCCTGCGTTGACGAGAAGCGGCTCAGGGTCGGAATCGCGACCATCAGTTGACTCTCTGATAAATCGTATTGCCCAGCAGGCTAAAGCGGTCACAGACCTTGTAGAGGGTTTCCGAGTGCCCGATAAACAGGTGGCCCCGTTGCTGCAACTGATTCGCGTAGCGATCAAACAACACGCTCTGGGTGGCCTTGTCGAAATAAATCACCACGTTGCGACAGAAAATGATGTCGAAACTGCCTTTGAGGGGCCAGTCCGACAACAGGTTCAGCTGCTTGAAGGCCACCATATCCGCCAACTCCGGCACCACTTTCACCATCCCGGCCCGGGCACCTTTGCCGCGGTAAAACCAGCGCTTGAGACGCGCCTGCGACATGCCCTGCACCCGGGTTTCCGGATAGATGCCCTGCCGGCCGGTTGCCACCACACTGGAATCCAGGTCCGTGGCCAGTATCCGGATATCCCAGCCCTCCGGCATCACCTCCGCGACCGCCATGGCAATGCTGTAGGGCTCCTCGCCGGTGGAGCAGCCCGCCGACCAGATGCGCAGTGTGCGCGAGGATTTTTGCCGGATCAGCGCCGGCAGCAGCTCCTGCTGCATATAGTCAAAATGGTGGGGCTCGCGAAAAAACGCCGTCAGGTTGGTGGTGAGGGCATTGACGAAGTACTCCATTTCCGTGCCGTCGTCCTGCGCCAGGAGGTCGCAGTACTGGGAGAAACGGGTCAGTTTCAATGCCCGCAGGCGGCGCATCAAGCGCCCGTAGACCAGATCCCGCTTGGCATCGCTGAGCACAATACCGGCGTGCTCGGCAATACGTTTTGCGATAAAACGGAAATCCCTGTCCGTCAGTTTAAATTCCCCGTGGCCGTCCATGTCATCGACATGGCTTCCCTGTGGTATGACACTCGCCATATTCATCGATACTGCACCAAGTTAATTAACTGCCAGTTACTGCGTGCCACTCGAATCGGAATCAGAATTCTTCCCACTCCTCAGTCTCTTCCGCCGCCTTCTTGCGCGGAGGGGGCGCGACCTTGCGGCCCTTGGCGACGGCGGCTACCGGTCTGGCGGGAGTTCTTGTTGCGGCGATCGTCCGTTTGGCGGTCTGCTTGGGCTGGAAGATAATTTCTTCCTCTTCCTCACCGGTGTGGAAACTGCCGACCAGTTCCTTCAGGCCAGTGGCCTGCTCTTCCATGTCCTCACTGGAGGCGGCAGCCTGTTCCACCAGGGCCGCGTTTTGCTGGGTCACTTCGTCCAGCTGGGTAATCGCCCTGTTGACCTGCTCGATACCGGCCGACTGCTCCTGGGAAGCCGCGGCGATCTCGGCAATGATGTCGCTGACCTTTTTCACGGCGGTGATGATCTCTTCCAGGGTCTTGCCGGAATCGCCCACCAGCCGCGAACCGTCATCGACTTTTTCGGCACTGTCCTTGATCAGCGACTTGATCTCTTTCGCCGCCTCGGCACTGCGCTGCGCCAGGTTTCTCACCTCCGCGGCCACCACCGCAAAGCCGCGGCCCTGTTCGCCCGCCCGGGCCGCCTCCACCGCGGCATTCAGTGCCAGCAGATTGGTCTGGAAGGCGATTTCATCAATCACCCCGATGATTTCGGAAATTTGTTTTGACGAGTTGTTGATGGCCGACATCGCCGACACGGCCCTGGCAACCACTTCACCACCCTTCTCCGCCTGCTCCCGCGCCCCGGAGGCCAGTTGATTCGCCTGGCGGGCATTGTCGGCATTGGATTTCACCGCCGAGGTCATCTGCTCCATGCTGGAAGCGGTCTCTTCCAGGGAGGAGGCCTGCTCTTCGGTGCGCTGTGAAAGGTCGGAGTTGCCCCGGGAAATTTCGGTGGAGGAGCTACTGATATTGATGGCGCTCTCGCGGATCTGTGCAACCATGGAACACAGGTTGCTGACCGTGCCGTTCACGTCCTCTTTCAGCTGCCCGAACAGGCCGTGGTACTGGGCCTCGATACTGCCGGTCAGGTCTCCCTCGGCCAGCTGTTTGATGACCCGCGCGATGTCCTGCAGGCCGCTCTCACTGGTGGCCATCAGTTCATTCAGCAATTCCCCGAGCTGTTTGAAGAAACCGCTATAGCTGCTGGTATCGATCCGGGATGAGAACTCGCCCTCGGACGCCGTTTCCACCAGGGCGCGAATTTGCCGCTCGGCATCCTTTTCGTTGGTGACATCGGTCCACTGCACCATATTGCCCATGTACTCGCCATCGGACCCGGTGATCATGGTGGTATTGACTTCAAACTCGACACCCGCGGCCACCACCTCGGAACTGGCGGGCAAACTGTGGGCATCTGTCAAACAATGGGACTGCAACGCGCGCACATTGCCAAAGCACTCGATGCCCTGCCCCACCAGTTTATTGGGATCAAAACCGGGGAACGCCTCCCGCAGCTCCCTGGCCCGGGACTTGAACAAGGTCTGCATGGCCGGGTTCGCATAAGCAATTTTCTGGTCGACATCGCAGATCATGATATTGGTGTTGGCGCCGTCGATGGCGGAGGTGAGTCGCGCCACATCCCTGGCGTTGCGCACTTCCTCGGTAATGTCGCCCCATTCCAGCAAGCTGCCGATATGGTTGCCATCATCGTCGATCACCGCGGTGGCGATCATCCTGAAGTAGAGGCCATTGAGTTCGATGGTGCCATTGAAAGGCAGGCGGCTGGGGTCGTCCAGCAGTGCGCGCTGGTGCTCCGGCCGGGAATGGAACTGGTCGATACAGAGGCCGATCACGTTGTAGGGATCGAAACCCGGGTAGGCCTCTTCGTACAGGTGCATGTATTTTTTCCAGACCTCGATACTGGCCTGGTTGACGTCGGTAATCACCCGGTTGCGGTCCACCATAATCATGGGGGTGGTCGCACCGGCGATGGCAGCCCGAAAACGATTTGACTCTTGTGTGGTCGCCGCGGGAGTCACCTCTTCATTATCTTTTTCGATCGTTGACGCCATAGCTTCATCCTCTGGTTTACTGTATGCACTCAGCATGATGTTATTGATTAACGCCAGCGCATCGCGCCAGGCCGTTGCGTAAGCACTTGTCCACTGGCCGCCGGCCATTTCCCCCATGGCATCCGTCAGGGTTTCAGAAAAAACGGCGTAATGGGGTTCCAGCGCGCCGTATACCTGATGCCGTTTGCCCAATTCAGTGAGGATGTTGATCAGCGACTCGGGTTTTTCCAGGTTGTTCACCACCAGCTGCAGGGCGGACACCAGCTTCTTTCTCTGATCCTGGGGCGTCACATTCCTGAACAGCGGTTTGACCGTCGGGTAGCGTTCAAACAACAGGCCATAAAAGTTGGCCACCAGTTCATCGAGACGGGGCGCAAGCAATGCAAAACTTTCTTTCAACAACTGATTTGCAAACCCTGTTTTTTGTGGCCTGGACGAATTGTCGCCCCCCTGATTTTGTAATTGTTCTACTTGTTGATTCATTTATTCCCCCTCATGCCAATACTTCACGACTCAAGATTGCTGGAGATATCCGGACTCAAGCTGCGGTTTCCATGGTTCCCGCATTCAATAACAAATCAATATCCAGAAGGATCACCATTTTCTCATCGACACTCGCCAAGCCCTTCACAAACTGTTCATCAATCACGTTGCCGAAATCCGGGGGCGACTGGCAGTCTTTCGCCCCCACGGTGTACACCTCTGAAACCGCATCGACGACGATACCCATAATCCTCTCGGCGCTATCGCCCCGCACCCTGACGACGATCACCACCGTGGTGGGGCCGTATTCCATGGGCGCGATGCCAAACCGCTCCCGCAGGTCGATAATGGGCACAATATTGCCGCGCAGGTTGATCACACCCCGCAGATAGGAGGGCGAATTAGGGATCGGTGTAACCTTGCTCCAGCCCCGAATTTCCTGCACCCGCAGGATCTCCACGCCGTATTCTTCCTCGGCCAGGATAAAGGTCAGGTATTGCCCGCCGCCGCCGAGGTCCTCGACGCCGCTCTCCAGTACTTGCCCCATATTCATGCCAGTACTCCATCATATTGACTAAAAAGAAATTTCATTCTCGCCATACAGCTACATCCCCGCTTGAGCGAAATCACTTAAAATTCCCGCGATATCCATCGGCTGGTGGGCGCCCCTGAAGGGTCTGTTCGCGGAGTTGTTTATCATGCCTGTCATGTCGCCGCTCGCTGCGACATAGGGTAAAAACCTGAGCCCACTAAAACCGTTACCAGCCTGACCACCGTTTATTGTTTTTGGCTGATGGCCGCCTTTGTAAAAACCGATTTCAGTCATCTTCATTGCTACACCACCCTTTGTACGATCTCCAATAGCTGGTCCGGATCAAATGGCTTGGCAACCCAGCCGGTGACCCCGACCTCTCGGCACTGCTGTTTAACCTCGGGACTAGACTCGGTGCTCATGACAAGTATTGGGGTGACACGGTAGGCGGGGGTCGCGCGAATTTTTTCGGCGAGGGCGATGCCGTTTAAACCGGGCATATTCAGGTCCGTCAGGATCAGCTGGAACGCTGCGCCCTCCAGCTGAGGCAAGGCATCCTCGGCACAGGCAGAAGCGACGACCTGGTGACCGGAATTTTCCAGCACACATACCAGCATCTGACGTATAGAGGATGAATCGTCCACTACAAGTATCTTCGCCACACTTCCCCCACATTCACTACCAGAAAAAACTACAGCTACTTACTTGAACAGCAACCAAAGATGGCTCTCTGTCTGCCTCAGTACAGGTATTCATCGGCCTGTTTATTTTTTACTTGAGGGCCGGTCGAAAATTTACTGCAGAGGGTTCGCCATTTTTAATCGCGGCGGCCATGGGAACGACCCCGCACGGGCAGGGCAGCGCAGCGGCGGGCAAGGAACAGGAACAGGAAAGCGCAGCGGCGGGGACGGGAAGCGGAGGAGCAGTGGTCAAGACGAGCAGCAGTGCCGCGCCAGCGGACTATTCCGCCTCGATGTCGCGATCGACATTGCGCAGCCAGACCAGCAACTCCGCAATGGCCCGGTAGAGTTCCGGGGGAATGCACTGGTCGATATCGAGCTGCATCAACAACCCCACCATCTCCGGGGAGTCGTGCACAAAAATATCGTTCTGCCTGGCCAGCTCGATCATCCGTTCGGCCAGCAGACCGTAACCCCGGGCGATGACGCGGGGCGCCTGATCGCCGTCCTGGTAGCTGAGCGCCACTGCCTGGCGAAGAGCTGGAGAAGGCGCATCATCCGGCATCCGTCACCCCGACAACCTGAAAACGCACCTGGGGATGCTCAAATCCGCAGCGCTCCAGCTGGCTCAACAGGGCGGCTTTTTGCGCTTCCAGACAGGACACCCCCGCTTCCGTGTCCACCTGCACCGCAATGCTGAGGGCGCGCTGCTGTAGCGACAGCTTCATTTTCACCTGCCCCAGCGCCGCCAGCTCAAGGGCCAGTTCGGCGTCCCAGGCTGGTTCGCCCGGCGTTCCCCGTGACTGTTCGGACCCGGCTCCCTCCCGGTTGCGCTGGTGAAGCCCCTCGGGGATCTGAATCAGCATCGCCAGCAGGGCACCGGCCCACACCTCCCCCTCCCAGTGCAACAGCGGGCTGGCCAGCAGGGCCAGCTGTTGCTGTACCACGGCCTGGGTTGCCTCCCGCAGATCGGGCAAATCACCCGCAGCGATCGGTGGCCCATTGCTCACCGCCGCGGACAGGCGCGTCAGCAGCAGATCAGCTTCCCGGGGCAGGGGCTGGCCGGCGAGGCGGAAGTGCGCCGGAAGCGGCGCGCTTGGCAACGGCTTCGCTTCGGGCCGGGAGAGCTTTCCGTCCGGTGGCAACAGCGGCACATCCGACCGCACGGGAGTACCCTGATCGGGGTTTGCCGCCGGTCGCGGCACCGCCAGCAGTCGCATCTGGGGTTCCCGTTGCAACTGCTGCACCGGCAGTTCGCCCCGGTACCAGCTGGCGAGATGGGACTCATAAAAAAGTCCGCTGTCGCGGATACTCTGGCCCAGGCCATGGGCCAGCACCGCTGCATTAGCAGCACTGGGTGCGGGGAAAAAGGGTGCGGGCAGGGTCACTTTCGCCGGCGGCAACGGAGCGGACGAATAAATCGAGGACAGCATTTTTGCCGCCGGGCTGAGGGTGCTCTCCGTCGCGCCGCTGGCAGGCAACAAGGCTTTGCCGCCGGCAACCACTGCCGGGCTCTCCGGTTGTGGCCTGAGCAGCGACCCAGACCGGACGCCGCCAGCCGGGCCGGGAGAATTCAGCCGACCATCACTGTGCAGGGGTTTTATCGGCGCCGGGGGGGGCACCGGGTTGACGGCCTCGTTGAGCAACCGGGGCGTCAGCGTATCGACCTTTCTAGCCAACGTCTGCGGCAACAGGGTATCAAGCAGTGGGGTAATGCCACTCATCGCAACCTGCTGCCCTGGCGCCGGAAAAATCAGTGGTCATAGAGCAGCGGGCTATTACCCTGATTGGCCGAGTTGATCAGCTGGCCGATCTCGTCGCGGCGGCCAATCAGGTGGGCACAGATTTCCTCGGCGTGCTCCAGCAACTGATCCTCAATCCACGCGCAGCGGCGACTCAGCTGCTCGTCACCCTTGCGCTCCTGCAGGGCAAGCCGCTCAACCTGGGCCACATACAGGGTTTGCTTTTCCAGCAGCTCCAACCAGTTACCCTGGCGCGACAGCAGCTGCATACGCTTCGACAGCTGCAGCAGCTGTTCGTAATCATGGTCCAACGCCTGCGATTCTTTCTGGGTGCGCATCTCTATCCCCTACAACTGATTGCCAATATCACGCCACGCCGAGCCAATTTCCGACAGCAGGTTCGCAGCTTCATCGAGCTTCTGCAGGTCGTTGTGCAAATTGGCCCGCAGCAACAGCCCACTTACATAGTGATAGAGCAGTGCCAGGCTTTCTGCAATTTCCCCGCCTTTTTTCAGGTCGAGGGCCGCCGTCAAACCCTGATTGACAATATCGATGGCCTTTGAAATGGCGCGCCCCTTTTCCGCCATATTGCCTGACGCCATGTGTTTGCGCGCCGCACACAGGGCGGTGTCCACACCGTCAAATAACATCACAATCAACTGGTGCGGATTGGCCGACATCACGCCACTTTCCACCCCGATGTTATTGTAGGCTGCGACGGCGTTCGCTCGGGCCAGCGGCCCATAACCTGCTCTCATATTCACTCCCCATGGGTTTCAAATTAGCGGCGATCAAGCGGCGTCCTGTGGTTTAACCGTTGAGCTGCGCATTCATGATTTCAAACTGTTGTGCCAGATAACCACTGGTCGAGTTCATCGTGGCGATGGTGCTGTCCAGCTTGCTGAACTGCGCGCGATAGCGGGCGATGGTGGCGTCAATACTCTGCTCGACGCGCGCATAGCGCTCATCCATCCGCTTGACGCCGCCGTCGAGGGCCTTGCTGGCACTCTCCAGCACACCATTGCTCGCCAACACCTGATCCAGTCGCTCCACCAGATTGTCCGCCAGGCCCGCCGGCCCGTCGGCCACGCCGGCAAAGAAATCGGTCAACGCCTGCTCCTGTGTCGCGATAATGTCATCGAGCGCCTCCGTATCCAGCTTGAGCGCGCCGCCCAGCTCCCGGGTGATACCAATGTCGGTCAGCCGGTTAAATGCGCCCCCGTCCACCCCGGCACTCAGCACCGCGCGCATCTGCCCCTGGATGCTGCGCAAGGTCGAATCGCCGAGCAGATCCCCCGACTCGCCGCTTTCGGCGTCGTAACGGGTGAGGCTGGTAATACTGTCGTTCAGCTTGTTGTAGGCGCTGACAAAACCCTCAACCGCATCACTGATAGCCTTGGTATCCCGCTCGAACACCACCTTGGCCGAGCCCTCTTCGACAAGACTCAGGGTGGCACCCTGAATGGCGCCCTGAACCTTGTTGGTTTGACTGGTGATGGCAATGCCGTTAACGGTCAGCGCCGCGTTGGCGGCGGCGATTTCGGTGATCGGATCGGTGACCAAACTGCTTGCCAGACCGGCAAAATCCAGCGAGGTAATCGCCGCCTCGGTACCGGTCGCGGCAGCGGTGAGCACCAGGCGGTAGGGTGTGTCACTGCCATCATTGACGATGGAGGCGGACACCCCCGCTTCACTGGCATTGATGGCATCGCGAATATCCTGCAGCGAACTCGCGCCATCGACAATTTCAACGGCGGTTTGCTGACCGCTGCCGATATTGATGCTGATGGTACCGGCGCCCAGTTCAACCGTTTGGTCGGCAATGCCGGTGGTGGCGATACTGTAGGCTTTCGCCAGACTGGACACCTCGACCTGATAGGCTCCCGCCGGGGTGCTGGCGGTGGCTGCCGCGGTCACCGCGGTGCCGGTAATTT
>NZ_JBFHQR010000090.1:0-9631 GCF_041592135.1 Porticoccus sp. | reverse complement strand
TTGCCCGCGGGCCATGGCCTGTGGCAAAATCCCCACCCTTTGTCGCGGGCGACCATCGCCGCCTGTTCGATTATCCCCGACATTTTGCGGACGTGGCGGAACTGGTAGACGCGCCAGATTTAGGTTCTGGTACTGAGAAGTGTGAGAGTTCGAGTCTCTCCGTCCGCACCATGATGTTAACGAGTTAGAGAACTATTTAGAGGGCAAACATGCAGGTTTCCATCGAAACAACTTCCGGTCTGGAGCGCAAGCTGACCGTAGGGGTACCGGCAGAACGTATTGAGAGCGCGGTTAAAGAGCGCCTGGAACAAGCCAGTAAAAACGTCCGCCTGGACGGCTTCCGCAAGGGCAAAGTGCCGATGCAGGTGGTCAAGCAGCGTTTTGGCGCGGGTATTCGCCAGGAAGTGGTCGGCGAACTGATGGGCAAGACCTTTTCTGAAGCGGTTAACCAGGAAAAGTTGCAGCCTGCGGGACAGCCGGCGATCGAGTCCATCAAGGACGAACCCGGTCAGGATCTGGAATACGTCGCCACCTTTGAAGTGATGCCCGAAGTGGCCCTGGGTGACCTCTCCCAGCTCAGTATCACCAAGCCGGTCTGTGACGTATCCGAAGGCGATGTCACGGCGATGCTCGACGCGCTGCGCAAACAGAGTGCTACCTGGGAAGAGGTTGATCGCCCGGCCGCCATGGGTGACGAAGTGGCCATCGATTACGTCGGCACCAAAGACGGCGAAGAGTTTGAGGGCGGTAAGGCGGAAGATTTCCTGCTTGAGCTCGGCACCGGTAAAGCCATTCCCGGGTTTGAGGATGGTATCGTCGGTATGTCCGTCGGCGACGAGAAAATCATTCCCCTGACTTTCCCGGAAGACTATCACGCCGAAGAGCTGCGTGGCGCGGCGGTTGAGTTCAAGATCAAACTGCACTCCGTGACCGAAGCCGTTTTGCCGGAGTTGAACGACGACTTCTTTGCGCAATACGGCATGCAACAGGGCGGAGAAGAGAAGTTTCGCGAGGTGGTGCGCCAGAATATGGAGCGCGATCTCAAAAATGCCCTGCGCAGCAAGGTCACCGGTCGCGTTATGTCGGCGCTGTTCGACATGCACAAGGATCTGGAAGTGCCCCAGGCCCTGGTGGCCAAGGAGATCACCTCGATGAAATACCAGATGGCGCAAAGCATGGGGCAGGGAAATAATAATTTCGATCCCAATATGCTGCCTGACAACCTGTTTATGGATCAGGCCAAGCGTCGCGCCAATACCGCCCTGATCGTCAGGGAAATCGTCATGGCCAACAAGATGAAGGTGGATCCGGCCAGGGTTCGCAGTCGCATTGAGGAAATTGCGTCCACTTACGAGCAGTCCGAGGAAGTGGTCAAACATTACTTCAGCGACCAGCAATTGTTGCAGAGTGTCGAAGGCAATGTGCTGCAGGATCAGGTGGTTGAGCAGGTGCTTGCGGTTGCCGCCGTGACGGAAGAGCCGGTCAGCTATCAGGACGCCGTTCAGCCCGACGCGCAAGGCTGAATTGATTCTTAACTGATTTGTCAGTTGCATCCGGCGTGAGCCGGATGGCTTGTCAGCCCCGGATGGGTTTTCTCATGCGGGGCTGATGTGTGTTGGCGAATACAGTTTTTGCCCCCGGCAGCTGCTTGCCTTATCTCAAGTGCTGGTTACAATGCTGAAACGCGTCTTACTTGAGTGAATTCCTATGAAATTTGATCAATCTCTGTCTGGTATGGATGTCCGCAGTGCCGGAGGGTTGGTGCCGATCGTGGTGGAACAATCCGCCCGGGGCGAAAGGTCTTACGATATTTATTCCCGGCTGTTGAAGGAGCGGGTCATTTTTCTGGTGGGTCCAGTCGAAGACTACATGGCCAACCTGGTGGTGGCGCAGCTGCTGTTTCTGGAATCTGAGAATCCCGACAAGGATATTCATCTCTATATCAACTCGCCGGGCGGGTCGGTGACGGCGGGTATGTCGATCTACGATACCATGCAATTCATCAAGCCGGATGTGAGCACCATGTGTATTGGCCAGGCGGCCAGCATGGGTGCCTTTTTGCTGGCGGCCGGCGCAGCCGGCAAGCGCTACTGCCTGCCCAATTCCCGGGTGATGATTCACCAGCCCAGCGGCGGTGCCCAGGGACAGGCGTCCGACATTCATATTCACGCCCAGGAAATTCTCAAAATCCGTGCGCGCCTGAATGAATGCCTGGCCCACCACACCGGCCAGACCGTGGAAAAAATCGCGCTGGACACCGAGCGCGACAACTTTATGAATGCGCTGGAATCCAAGTCCTATGGTCTGATCGATACGGTACTGGACAAGCGCCCGTAGAATGGGTAGGCTTTTTTCAAGTGCCCGGAAAAAGCTTTTTTATCCTGTTGATTTATAAGTTTTTTGTTGTCTGATCGCGGGTTTTTGATGAGTAGAATAGTTGGGATGTGGTTATGAGCGACCAGAAATCCGGAAAAGAGGGTGACGACGGGAAGCTGTTGTACTGTTCTTTCTGTGGCAAAAGTCAGCACGAAGTGCGCAAGTTGATTGCGGGACCTTCGGTGTTCATTTGCGATGAGTGCGTTGACCTCTGTAACGACATTATTTCCGAGGAAATCCAGGAGGTTGATGCCGAATCCTCCGGGGAGAAGCTGCCCAAGCCGATCGAAATCAACAATATTCTCGATCAGTACGTCATCGGTCAGGTGCGCGCCAAAAAAATTCTCGCCGTTGCCGTCTACAACCACTACAAGCGGTTACAGAGTGGTGGCAAGGGCACCGGTGGCGAAATCGAACTCGGTAAAAGTAATATTCTGCTGATCGGTCCCACCGGTAGCGGCAAGACGCTGTTGGCGGAGACGCTGGCCCGTCTGCTGGATGTCCCCTTTACCATTGCGGATGCCACCACCCTTACCGAAGCGGGCTATGTGGGGGAGGATGTCGAGAACATCATCCAAAAACTCCTGCAGAAGTGTGATTACGATGTGGAAAAGGCCCAGCGCGGCATTGTCTACCTTGATGAGATCGACAAGATATCCCGCAAATCGGATAACCCCTCCATTACCCGCGATGTTTCCGGTGAAGGGGTGCAGCAGGCACTGTTGAAACTGATCGAAGGCACGGTGGCCTCGGTGCCGCCCCAGGGGGGGCGCAAGCATCCCCAGCAGGAGTTCCTGCAAGTCGATACTTCCAATATCCTGTTCATCTGTGGCGGTGCGTTTGCCGGCCTGGAGAAGGTGATTCGCGAGCGCTCCGAGAAGGGCGGCATCGGCTTCAGTGCCGAAGTAAAGAGCAAGCAGACGGGCAAGGATATCGGCCAGACCCTGGCTGAGGTCGAACCGGAGGATCTGGTACGCTATGGCTTGATTCCCGAGTTCGTCGGGCGCCTGCCGGTGATTGCCACGCTGGAAGAGCTGGATCGCAATGCCCTGGTGAATATCCTGATAGAGCCGAAAAACTCTCTGGTCAAACAATACGAAACCCTGTTTGACATGGAAAGTGTTGAGTTGGATATCCGCCGCGATGCGCTGGAAGCCATCGCCGAGAAGGCATTGGAGCGCAAGACGGGCGCGCGCGGACTGCGTTCCATCATCGAAAACGTGTTGCTCGATACCATGTACAGCATTCCGTCCTCTGAAAATGTCGGCAAGGTGGTCATTGATGGCGCCGTCATCCGCGGTGAATCGGAACCGCTGCTGGTCTATGAGAACAACGAGCCACACAAGGCTGCTGCCAGCGACGAGTGATGTCGCCCGCGGGCAACATCTGAAAGGGCCCTGCGGGGCACTGCTGTCCCACAGTTTCACCGTCATAAGACCAGCCTCATCTGAGGCTGGTCTTTTTGATTGGGCGGTGGGTGCGGGTTAAATATCTCTCTTAGCGTTTTTCTCTCAAATAGATTTAGCTTGTAGCACCCTCAACATACGTTAAACGGTCCAGCCTGTTTTGGCACTGTAGCGTGCAAATGCCACCAGCAGATACACAATCAACGCAATCCATATCTGCGTAAGGACAGCATTCTTCGAGGTGCCCACGAAGGCTTTAATCTTCAGGTTCTGTTTGATTGCCTTGAAGAACAACTCAACCTTCCAGCGATCCTTATAAATGGCCGCAATCGTGGCCGCTGACAAGGTAAAGTTGTTGGTCAAAAACTGATAATACTGGCCCGTCTCGGGGTCACGATAACCAACCCGACGTAGCCTGGGAGCACCCCGTTTGATGGCGTGAGCACTCGTCAGCTCGATAAACTGATCGCTGGTGAGACCAGTTTGTTTATCAACTGTCTTACGCTCAAGCACTCGGTAGACGGCCTTTGAGCGTAGTCGGGTGACAAAGCCAACCCCTTGTTTGGTAAGGCTTCCAACCCATTGATAGTCCACATACCCCTTATCAAACGCGACGATGCTGCCTTTGGGAAAACAAAACTTTCACCCTTCCACCATGTCATTTTCGTTGCCCTCGCTGAGCGCCACAAACTCCGGTATGTCGGTGGTATGATGAAGCCCCACACTGAGTTTTACATTGGCGGCATCATCGCGATGGGACGCCCTGGGGGGTCCTTTTTTATTGCGGCTGAAAAGTTGCGGGTGAAAATATTCTCATTTGTACTTGTTTTTGACTGGGCAGTCCCCATATTTGCGGTAAGCTACAACGATGAAATTCTCGGAATGAGGTTGAGGGAATGGGACAAAATACGGTGCACAATGAGTTGACCATGTTGCCGCTGCGCGATGTGGTGGTTTATCCGCACATGGTAATACCTTTGTTTGTGGGCCGCGAAAAGTCGATCCTGGCGCTGGAAGCGGCGATGGCGAACGACAAGCAGATTTTGCTGGTTGCCCAGAAGTCAGCCGCTGTGGATGACCCGAGCCCCGAGGACCTGTACCGGGTTGGCACGCTCTCCTCGGTGTTGCAGATGCTCAAGTTGCCCGACGGCACGGTAAAAGTGCTGGTGGAAGGCACAGAGCGGGTGAAAATAGAATCGATTGACGAGTCGCCGGGCTATTTTGTCTGCAGCTACCTGCCGATGTCGGAGGAGATTCTCTCCAACAAGGAGAGCGGGGCGTTAATGCGTTCGGCGCTGACCCAGTTTGAGCAGTACGTGAACCTCAGCAAGAAAATTCCCTCCGAAGTGGTCAGCACCGTGGCTGGTATCGATGATGCCAGCCGTCTGGCGGATACCCTGGCTACTCACATGACCCTGAGTGTCGAGCAAAAACAGCAGATTCTGGAAGCCGCGGCGGTGAGCGCGCGGCTGGAAAGCCTGCTGGCGCTGATGGAATCCGAGATTGAACTGTTCGAGGTGGAGCAGCGCATTCGCGGTCGGGTGAAAAAGCAGATGGAGAAAAGCCAGAAGGAGTACTACCTCAACGAGCAGATGAAGGCCATTCAGAAAGAACTCGGCGAGGTGGAGGAAGGCGGCAACGATATCGAGCAGCTGGAAACCAAGATCCAGGAAGCGGGCATGCCGAAATACGCCTTTGACAAGGCCAGGTCCGAACTGAACAAGCTGAAGATGATGTCGCCGATGTCGGCGGAAGCCTCGGTGCTGCGCGGTTATATCGACTGGATGGTGAGTGTGCCCTGGAAGAAGCGCTCCAAGGTGCGCCACGACCTGCAGCGGGCCGAGCGCATACTCAACGAGGATCACTACGGTCTGGAAGAGGTGAAAGAGCGCATTCTTGAATTCCTCGCGGTACAGCAGCGGGTGAAAAAACTGAAGGGACCGGTGCTGTGCCTGGTGGGCCCTCCCGGTGTCGGCAAAACCTCCCTGGGTGAGTCCATTGCCAAGGCCACCGGCAGAAAATATGTGCGCATGTCCCTGGGCGGGGTGCGCGATGAGGCGGAAATCCGCGGCCACCGCCGCACCTACATCGGTTCACTGCCCGGCAAACTGATCCAGAAGCTGTCCAAGGTCGGGGTCAAGAACCCGCTGTTCCTGCTGGACGAAATTGACAAGATGGGCATGGATCACCGCGGCGACCCCGCCTCGGCCATGCTGGAAGTGCTCGACCCGGAGCAGAACAACAATTTCAACGATCACTACCTCGAGGTGGATTACGACCTCTCGGAAGTGATGTTCATCTGCACTGCCAACTCGATGAATATCCCGGGGCCGCTGCTCGACCGGCTGGAGGTGATCCGCATCCCCGGCTACACCGAGGAGGAAAAGGTCAATATTGCCCTGAAATACCTGTTGCCGAAACAGCGCAGGGCCAACGGCCTCAAGGACAGCGAGCTGGAGATGGCAGAAGAGGCGGTGCGCGATGTGATCCGCTATTACACCCGGGAAGCGGGTGTGCGCGGCCTGGAGCGCGAGCTGGCAAAAATCTGCCGCAAGGTGGTGACCAGTTACGTGCGGGAGGATCGTCAGGGGTTGCAGCTGGTCACCCAGGATAGCCTTGAGGACCTGCTCGGCGTGCGCAAATACGATTTTGGCCGCGCCGAAGCGGAGAGCCAAATCGGCCAGGTAACCGGCCTGGCCTGGACCCAGGTGGGCGGTGAGCTACTGACCATTGAAACCTCGGCGGTTCCCGGCAAGGGCCAGGTGGTGAAGACCGGCTCGCTGGGGGACGTCATGCAGGAGTCCATTCAGGCCGCTCTGACCGTGGTGCGCAGCCGCGCCAAGCTGTTGGGAATCCGCCGCGACTTCTACCAGAAATACGACCTGCACGTACACGTCCCGGAAGGTGCCACGCCAAAAGATGGCCCCAGTGCCGGCATTGGCATGTGCACGGCGTTTGTGTCGGTGCTCACCGGTATCCCGGTGAGAGCCGATGTGGCGATGACCGGTGAAATTACCCTGCGCGGACAGGTGTTGAGGATCGGTGGTCTCAAGGAAAAACTGCTGGCGGCCCACCGCGGCGGCATCCGCACGGTCATTATTCCCCAGGAAAATGAGCGGGACCTCAAGGAGATACCGGAAAATATTAAAGCAGATCTTGATATTCGCCCGGTTCGCTGGATCGATGATGTGCTGGAAATTGCCCTGACGCAAAAACCGGAACCCTTGTCTGACGAGGAGTATGAGCGGGTCGACAGCGATGAGAAAAAGTCTGCCAGTGAGGCTGTAGCCCGCATAAATACTCACTAAAGCGCTTGACCGGTTTTGGGCTGGTTGGTATAACGTTGCAGTCGTCTTCTATGCCACAGCCTGCAGAAAGCCGCTGCGTTGTGTGTGTTGCAGGTGAATAGTTTAATCAACCATAACAAGGGGATTATTGTGAATAAATCTGAACTCGTTGATGCAATTGCTGATGCAGCCGATCTGTCTAAAGCCTCTGCCGGTCGCGCTCTGGATGCAGCCATCGATGCTGTTACCAGCGCCCTGAAGAAAGGCGATGCGGTATCTCTGGTAGGCTTTGGAACTTTTTCTGTGAAGCCGCGCGCCGCCCGTACTGGCCGCAACCCGCAGACTGGCGCTGAAATCAAAATTGCTGCTGCCAACGTGCCTAGTTTTAAAGCAGGTAAAGCATTGAAGGACGCTGTTAACTAACAGACAGCGTTCATTGTTTGAGTTCCTCAAACCTTGAAAGGCGCATCAGCGATGCGCCTTTTTTTATAGGATGTCCCGGTACGCTTCGCTAACCCCAAGAGATTTCTATGCTTCAGAACTTTCGAGACAATCTTCATGGCGCCGCCAAGGGGATTTTGATCGCGATCATCATCGTGCCCTTCGCACTGTTTGGCGTGGATGCTATCTTCCTGAGCGGCAGTGCCGTGGAAGAGGCGGCCAATGTCAATGGCGAGAGCATTACCGAACTGCGTCTGCAACAGGCGGTTGCGTTGCAAAAGCAGCAGATACTCAATCGCTACCAGAATATTGATCCCTCCATGGTCAGTGAAGACCAGCTGCGCGGTCCGGTGTTGCAGCAGTTGGTGCGCCAAAAAGTGGTAGAGCAGTCAGCCCTTGATCAGGGCATGGGGATTGATAAGAAGACGGTTTATCGGCTGTTGATGGAAGTGCCGGACTTTCAAACCGATGGCAAATTCGATACCGAGCGCTATGAATTTGTGCTCAGGCAGATGGGTTACTCGCCCTCCTCCTACAATAAATTGCTGACCACCGATATGGTGACCAACCAATTTATGCAGGGCGTGGCCACCACCGGATTTTCCACTGCCCCGGAAAGCACCCTGTTGGCGGGTATTACCGAGCAGGCGCGCGATTACTACTACCTGACGATCCCGAGGGCGCCGCTGTTGGAGTCCATCGCCGTCAGTGAAGCAGACGTTAAAGCCTATTACGACGGCAATCCGGATCAATTTGTGTCCGAAGAGCAGTTGGTTGTCGAATATCTGGAACTGCGCCCTGCCGATCTGGCAGAGGATGTGGATGTTGAGCAGGGCATGGTGGACGATTTCATCGACACCAGAATTGCCGCGGCGGCGGCTTCTCGTTCCCGCCGGGTTGCCCAGATCCTGTTGGAGCGCCAGGACGACCAGAGTCAGCTGCAAAAAATGGCTGAGATACAGGACAAGCTGACAAGCGGTGAAGACTTCGCGGCGCTGGCGAAGGCGTATTCCGAGGACTACGGTTCCGCCGAGCAGGGCGGCGATCTCGGCTTTGTCCAGGTGGGCGACCTGCCGGAACCCCTGGCTGCAGCGCTGGACAAGTTGACCGTCGGACAGGTTTCCGATGTTGTGGAAAGTGAATTGGGCCTGCATTTGCTCAAGCTGCTCGACGAGAAAGCGGCGGATGTGCCGACCCGCGAGTCCCTTGAGCCTGTGGTTCGCGCCGAACTGACCCGTCAACTCGAGATGGAATTGTTGCCCGAGCGCATCGAGGAACTGAAAGACCTCGCCTACAACGCGGAGTCACTGGGGGCTGTGGCCGATCGCATGGGGGTCGAGTTGCACACATCCAAACCCTTTAGCCGTGCCCAGGGCGAGGGTGTTATGACCAACCCCGCGGTGGTCAGTGCCGCCTTCAGCAAGTCGGTTTTGGACGAGGGTCGGGCCAGTGAAGTGCTGGAGTTGGCGGATGACCATGTGCTGGTGCTGGCCTTGAAAGAGCGTATTCCCGCCAGCCAGAAACCTCTGTCTGAAGTCCGGGACAGCATTGAGGCGATGCTGAAACAGCAACTCGCCAAACGCGAATTAATGGTCCGTGGCGAGGCCCTGGCCGCCAGAGTCAAGGCCGGTGAAACCATCGAAGACGTGGCCAAGGGGGAGTCCCTGGACTGGCAGGTCAGCCTGGATACCAAGCGCTTTACCGGCAACCAGGATAATGAGATTCGGCAGCGGGTGTTTGCCATGGCGGAGCCTGCGGCGCAACCGGTGGTGGAGGGACTGGTACTGGAGAGCGGTGACTATGTGCTGGTCTCACTGGTCAAGGTCAAAGAGGGTGATTTTTCCCAGCTCGGCAGCGATCAACAGAAACTGTTGACGGCGACTATCGCCCTGACGGCGGCGAGTCGGGATTACCAGGCCTACGAGTCGCTGCTGCTTGACGATGCGGATGTGGCGACCAAGAAGTGACATGCCTCTTAGGCGCTTAAAGAGAAAAACCTTGGAACGGCGCGATTTGTTCTCCGTGAAAACAAACCGCGCCGTTCATGCAAGACTGGAGCGGTAACGAATGGCGGATTATCAGTATGACCTCGTAATCATTGGCAGCGGCCCCGCGGGTGAG
>NZ_JBFHQR010000089.1:0-9909 GCF_041592135.1 Porticoccus sp. | reverse complement strand
TCGGCGCCGACCTCGACTCCCTGCTGCCGGGCGCTTTCGCTAGCGGTATTGAGGTTTTCCAGCGTGGCCTGCTGGTCCCCCAGGGCCAGCTCGACTTCCGCCAACTGCTCCTGTACCAGGGCGATTTCTTCCTGTAACGGACTGTCGCTGAGATCCCGATATTCCAGCTGAATTTTCTCGATGCGTTCATCGAGCCGACGCAGTACCTGTTCCAAATGCTGGATACGGGACTGCTGTACCTCCGCCTGCTGGCGCGGTGCGGCGGCACCCTGATTGAACTCGTCCCAGCTGGACTGCCACTGTTGCATGGAGTCTTCCGCCTGCAACAGAGCGGCTTGGGAAAGCGCCTCGGAATCCGCCACTTTCTCCAGTTCCGGAACGATGTCCGCCAGCTCGCGCTGCCAGCCCTCGGCCTTTTCGCGGTCACTGCGCAGGTGCTCTTCGGATTCGGCAAAGTTGCGCTCCGTCTGGGCCAGATCCTGCTCCAGCTCCCGGGCGCGATCCTGGACGTGCTGGATCGCCTGCTCGATGCGGGCCACTTCGGCACCGATGGCGTAATAGCGGCCCTGCACCTCATTGAAACCGTCGCCGTATTCCGTGTACTCGGTGCGGTGGCGCTCCAGGGCGGTATCACAACCGCTGCGCTCGGTGACCAGCGCCTCGATTTTCAATTCGTAGTCGGTAATCACCTTGCGCCGTTCGGCCATTTGCCCTTCCAGCACCTGCCAGCGCAGCGCCTGCAATTCCGCCTTGACCCGCCGCTCCTCTTTCTTCAGTTCGGCATATTTTTCGGCGGCCTGGGCCTGGCGTTCGAGACGGCCCAGCTGGCGCCCCAGCTCCTCGCGGATATCGGTGAGCCGCTCCAGGTTTTCCTGGGTGCGGCGCATACGGCTCTCGGTGTCCTTGCGGCGCTCCTTGTATTTTGAGATGCCCGCCGCCTCTTCGATATAGATGCGCAATTCATCGGGCTTGGCTTCGATCAGGTTGGCAATCATGCCCTGTTCGATAATGGCGTAACTGCGCGGCCCCAGTCCGGTGCCGAGGAAGATGTCGGTGATATCCCGGCGGCGACATTTGTTGCCGTTGAGAAAGTAGTTGGACTGGCCGTCGCGGGTGACCTTGCGCTTGATGGAGATCTCACTCCAGCTGGCGTATTCGCCACCCAGACTGCCATCGGCGTTATCAAATACCAATTCGATGGAGGCCTGCCCCACCGGTTTGCGCCCACCGGAACCGTTGAAGATGACATCGGTCATGGACTCGCCGCGCAGGTGTTTGGCGGAGCTCTCGCCCATCACCCAGCGCACCGCGTCGATAATATTGGATTTACCGCAACCGTTCGGGCCCACCACGGCACAGAGGTTGCTGGGGAAGGACACGGTGGTCGGGTCTACAAACGACTTGAACCCTGCCAATTTGATACATTTGAGGCGCATGAATGTCTCTTTGAAGTTGGCGTTCCTGCCAGAATATCCGCTGCCGGGGACCCCGGATTGGCCAAGTCTGTGGACTCAGCTAAAAGAACAGATTTTACACAGCTGTGTGGGGGCCACAAGCGACCGCCCGTTTATAATTGCCGATCGATCACCACGATTTGCTGAACAGCCTCTCCGGCAAAGCTGAGCGCTTCGCTGCTGCCCTCCAGATCACCCGCAGCGGGGATCGCCGAACCGCTTTTGGAGACCCGCGCCACCACCTGGACTTTGTTGGCCGACGACAGCGGTTTGCCGCCGGGCATGGCCATGGAATCGTCCAGGGTCACCGTGGTGGGCAGGTCGGACACCCGCAAGCGGGCCACGGCCAGGGGCATCGGGGGGCCCTGCCACTCCCGGGCGAACACATACACCAACTGCGAGGGGTCCGCGCTCAAACCGGGGGCCAGCGCAACACTGACCTGCAGCGAAGGCAACGCTTCACCGAGCTGCTGCCGGGCGCGCTCGATACCCGCCTGCAGCGCCTGGGCCTGGGGCGTGGCCGGGGGAATGGCCCGCAACGCGGTCTGCCAACTGGCCATGGCGAGGCGATAATCGCCGCCCTCAAAGGCGCGAATGCCCTGCAGACCCAGCGCGGTCAGGTTATTGGGGTCGGCCGCCAGTGCGCGATCCAGGGCATCGCCCGCGGTCCCCGCAAAGCGATTGCCGGCGGCGAAGTAGACCGCCTGGGCGTACTCGGCCAACAGTTCGGCATCATCCGGACTCAACGCCACTGCCTGCTGGTAGGTGGCGCTGGCCTGCAGGAAATCGCCCTGCTCCAGTTGCAGTCGCGCCAGGGTGACCTGGTAATAGATATTGTCCGGCTGGCTCTGCAGGCGCCTGGCTATGCGCTGTTGCAATTGTTGTCGCAGCGCCGCGTCGGCCTCGGCATCGAGATCGCCTTGCGCCCGCCGCTCCATCAGCGAAGTAATCGCCACATCGTCGCCGGCGCCGAGCATCTGGTACAGGCTGAAAGACAGCAGCGGCACCAGCAGCAGCCCCGTCAGCAGCAGCCAGGCCCCGCGGCCGGTAGCGCCTGCGCGCGCCGCCACCGTCGTTTCATCGGCCAGTAACAGTCGCTGCTGTTCCGCCACCAGCTCGGCGTACTGCGCCGCATCCATCTCGCCATCGGCCAACTGACGGTCCAGTTCCGACAGCTGCTCCCGGTACAACAGCACATTGGCGTGGACCGGGTCGGCTACTTCCGCAACGGACGACTTTCGCAACAGGGGAAAAATAACGAATGCGGCCGCGGTCAATGCCAGCAGCCCGAGTACCAGCCACATCAGCGATCACTCCCGTTGCCGTCAGGCGTGTCATCCGGCGGCGCTGTACCCTGCAACAAGGCCTGTAACCGTTTTTGCTCATCGCCGGCCAATGCCGTTTCGCCAACCGGGGCGGCTTGACGTCGGCGCACCAGCAAGATGATCACCAGACCGATCAGTACCAATAGCCCCGGCGTCAACCAAAGCACCAGCGTGGTCTGTTTTACCGGCGGCTTGTAGAGCACGAATTCGCCATAGCGCGCCACCAGGAAATCGACTATCTCCCGATCACTCTTGCCCTGCTCCAGCATCCGGTAGATTTCGTCGCGCAAATCTGCCGCAATCGGGGAATTGGAATCCGCCAGATTCTGGTTCTGGCATTTGGGACAGCGCAGTTCGGTAACCAACACCTGATAGCGTTCTCGCTCGGCGTCGCTGGAGAAGTTTTTAACCTCTACCCCGCTCCAGCCCGGCACCGGTACTAATAGCGCCAGCAACAACGATAGATAGGCAAATAGGCGATTGCGCACTGAGTTCATTCCCGTTGTGTAAGAGCGGAGTCTGCTCGTGGAGAGCGCGTCCCCTTCAAAGGTCTTCAATAACTTCCTTGGCTGCCCGAAAGGCCTCCTGCAAGGCCGGCGCCCCGATGTAGGGGGCGGTGTGAAGCAGCACTTCACGGATTTCTTCCGGGGTGCAGCCGTTGCGCAACGCACCGCGCACGTGCCCCTTCAGCTCCGCCGGTGCCTTGAGGGCGGCCAGCGCGGCGATGGTGATTATGCTGCGGGTTTTCAGCGGCAAGGTGTCGCGCGCCCACACTGAGCCCCAACAATTTTCGTTGATGTAATCCTGCACCGGGCGGGTAAAGTCGGTAACGGCATCCATGGCGCGATCGACAAACTCATCACCCATGACCTTGCGGCGCACCTTCATACCGCGCTGATAATCTTCTTCAGCCATGCTGTTTCCTCATTAAAGCTGTTGCCAGAGCGGCAAAATTTTCTGCTTCCAGACGCGATCATCGATCACGCCCACGTGCTTGTAACGGATCATGCCGTTGCGGTCCACCACATAGGTCTCCGGGGCACCGAAGACGCCGAGATCCAATCCCAGGCGACCGTCGGCATCAATCACGTTGATCTGATAGGGATTGCCCTTTTCCGCCAGCCATTTGTCAGCTGCGGCCCGGTCATCCTTGTAGTTGAGACCGATGATACGCACCCCCTGCCCTGCCAGTTTATTGAGGTAGGGGTGTTCCACCCGGCAGCTGATGCACCAGGTGGCCCAGACATTCAGCAGCGCGGGCTGCCCCAGAAAAATACCCTGATCAACCAACCTCGCCTCGCCTCCCGAAACGGGCAGGGAAAATGCCGGCACCGGTCGGTCGATCAGCGCCGAGGGCATGGCATTGGGATCGCGCTTCAGGCCGTTCATTAAAAACACGGCCAGCACCACAAATACCAGCAGGGGAATAAACAGTTTCAAGCGGGCCACTGCGCTACTCCTCACAGATTGGCGGCGAGGCCTTCAGGGGCGGCCTCCGTCACGGGTTGGCGGCGATAGCGCTTGTCCAGCACCGCCAGCAAAGCGCCGATGGCAATCAACAGGCCACCCAGCCAGATCCAGCGCACAAAGGGTTTGATGTGAATTCGCACCGCCCAGGCATCACCGGCCAATGGCTCCCCCAGCGCGACATACAGATCCCGCCACAGGCCACTGCCGATGGCCGCCTCGGTCATGGTCTGGCCAGTGGCCACATAACGGCGTTTCTCGGGGCGCAGTTCATCCACCACACGGCCGTTGCGGGTCACCTTCACCAAAGCCTGGTCGGCGATGTAGTTGGGTCCCTGGACGGGGCGCATCTCGACAAATTCAAACTGGTATCCCGACACTTCTGCGCGATCACCGGGAGACAGGCGCACATCCCGCTGCACGCTGTAGAGGGTGGTCAAACCCGCGCCGACGATGCATACCGCCACCCCGAGGTGGGCCAGCACCATGCCGTAATAGCTGCCCTTGAGTCGCCGTAAACCGTATAGCCGGGAACGGCTGTGACCGGACTTCCGCCACAGATCCCGAACCGTCACCGCGGCCACCCACACGGCGACCGCCACGGTGACCGCCGCCATCGGCGAGTAGTGCTCGCCGAAGAACAGCGGGAACAGGGCTCCGGCCAGCAGTGACACCACTAGCGGGATATTCAGGAAACGGCCCAACACGCTCAACTCATTGCGCTTCCAGCGCAACACCGAGCCCACTGCCATCAACACCGCCAGCACCAGCATCAACGGCACAAAAAACAGATTGAAATAGGGCGGACCGACAGAAATCTTGCCCCAGTCCAGTACATCGGCGATCAATGGATAGAGCGTACCCAACAGAATAATCACCATGGCACTGACCAACAGGATGTTGTTGATCAGCATGAACATTTCCCGCGACAGCCCATTAAAGCTGGCGGCGCTTCGCACCGCCGGACCACGCAGTGCGTACAGGAACAGCGACCCGCCCACCACCATGGCCAGGAAGGCCAGAATGAAGATCCCCCGCTCGGGATCTGCGGCAAACGCGTGTACCGATGTCAGCACCCCGGAACGGACCAGAAACGTACCGAGCAGGCTCAGGGAAAAGGCGAAAATGGCCAGCAGCAGCGTCCAGCTGCGGAACACCCCGCGCTTTTCGGTCACCGCCAGGCTATGGACCAGCGCGGTGCCCACCAGCCAGGGCATGAACGAGGCATTTTCCACCGGGTCCCAGAACCACCAGCCGCCCCAACCCAGTTCGTAGTAGGCCCACCAGCTGCCCAGGGCGATCCCCAGGGTCAGGAACATCCAGGCCACATTGGTCCAGGGGCGGGTCCAGCGCGCCCAGGCGGCGTCCATGCGCCCCGCCAACAGCGCGGCGATGGCAAAGGCAAAGGCCACTGAAAAGCCCACATAGCCCATGTATAACATGGGGGGATGAACAATCAGTCCGAAGTCCTGTAACAGCGGGTTGAGATCCGCACCCTCCATTGGCGAGAACGGCAGGCTGCGGGCAAACGGATTGGAGGTAAACAGCAGGAACAGATAGAAGCCGACACTGATCATCCCCATCACGGACAATACCCGGGCCACCAGTATGCGCGGCAGCGTTTGGCTGAACAGCGCCACGGCAAAACTCCAGCCGGACAGGATCAACACCCACAGCAACAATGACCCCTCGTGGGCCCCCCATACGGCACTGACCTTGTAATAGTCCGGCAACAGGGAATTGGAATTGGCCGCCACATAGCGGACCGAAAAATCATCATTGAGGAACAGCGCCACCAGGCAGCCAAAACTGAAGGCCACCATCACCGTCTGCCCCACCACCAGCGGCCTGGCGGAGGACATCCACAAACGGTTGCCCAGCGCGGCGCCAGCAAACGGGATCACCGCCTGCAACAGCGCCAGCACCAGCGCCAGAATCAGGGCGAAGTGACCGTACTCAGCAATCACAGTTTATTCTCCTCAACAGCCGGCACCCCGTTGACCATTAACCACCGTTCGCCTTCTGAGCCCGCTGATGGGCGGCGTCCATGGCGTCGGCCACTTCCGGGGGTGTATAGTTTTCATCGTGTTTGGCGAGCACCTCGGAGGCCAGAAATACACCGTCCCCATTCAGCTCGCCCATCACCACGGCGGCCTGGCTCTCGGCAAACAGGTCCGGCAGGATGCCGGTGTAATGCACCTCCACATCGGCCTCGCCATCGGTAATGAGGAAGCTGACGAACAGCGAATCATCGGCGCGCTTGATACTGCCATCCACCACCATGCCACCGGCGCGAATTCTCACCCCTTTGGGCGCCTCTCCCGAAACAATATTGGCGGGCGGGTAAAACAGATTGATATTTTCCCGCAGCGCGAAGCTCATCAACCCCACCGCCACACTGGCTACGGCGATAATGAAGATCACCAAAAACAAACGCTGTCGACGAACTGGATGCATCACTGACTATTCCCGATTCTCTGTTGCCAAACCCGCTGCACTCGCCGCGTCCAGCTGGCGCATGGCTTCGCGGCGCTGTTGGCGCACCACATCCGCCAGCAGCTTGCGGCGGCGGCGCAACGGGCTGGCCACTAGCCACAACATCACCGCGATGGAAATGATATAGGACGACCACACATAGGGGCCGTGCCCCCCCATCAGCAGGAAGTCCTGCAAGCTGTCAAAGCGGAACATCATAGACCGTCCCCCGCCGCCGGTACCACCATATCCTGTACCCAGCGGGTGCGCCGCTCCCGGTAGAGGATCTCCGCGCGGGTATTGAGGATCAACACCAAGGCATAAAAACAGTAAAAACCGAGAATCATCACCAGCAGCGGATGAAACATATCCGGGTGCATGGAGGGAGCCTCAGTCAATTTGATGGTGGCCGGCTGGTGCAGGGTGTACCACCAGTCCACCGATTTGTAGATGATCGGAATATTCACCATACCTACTAGAGACAACACCGCGCTGGCCTTGTTCGCCGCATCCTGGCCATTGTAGGAATACTGCAGGGCAATCACCCCCAGATACAGAAAGAACAACACCAGCATCGAGGTAATTCGAGCGTCCCAGACCCAGTAGGTTCCCCAGGTGGGCTTGCCCCAGACCGCGCCGGTCACCAGGGCGACGAAGGTCAGCGCTGCGCCGATCGGTGCGGCGGACTTCATCACCATGTCCGCCAGCTTCATTTTCCAGATCAACCCCACCGCCCCGGCCAACGCCATCACGTAATAGCCGGCCAGCGCCAGAAAGGACGCCGGCACATGGATATAAATGATGCGAAAACTGTTGCCCTGCTTGGCATCCTGCGGCGCAAAGGCCAATCCCCAGACAATGCCGGTCACCAGCAGCAACAACGCCGCCAGGGATACCCAGGGCAACCATTTGCCACTGGCCTGGTAAAACCAGCGCGGCGAACCCAATCGGTGGAACCACTGCCACATAACCGTTCTTATCTCTCTCTTGCCATTGATGGAGTGATCAGCCGTGCATGCTGACCCGCAAAGCGCCCGCCGTGGCGAAGGGCGAAATCAACAGGGCGAACGCCAGCAGTGCGCCCATCACTGCCAGGGACCCCTGTACCGAAAAACCGTCTACTGCTCGCTGTACCGTACTGGAACCAAAGATCAGCACCGGCATGTAAAGGGGCATGACAATCAGCGACAACAACAGGCCGCCCTTGCGCAGGGCCACCGTCAGTGCAGCGCCAATCGCGCCGATCAGACTGAGCACCGCAGTGCCCATCAACAGACTCAGCACCAGCGGCAGGTAGCCCGCCTCCGGCAGGGCTAACATCATACCCAAAACCGGCGCCAACAGGGTCAGTGGCAGACCGCTGACCAGCCAGTGGGCCAGTATTTTTGCCAGCACCATCAGGTACAGCGGCTGGGGGGAAATGACCAGTTGCTCCAGCGTGCCATCGCGGTAGTCGCTGAGAAACAGGCCCTCCACCGACAACAGCGACGCCAACAGCGCCATCACCCACAAAATGCCGGGGGCAATTTCCGCCAGGCGGCTGGCCTCCGGTGTCAGCCCCAAGGGAATCAGGGTCACCACAATAAAAAAGAAAATCACCGGATTGGCGATCTCGCCGCGATTGCGAAAGGCCAGCAGCACATCCCGCCGCAGGATTGCGACAAAGCCCTGTCCCACGATCAGGCCGCCTGCGCCATATTCGTGAGCGATAAACGACGAATATTGGCAATACCCAGGTCCTGGTGGGTGGAAAGCACCACGATACCGCCCCGCCCGGCATGCTGGACCAGTAGCGCCTCCAGCGCGGCGACCCCCTGTTTGTCGATGGCGGTAAAGGGCTCATCCAGCACCCACAGGGGCGCCTCCGTCACCAGCAGTCGCGCCAGTGCCGCCCGCCGTTGCTGGCCGGCGGAGAGGGTGTAACAGGGCACATCCTCATAGCCCCGCAGCCCGAGCTGGGACAGCACCTCAAGGGAGTCGAAGGCGCTGTTGTCCGGGTGTACCCGGCGCCACCATTGCAGGTTTTCGAGGGGAGACAGGGATTGTTTGAGCCCGGGCAGATGCCCGAGAAAGAGCATGTTTTGCAAATAGGTCTGGCGGTGGCGCAAGGCATTCTCGCCCCGCCACAGCAATTGCCCCGCACAGGGACTCAACGCCGTGGCAATAATGCGCAGCAGCGTGGTTTTACCGGCCCCGTTGGGGCCTTCCACCTGCAAAATATCGCCGCTTTCCAGCACGGCGTTAACGCCGGAAAACAACAGGTTGTCGTCCCTTTCAAAGGCGATCGAATCCAGAGAGAGAACAGCAGCTTGGGACAACGGGCAATAATCCAGCCAGTGGCAAAGGCGGTATTATGCCAAAACTTCTGGAGAGGAGGTAAAAACTTGGCACTGCTGGCAAAAACAGTGGGCAATCTGCCGGTGCGAATCAATCAACGTCGAAATCGTAGTCTCGGATCATCTTTTGCAGCCGCCGCTCTTCAAGCCTGTCTTCCAGTCGCCGACGCGACTCGGAGTTCACGACTTTTACAACTTCTTCAGCATTCGGCTCTGCTGCGGTTTCACCGTCCTCGGCGTCAAAATCGTCCTCTTCTAATGCGTCTTCGCCACTCATATCGAAATTCCTCCATCCCGATACCAACCACCTCAGCGAAACAGTGAAAGACCACTGTTATTTTTGCGCAAAATAGGCGCAAAACCCACAGGGGTCAAGAAAAACAATCCCTTTAATTTCATTAGGATAGTTCTTTTTTGCAAAATAAGTGCAATTTTGGAAAGCCCGCCAGATGCCGCAGGTCCCCAGGGCGGTCAATATCGGGCAATATATCCAGTTCACGCCACGACCAGCGGAGTGCAACAAGCCGCTGCCGGGTAACGCTCAGCACCGCCCCTGTACCCCAGGGCACATCGGCAAACAATGCCGGCGCCGCGGCCGTCAAACCAATCAAAACATAGCCGCCATCCGCAGCCGGGCCGAGCACAGCGGGCACCTCATCCAGTGCCAGCAGGGCGGCCCGAACATAATCCGCATCAATGGCCGGGCAATCACTGCCGATCAGCACAACCTTGGCGTGATGCTGCAAACGGTCGGCAAAGGCAAATGCCATCCGCTCACCCAGCCCCCCCCCCCTGCTGACAGCGGCCCAGCGCACCCGAAGCGGCGAGCAACTGATCGAAAAAAGCATCGGG
>NZ_JBFHQR010000088.1:0-10029 GCF_041592135.1 Porticoccus sp. | reverse complement strand
GGCCCATAGATAAACACCGGCCTGACGATACTGACCTCGAACTGACCTTGCCGGTGCGCAGCCAGACAGGCTGCCTCCGCCCGAATTTTTGCACACCCGTAGGGGTCGATACTGCTGTTCAGCAGCGGCTGTTGCTCATCGCAGCGCGAGGCGCCATCCAGCTCATAAACCGCCACGCTGCTGACCAGGACAAAGCGCTTGATGCCGGATGCCCGCGCCGCCCCAAGCAGGTTGTCGGTGCCCCCGGCAATCACGCGATAGAAATCGTCAATGCGGTGGCCGACACCGGTCAGGGCCGCGCAGTGAAAGACCACCGAACAACCGGCCATGGCATCCGCCAGTCCCTCTGGCTGGCAGATGTCACCGACAACCAGCGCAACACCCGGGGACGGCAATCTGGCCGTGTCACTGTGGGCGCGCACCAGCGCCACCACCTGCCAGCCCGCGGCGACCAGCTGCGCGACCAGGGCCCCGCCGACAAAGCCGGTGGCGCCCGTTACAAAGGCACGTTTTTGCATGTTTGATATTCCGGCATGACGACAGCGCCTTTGAATTCGCTCTCCAGTCTACGGGCAAACCCGCAGCCACTCAAACCCGCCCGCAGCCCGGTCATGATACTAACGGGAGGACGGGCCTTTGGCGCGCAGCCGCTTCAGCTGCCGGTCCCAGCGCTTTTTCTCTTGGGGGGGTTGCTGGCGCTGTTTCCTGCGCACTGACATCTCCGTCACCGCCAACAGGTCCGCCAGTGACTTGTCATCCAACTCGATCCATTGACCACGGCGCACGAAGGAGGGCATAAAAATCGGTCCGAAACGCACACGTTTCAGGCGGTTTACTTCGACACCCTGTGACTCCCACAGGCGGCGCACCTCGCGATTGCGCCCCTCCATCAACGCCACCGTGTACCAGCCGTTGCTGCCCACCCGTTCTCCGGCCACCAGATCACTGAATTTGGCGATACCGTCCTCCAGCAACACCCCTTCGCGCAGGCGCTTGATCATGGCATCGTCCACGGTGCCGTGCACCCGTACCAGATACTCCCGGTCGATTTCATAGGAGGGGTGCATCAGCCGGTTCGCCAGTTCACCGTTGTTGGTAAACAACAGCAGCCCTGTGGTGCCGATATCCAGGCGCCCCACGGCAATCCAGCGCTCACCGGTCACTCGGGGCAAGTGGTCAAAGACGGTCTGGCGCCCTTCCGGATCGGAACGGGTACAGACTTCTCCCTCCGGTTTGTTGTAGAGCAGCACGCGGATGCGCTGGTCGGCAGGAAGCAATTTGGCTTTCTTGCCATCCACCACCACGGTATCCTCGGGAGAAACCCGGTCGCCCAGCTTGGCAGCCTTGCCATTCACCTGTACCCGACCATCGCTGATCCACTGTTCCAGCTCACGGCGCGAGCCATAGCCGGCAGCAGCCAGCACCTTCTGTAATTTTTCGCTCATTAGTGCTGTGTTATCCCGTTATCATCGGCGTTTGCAACGACGATGGATTGATCGTCCTCCACAGCGGGCTCTCCGGGTTCTTCAGAAAACTGCTCCTGGTCGGTTGTGTCTCCGCCCCGATCTGCCATATCCAGGGACAGTTCCGGATCCAGGCTGTCGATGTCGCGGAAATCGTTCAATGCCGGCAACTGTTCCAGGCTTTTCAGGCTGAAGTAATCGAGAAACTCGCGCGTGGTGGCATAGAGTGCCGGGCGGCCCGGCACATCGCGATGACCGACCACGCGCACCCACTCCCGCTCCAGCAGGGTTTTGATAATTTCCGAACTGACGGAGACCCCGCGAATTTCCTCGATATCACCGCGGGTGAGCGGCTGTCGGTAGGCAATCAGCGCCAGGGTTTCCAACAGTGCCCGGGAATATTTCTTGGGCTTTTCGTCCCACAGGCGATTAATCCAGGGCGCCAGTTCCTGGCACACCTGGAACCGGTAACCGCTGCCGGTGAGTTTCAGCTCATAGCCGCGGCCGCGGCAGTCATTGCCGATATCGTCCAGTACGGCCAGCAACTGGTCTTTCGGCGGCATCTGGTCCAGGTCGAACAAGCCCTGCAACTGGCCAATATCCAGCGAGCGCCCCGCCGCCAGCAACGCACCTTCAATGATTTTCTTCAGTTGATCGTTATCCATGCTCTCGTCACCCGTTAGCGCGCTTTCACATGAATGGGGCCATAGGCCTCACCCTGCACAATTTCCACCAGGGATTCCTTGATCAGCTCCATAATGGCGAGAAAGGTCACCACCACGCCACCGCGCCCCTCTTTCAGGCGAAACAGGCTGACAAAGGGCACAAACTGCTTGCCGCGCAATGTCTCCAGCACCTGGGACATGCGTTCGCGGGTGGAGAGTTTTTCCAGTTGCACCTTGTGGCTTTCGAACATTTGCGCGCGCTGTAAAACCTCTGTCAGGGCCAGCAGGATCTCCCGCATCGCCACGTCCGGGTGGGGACGCTCCTGCTGGCGATCCGGCTCCCCGGCGGACGCCGCATAGACATCCCGCCCCAGGCGCGGCAACTCGTCGATATCCTCGGCGGCCTGTTTGAAGCGCTCGTACTCCTGTAGGCGTCGAATCAGTTCCGCCCGCGGATCATCCTCTTCCTCTTCGGCCGCCTGCCGTGGCAGCAACATGCGGGATTTGATCTCCGCCAACATCGCCGCCATCAACAGGTATTCCGCCGCCAGCTCCAGCTGCATGGCTTTCATCATGTCGATATAGGTCATGTACTGGCGGGTAATTTCGGCCACATTGATTTCCAGAATATCCAGATTCTGGCGGCGAATCATATAGAGGAGCAAATCGAGGGGGCCTTCAAAAGCCTCCAGAAATACTTCCAGTGCCTCTGGAGGGATATACAAATCCTTGGGCAGCTCCGTAATCTGCCGCCCCATCACCATGGCAAAGGGCATCTCCTCCTGGGTGGGATGAGGGGGCATTGCGGCAGAGTGATCGCCCTGGAGTACTTCCCCTTCCGGGGCGGAGTCAGATGTCATGAAGCTGCGGCCAATACGGGACTAAAGGCGCATTATACTGTGATTCCCGGTCTCGGCCAGCAGCGCACCAGCCGCCGCCTTCAAAGCTGGAAATCTTCGAACTGGCCGACACCCTGGCGAATGATTTGCGGAGCGTCCCCGGTCAGATCCACCACGGTGGTCGCCTCCAATCCGCAGTAGCCCCCGTCGATGATCAGATCGACGCGGTGTTCGAGCATGTCGCGAATGTCGTAGGGATCCGTCAGGGGGTAGTCATCGCCGGGCATGATCAGCGTCACGCTCATCAGGGGCTCGCCCAACTCCTCCAGCAATGCCAGGGCAATCGGGTTTGCCGGCACCCGCAGACCGATGGTTTTGCGCTTCGGGTGCATCAGGCGGCGCGGCACTTCCGAGGTGGCTTCGAGGATGAAGGTATAGGAACCGGGCGTGTGCGCCTTGAGGGTTCTGTAGATCTGGTTATCCACCTTGGCATAGGACGCCAGCTCTGACAGGTCGCGGCATACCAGGGTGAAATTGTGGTGCTTATCCAGGTGGCGAACCAGCCGAATCCGATCCAGCGCCTTTTTGTCGCCGATATGGCAGCCGATGGCGTAGGCCGAATCCGTGGGATAGATGATAATGCCGCCGCCCCTGATAATCTCCACGGCCTGGTGAATCAGACGGTGCTGGGGATTTTCAGGGTGAATGGAAAAAAACTGGCTCATAGGGAACAACTGTTAACGAATAGTCCACATTATCTCATAGAAGCGAAAGCAGGAGAGAGCGGGGATTTCGACGCGACACCAGAACCCCACCCGGAAATCAGCTTAAAACGGACTGCCGGAAATATTTTTCTGCAAATTCGTCAATCGGTAGCGGTTTACTGAAATAGTAGCCCTGGCAGATGTTGCAACCGAGCTTTTGCAGAATCTGGTATTGCGCTTCGTTCTCCACCCCTTCAGCTACCGTCTTGAGCCCCATGCTGGTGGCAAGGGCAACGATACCTGAGACAATCGCCTTGTCATTTTCATCTTTTTCCAGATCGCGGATAAACATCCGGTCAATTTTCAGCACATCCACCGGCAGCCGCTTCAGGTAGTTGAGGGATGAAAAGCCGCTGCCAAAATCATCGATCGCCAGGGTCAGCCCCATCTGCCGCAGGGCGTTCAACTCCACTTCCAGCTCCTCGGGATTTTCCATCAAGGTGCTTTCGGTAATTTCCAACTCCAGGGATTTGGGCGGAATCCGGTACTGTTCCACCAGCTGCCTTATTCGCCCCTGGAAATCATCCAGCTGGATATCCTTACTGGACAGATTAACGGCCATCTGGATGTTGTGCCCCTCCTCGACCCAGTTGTGGAGTTGCCGGCAGGCATTGTCCAGCACCCAATCACTGATCTGATTGATCAGGCCGGACTCCTCGGCCATCGGGATAAACATATCCGGGGAGATTATCCCGTGCCGTGGGTGCTGCCAGCGAATCAGCGCCTCCGCACCCATCAGCTCACCACTGACAAAATCCATTTTCGGCTGGTAGAACAGCACCAGTTCATTGCCCTCAATGGCGTGCCTCAGCTCGCGCTCGATTTCCATCCGGCGGGCGATTTCGTCCTCCATCCCCTCCACGTAGAAA
Organism: Porticoccus sp.; assembly: GCF_041592135.1. Classification (GTDB taxonomy): domain Bacteria; phylum Pseudomonadota; class Gammaproteobacteria; order Pseudomonadales; family Porticoccaceae; genus Porticoccus. Next base: position 5,429 of record NZ_JBFHQR010000088.1, on the reverse strand, counting down.
CAGTAATTGTTGCGCTGCTCCTTGGCCCGGAACATGGCGGAGTCGGCATGTTTCATCAATGTGCTGATATCTTCGCCATCCTGCGGGAACACGGAGATACCGATACTGGTGGTGACGAACATTTTTTGCTGCAGGAAGACAAATGGCTGACTCAGGGCATCGCAAATCTTGGCGGCAATTTTCGATACGGTTTCCAGATCGGTAACCCCTTCGAGAATCACGGTAAATTCATCGCCCCCCAGCCGGGCGATAAAATCCTGGCTTCTGACGCAGCGGCGAATCCGTTCGGACACCGCCTTCAGCAGCAGATCCCCGGCATCGTGGCCGAGGGTGTCGTTGATCATTTTGAAACGATCCAGATCCAGGAACAGGATGGCCACCTGTTTTTCTTCCAGTTGCGCGCGGTTCAGCATCAGGCGCAACTGCTGCATCAGATGGGTGCGGTTGGGCAAGCCTGTCAAAGGGTCGTGGTAGGCCAGTTGCTTGACATGTTTTTCGACCTTGTTCGCCTGAATCAGGCGCGCCACGCGCTGTTTCAACACGGAAAAGTGAATGGGTTTGGGAATATAATCCGTGGCGCCGGACGCGAATGCCCTGACAATGGACTCCTCATCTTCGAGTGCGGTCACCATCAACACCGGCGTATCCGCGCCGTTGGGCAATTGTCGTATCCGCTCACAGGCCGCGAAGCCATCCACCTCCGGCATCATGGCGTCCATCAACACCAGATCCGGCATATTGCGCTGGCACAGGGAAATGGCCTGCATGCCATTGCTCGCCTCTTCGATAACATATTCTTCGGTTTTAAAGACGTTTTTCAGCGCCAGTCGCATGGAGCGATCATCGTCCACCACCAGAATATGATAGCTACTGCCCGTTACCCGCTGGGATTCATCATTCTCGACGATGTAATCCTGCAATGCCTTGCCGAGCAGGACATAGGCTTCTTTCAACTGCTTGTGTAGATTCTCCGCACCCACAAGGTCATCGGTGGCGCCTTTTTCTTCCAGTATCTTGGCGATATCCGCAACGCGCCTTGCCCCAAAATTCAGGGCACTGCCCTTAACGGTATGGGCGAGCTCGCGAACTTTTTTGGCGTCGCTGTCGAGAATCGCGTGCTGGAGGGACTGCAGATAGACGGGGGTGTCTTCCAGGAAGGCCTCGATCATCGAGACGAGCACTTCACCGACGCTGTTTTTGAGCTCCTGGACCACCAGCGGGTCATAGCTGTGCCCGGGGATCTGCTGATCTTCCCCGACAACGTCTTCCATGGCTTCCGGTCCATCAGCAGCAACCATCGATTCGCCCTGATCAGCCGGCACCCACTTTAACAGCATCTTTTTCAGCACATCGATTCGCAGTGGCTTGGACAGGAAATCGTCCATCCCCGCTGCGGTACAGCGCTCAGCCTCGGTATGGGTGTTGTTGGCGGTCATGGCAATTATCGGCATGCCCTGCGTCCCGGCCCGGCCATCCTCATACATTCTTATTTGCTTGGTGGCGTCGTAGCCATTCATCACCGGCATGTAACAATCCATAAGCACCATATCAAAGCGCTGCCGGACAACTGCCTCAACGGCAGCCTTGCCATTTTCCGCCAACTGGCACTGACACCCCATCCGCTCCAGCATGCCAATTGCCACCTGCTGGTTGGCCCGGTTGTCATCGACCACCAGAATGTGGCGCGGCCGGTTGTAGAGTTTTTCGATGGTGCGGCCCTTGCCCTGTCTCGCTTCCATCACCGCACCCAGCAGGTGCTGTTCGAGACAGGCCTCCAGCTCGCCGGTTTTGAGGGGTTTGCTCAGGTAGGAAACCGCTTCAATTTTTTCCGGGCAATCCTTATCCCAGGGATTGTTGAGAACCGCGATAAGGCAATCGCGAACGGAACTCTCATCCCGGACCAGGCGAAGGAAGTCGGGCGCACGCAAACCTGGCATATCTTCGTCGATCAGCAGTATGTCCAGGGTTGCCCCCTTGTTGGATAACTGCCTGATGTACTCCAGGGCATTGATGCCGGAATTGATGACGGTACACGCAACCCCCAGCTGCTTGAGCTGCTGGGAGCCATACGCTCCGACGATGGCACTGTTGTCAATCAACAACGCCCGTTTACCGGCAAAGGCCGGATTCGAGGCAGACTGGGACACCTGGCGGGTCTCAGCGACAACGCCACTCGGCATCGTGAACGTAAATGAACTACCCTTCCCAGCCTCACTGGAAACCCGAATGGTGCCACCCATCAGCTCAACGATCTGCCTGCTGATGGCCAATCCCAGTCCCGTCCCCTCATATTTTTTGGTACTGGATGAATCGACCTGAGTGAATGCATCAAAAATACGCTGCTGGTTTTCTTCAGAAATACCGATTCCCGTATCGCGCACTTCAATCAGAATATTCTGTCCCTCTGCGCCCTCCGCGATGTTGTCATCACAGCTGACATAAATGGACACCTCACCAATCTCGGTAAACTTGATGGCATTACCCACCAGGTTAATGATCACCTGCCGGATACGCGAACCATCTCCATTGATCACCTGGGGCACACGCTCATCTATCAGGTAACCAATATCAATTTTTTTCTTCAGTGCCTGGTTGGCCAACAGGCTAATCACTTCGTCGAACAGTTCGCGAAGAGAGCACTCTTCCTTCTTGATGGTGAGATTGTTCGAATCGATTTCAGAGAATGTCAGGATTTCGTCAATCAGCTCCAACAGGCCTTCACCTGAAGTCTTAGCGGTCTCCACATATTCGAGTTGTTTTGAACTCAAGCCCATGGTCATCAGCAGATCGAGCATGCCGAGCACCGCGTTCATTGGGGTTCGGAGTTCGTGGGTCACGTTGGCCGCAAACTCACCCTTGATACGGGCCGATTCAAGTGCTGCCGACATGGCCCGCATCAGTTCCTGCTGACGGCTTTCCAGTGCTTCCATCATCGAATTGAAGGCGTGTTGCATATCGGCGATATCAGCCGGTCCGCCCAGGTCTGCACGGATAATCGAATCGCCCTGCTCAGCACGCTTCATGGTCTCGGCAAGCTTCTCAAGGGGATTGGTCAGGCGGCGGGAAATGCCAAGCAACATCAGCAGCAGGATGACTGCCACGACGAGGGAAATGAGCAGGTTGCTGCGCAGAATACTCTGCTCCATCAGGATGGCGGTATCCTTGCCTACCTGTAGATAGATATAGCCCAACAGCTCCTGCGCCTCTGGCTGGGCGGCGTCAAACTCGTTCCAGATATTTTCCTGGGACTCCCCGGCGGTCACCGGCGCACTGAATAACCAGTTTTTCTTATCCTCTCGGACCAATTCTGGTCCTTCCGGGCGGTGATTGACCTGCACCACTGTATCGCTGCTGCTGTACAACACCTTGCCCGTTTCGGTGAGCACGGCCACCGATTTAACCCCCGGGAAATTCAGGGCATTGTCAACCAGCACCTTGGCACTTTCCTTACTCTGATAGAGCAGTGCCAGTTCACTCTGTTTGGCAAGCGAACTCGCCACCTGTAGCCCTTGTTCAACCTGACGGTCGCGAAAGATCTGACTGGAAATGTTGCTGACAGCAATGGAGGTTATGAGCGCCATAAACAATATGCCCACAACAAAAATCAGGCTCAATTGATGCCTGAATTTCATACTGCCCGCGTTTTTTTGCGATGATCGTACCATTATCGCGACTTACCTGGCCGGGAGGACAAGGTCAACTTTTCCTCTCACATCACTTGAAAGGGAAATGCCCAGGTGATTGCCGGTACGTTCGTTAACCGCCACAAGCACATCGCGAAGCGGTTTCATATTCGGGTCCGCTTCTTTCCGCAAAACCTGATTGGCAATCTCCCCCAGGCTTGCCCCCATTTTTTTGTTATCCGGATACACCGCAAACAGTGCACCGTGTTTAACGTGCAGGGGGTTTGAAGAAAACACCACCAGATTCTTGTTCCAGGCAGCATCCAGCAACAGCGAAAAAATAGCACTGTTGACATAGGATCCATCCTGGAGGATCCACACGGCGTCACCGGAATTGGCGTTCTCGAGCATCTTGCCATAGATCGAAGCAGCTTCCCTGAGATCCGCACTGTAATCAATCATCAGCTGCACGCCACGGCCGGCGAGGTATTCCTGCGCACCCTTTAACTGGAGATCATCGCCCTTGCTTTTTTGAATGACATGCACACGTTTTACGTTCGGCGCCAGCATCAGCAGCCTATCCAATACGACTTCCGGGTCCGGGACCATCAGGATTCCGGGATAGGCATATTCCCCGCTGTTGACCGCGCCCAGAACCAGGGGAACCTGGCTGCCAGCGGCATTCACACTGGCGAGACTGCGCTTGCCCAGGGCCAGTACCACATCGGGCTTCTTCGCAGCAATGGCAGCCCCTGCATCCGCCTTATCATCCAGCGCAACCAGGCTGGTATGGCCGTTGAATTTCTCTTTGGCCCCCTCAGAAATATCCTCGAACACCTTCGAGAACGGCGCTTTCACTTCCGGGTAAAGCACCATCAGCTCAGCACTGACGGTCTCACTGCTAAGCCCCGAAAACGAGATGACAACCATCGAGAGCAACAGCCGGGAAAATACGGCGCTCCAATCAACCTTGTCACATGAAAAAAAGTTTTTCATCCTTGTATCCTGCTGACCACTTATTAACAGCAATCCCTAGAATTGATAACGAATTTCGGCCATTACAGTCTGTCCCGCCAATGGCAGGTCATCATAAATAAGTGGACCGAGGTCTGAGTTCTGGCTGGGTTCTCGCGCATCCTTATCAAAGAGGTTCTTGACGATCAAGGCGACATCAACATTTTCCCACACCGATTTGCGGCGCAGGGTCAGGTCCACAATCGCATAGTCATCGATATCGGAGCGAGGGTCACCTGTGACCCGGTTGCGATCCATCACCCAGTTGGTCTGCACGTTCATGTACCAATTTGGCATAAACTGCCAATCGGCCTGGACATACACCTGTTTTTCCGGCGCATTGCCCGCATCGGTATCGGTGTTTTTATCCTCGGATTTTTGCCAGGCGACATTACCGATCAATTCGAGGCGATCCGTCGGCTGCCAGCGGGCTTCAAATTCCAGCCCATGACCGGTTTGCTTGCCGGCATTCTGGGCAGTACTGGTAGTCCCCCCCGAATCGGGAACAAACTGGATGATATCCTCCCATTTGTAATAAAAGGCATTCAGATTAAGGGTGAGGTTGTAACCTGCCCGATAGTCAAAGGCTATCTCATAGCTCTTCATCTCTTCGGCATCAAGCCCGGGGTTCCCCATGAATAAAGGGTTATTGATTGCACGGGTTTGCGAGAAAGAGGGTGCCCTGAAGGCCTCACCATAGAGGAGTTTGGTGGTCAGATTCCTTGTGGTTGACCAGACAAGCGCCAGCCGGGGATTAACGGTATCGCCAAAATCTGAATAGTGATCGTAACG
>NZ_JBFHQR010000087.1:0-10033 GCF_041592135.1 Porticoccus sp. | reverse complement strand
CCTGACCAGCGGCGAAACCTATTTTTTTCGCGACAGCGGCCAGCACAGGCTCCTCCAGGAGAAAATCCTTCCCGAACTACTTGAGCGCCGCGAGCCAGAGCGCTCATTGCGTATCTGGAGCGCCGCCTGCTCTAGCGGCGAAGAGGCCTACTCTCTGGCCATCCTGCTGGATGAGCTACTGGCCGACCAGTCGCAATGGAATATCCTCATCCTCGCTACCGACATTAACCGGGAGTCTATCCTCAAGGCCCAGCGAGGAATCTATACCGAATGGTCTTTTCGCGGCATGAGCGCCGCGCGCCGCGAACGCTATTTTCACCGCCAAAAAGATAGCTGGGTGCTCGATGACAGCATTCGCCGGCGGGTGCGGTTCCAGAGCGGAGATCTGGTGGCGGATGTGATCCCCGGCACTGAGGGCGAGGTCCATGACATGGATCTGATCCTCTGTCGCAACGTCTTCATTTACATGCCCCCCCACGTGGTCACCACCATCGCGGACAAGCTCACGGCGACCCTCACTACCGGCGGCTTCCTGGTGACCGGCCACGGCGAACTCTACACGCACCATTTGGGCCAGCTTCGCGCCAGGGTCTTTCCCGAGTCGGTGATCTACCAGAAAGTTGTCGAGCCTTTTTTGGCCCAATCCCCGGCAGTGCCGGTGACAGCGCTACGCTGCCGCCCGGCGCGCAGGCTTCAGGAGCAATCCGCGGCAGCGCCTGTGACAACACCCCGCTCCGTGACAGCAAAGCGAGCAGCGACACCGCCTGCCGGGCGCAACGCCGGGGCGGAGGCTCCAGCAGCGCAAAAACTCGCAGTGGAGAGCGACCAGCCCCGGGGTGATTCGGACATCCTGCTGGCCTGGCAGTACGCCAACCGGGGCCAGCCGGAGAGGGCTGCAGAGGTATGTAGCGCCATGGTTGCCCGAAACCCGCTGGACCCGGACCCCCACTACCTGATGGCGCTGCTGGCCCAGGAGCGCGAGGAATTTGCCGCCGCCAAGGAGTTGCTGAAGAAGGCCATCTACCTCGATCACTCGTTTATCGGCGCCTATCTCGACCTGGGCGATCTCTACACACGGGAAGGGGACGGGGCGAGGGCCACCAGGATGCGCGCCACCGCACGGGACTTGTTGCGGGGGCTGCCGGGCAATGAGCTGGTCAGGCTGTACGGCTCGTCGACGGCGGCGGATGTACTACACTATGTGGAAAACCTGCTGAGCTCCAGCCGCCCGTGAGCGGAAATCAGTGGCCAGTTGCCCACAGCTTTGTGACAGCGGAGACGGTGAAAATGGATGTTGCGAAAGCTGCGGAACAAAAGCAATGCCCAGGCCCGGGAGACCATCCCCTCATGGTGTTGCTGGTGGACGACCAGTCTTTCGTGGCCGAGATGCTGCAGCGCCTGCTTATCAGTGAATCGGACATCAATTTCCACTATTGCGACGACCCCTCCCAGGCCATCAAGACCGCGGAGCAGATTGGCCCGACAGTGATCCTGCTCGACTTGATGATGCCGGAGATGGATGGCATGACTCTGTGCCGCTTCTTTCGCGCCCATCCCTCCACCCGCGACATCCCCATCATCATGCTGTCCGCCGAGGAGGATGCCATTACCAAGGCGCAAGCCTTCGAGGCCGGGGGCAATGATTACCTGGTCAAGCTGCCCGACTCGGTGGAACTGATTGCGCGCTTGCGATACCACTCCGCCGCCTATATCAACAAGCTGCAGCGGGACGATGCCTACCGCGCGCTGCGCGCCAGCCAGATGAAGCTGGAGGAGCTCAACCTGAAACTGCGGGAGCTGGCCAATTCCGACGGTCTCACCGGACTCGTCAACCGGCGTCACTTCGATGAGCGGCTTGCCGATGAGTGGATGCGCGCTATGCGCTACCGGCGGCCCCTCACCCTGATCATGTTCGACATTGATGCCTTCAAGGCCTACAACGACAGGTTTGGCCACCTCGAAGGCGACGAGTGCCTGAAACAGGTCGCTCGGGTCACACAACAGACCATCAATCGCCCGTCGGACACCGTAGCCCGTTACGGCGGTGAAGAGTTCATCTTTCTGCTGCCGGACACCGACTCCAGCGGCGCGCTGAAAATCGCCGAGGACCTTCGTGCCCGTGTCGAGGCTCTGCACCTGCCCAACCCCGGCTCCACTGTCAGCCCACACCTCACTATCAGCATCGGTGTCACCACTATTGTGCCCGGGATCAACTCGATGCCGGACGAAGGGATAAAGCTGGTGGATGGGGCCATGTACCAGGCCAAGAATGCGGGACGAAACCGGATATCTATCGCGGTACCTCCCCCCGACTGAACGCCGCTGGAGCCACCGCCATGACCCCCTATTTGCTGTTCAGTGTCGAGAGTGTGTGCTACGGCGTCGAGGCCGACGCGGTGCGGGAGATCGGCTGGTTGCCGGAGCTCACCCCCGCCGAAGGTGGGCCGCCCCATATCGCCGGCCTGGTCGACCTGCGCGGCGCGATCGAACCGGTGATGAACCTAGGACAGCGCCTCGGCCATCCCGCACCGGGCTACCAGTTGAGCGACAACATCGTGATGTTGCAGGCAGGCGGTGTGAACATGGGTATCGTTGTCAGTGAGGCCCTTGCGGTGGTGAACATCCCCGCAGCGGCGATTGAAACAGCGCCGCATTTCGATGCTGAGCCCGCCGGGAAAACCCGGTTCATTGCGGGCTATGCCAAGGTGGACGACAAGGTCATCACACTGCTGGATGTACAGCATCTGATACATGCTCCAGCACTGCCGGTATCCGGTGTTCCCGCAGGGGTTGATAGCTATTTCCACCCCGGCGCCTCAGCGGAGCAGCGCGCCATATTCCGCGAACGCGCCCGCAGGCTGGGGCAAGTAGCGGATGGCGCAGGCGCCGCCGAACGGGTGCCGCTATCCATTATCCAGCTCGGTGGGGAGTACTTTGGCCTCGGGCTGGATGTGGTGCGGGAGTTTTCCACTCTGCACCGCGTTATCCCCATTCCCTGCTGCCCACCCCACATTGCCGGCAATATGAATCTGCGCGGTGACATCCTGACCCTGGTGGACATCCGGCGGTTGTTGAACCTGCGGGGAGACAATTCAGCCACCGCCGTTGCGGTGATCGAGTCCGGTGATCTCTGCATTGGTGTGCCGGTGGACAGGGTGCTTGAAGTCGTCTACCTGCATGCCGGCGACATCGGGCCACTACCGGCGGCGGCACATGACGAGAAGAAGGAATACTGTCGGGGCGCAACGCGTTACGGCACGGAAATGGTCAGCGTCCTGGACATGCAGAAAATTCTCTCCCGGGGTGGACTCGAGGTAGAGGAAGAGGTGTAGGGATCGTCGCGGCCGCTGCGGTGAGCCCGGGTGCGGGCGGATTGAAAGATAGCCTGAAGAGGGATGAAAAATGTTTAACAATATGAAACTTCGTTATCGCATCCTGCTGGGCTATGCCGTGCCGCTGTTGTTGTTCATGGCGGTGGCTGCGGTGGTGCTTGTGGATGTCAGGGAATTGGCGGAGAGCACCGAGGCCTCGTCGCGGGCATACCAGCTGGAGAATCAACTCAAGGATGTGGAAATTGAGATCAATGAGTCCAGAAGCGCTGTGCGCGGCTACCTGCTGACCGGGGACCGCAAGTACCTGGAGAGGTTCGAGACCGCCAACAGTGATTTTGCGCTGGAAATGGCCGGGTTGAAATCACTGGCGCCAAGTGCCGAGATGGTGAATACCATCGAGAAAATCATCGAGTTGCACAGCGCCATCCTGGACCTCGACAGGCGATCCATCGCGCTTTTCAATGCGGAACAGGCGACTGCGGCCATTGACCTGATCAACGATGATCGCTCTGCCCACGAAGCCATCAAAGTGGTATTTCACGAAGCTGAGAACCGGCATAACCAATTGTTGAAGGAGCGCGAAAGCCTCCGGAAATCCACGGTGGAAGAAGTCTATTCGACCGTCTGGGGCGGCGTCCTGCTGGCGCTGGCCGCCTCCATCCTGATCGGGCTGTGGATGAGCGCCCGCATCAGTCGATCAATCAGGGAGCAAATCAGTTTGCTCAGCGCCTCTTCCACGGAAATTGCCGCCACCATGAACCAGCACGAGCGGACAGTGGGGGAACAGGCCTCGGCGGTCACCGAGGTCACGGCCACCACCGAAGAGCTCGGTGTCTCCTCCCAAACCTCGGCCCAGCAGTCGGAAAATACCGCCTCCCTGGCCAGCCACTCCCTTGAGCTGACCGAAGAGGGCATTGAACTGGCCGAGCGCTCCTGCAGTGGCATCACCCGGATGAAAGAGCGGGTGGGCGCTGTCGCCGAGCAAATCCTGCACCTCTCCGAGCAGGCCGGGCAGATTGGCTCAATCGCCAAGGTGGTGGGCGAACTCGCCAGCGAGACCAACATGCTGGCGCTAAATGCCGCAGTGGAGGCGGCCCGCGCCGGTGAGCATGGCAAGGGGTTCGCCGTGGTGGCATCCGAGATCCGCAAGCTCGCCGATGAGAGCAAGAAGTCGGCCGAACGCACCAATGCCCTGGTGGAAGAGGTGCAGCGCGCCATCAATACTGCGGTGATGGCGACCGACGAGGGCACCCAAACGGCAGCAGAAGTCGCCGCCAATGCTAAGCAGTCCGGTGAATCCTTTGCCGCCCTCGCCGAGGTGGCCAACCAGGTTTACGAAGGGGCGCAACAGGTGATGTTGAACAGCAAGCAGCAGTCCGGCGCCCTGACCCAGGTATCGGAGGCGATGAGAAACCTGAGCAACGGCTCGAAGGAGATCGCCGCGGGCACGGCACAGGCCAGAATAGGGGTGGTGAATCTAAACGAGGTGGCCCAATCCCTCAAGGCACTGGTGTGAACAGCAGCTGGTGGTATACGCGGATGTTGGAATAGCGATGATCGCAGACCGGGAATTGCGCGACCTGTTCAGGGTGGAGAGCGAGGAGCGCCTGCAGCACCTCGACGATGGCCTGCTGCGGCTGGAAAAAGCGCCCGGCGACCTCGCGGCGCTGGAAGCGCTGTTCCGGGAGGCACACAGTCTCAAGGGCGCGGCGCGAATGCTGGGGCTCAGCGACATCCAGTCCCTGGCACACCAGCTTGAGGATGCCCTGGGCCTGGCCCGCAAGGAAGAAAAATCACTGTCACCCGAGGCGGTGAATGGCATGGGCCAGACGCTGCTGGACATACGCCGACAAGTGAAAGCGGCTCTTGGCGAGGCGACCGCTGCGGAGGCGGCGGGACGCACCGAGGCGTTGCCGGCAGCTCCCCAGCCGACAGCGGAAGCGGTCCCGGCCACCGGGCCGCCGGGATCGACCCACGCGGAGGCCTTTCGCATTGAGACGATCCGCGTCGACCCCAAAAAGCTGGATGCGCTGCTGACACAGGTCGGCGAGCTGACGGTGACCCGGCACCGTTTGACACGCCGCCTGGCGGATATCGACGAGCTGTTTGATGCCTGTGACAACTGGCACAGGGCGCTGCGTTTGGCAAAAGACTCGCCCCAGACCGGTCGGCAAGTCATGCAGCAACTGGACTCGCTGCGGCAGCTGTTGACGCCCTTGCGCAGCCGCGCCGATGAGGACAGCGCGCGGCTGGATTTCATCGCCGACAGGCTCAACAGCGGTGTCCGCACCCTCCGCCTGTTGCCGATGAGCACCCTGCTGATGCTGTTCCCACGGCTGGTCCACGATTTGGCCCGGGATCAGGGCAAGGAAGTGGAACTGCTCATCGAAGGGGGTGATGTGGTTGCGGACAAGCGCGTCCTTGAGGAGATGAAGGACCCTTTGACGCATATTCTGCGCAATGCCATCGACCACGGCATTGAGCCGCCGGAACAGCGGGAAGCGGCGGGCAAGTCCCGGGTCGCGACGATTCGCATCCTGGTCAGCCAGAGTGCCGCCAGTATCACCATTGAAGTCAGTGATGATGGCCGTGGCCTGGACACCGAGGCGATCCGGCTCACGGCGCTGAGCCGCGGCCTGTACACCGAGTCGGAGCTGGCCAATGTGAGCGAGGTGCAGTTGCAGGAGTTGATTCTGGCGCCGGGTTTTTCCACCAACACGCTGGTGACGGAGGTGTCCGGCCGCGGCGTCGGCCTCGATGTGGTGCGCAACAATGTGGAACACCTCAAGGGAATGCTGCAGCTCGAATCCACATCCGGCAAGGGGCTGACTCTGCGGGCGCAACTGCCGATCTCGCTGGCGACCGGGCGGGTGTTGATCGCAGCAACCAACGGCCAGCGCTATGCTCTGCCGGTTGAGCAGGTAGCGTTCGCCCGCGCGGTGTCGCCGCAGCAGATCTATCTTATGGAGGGCCGGCAAACGGTCACCATGGATGGCCGACCGGTTTCCGTCGCCAGGCTCGATGAACTGCTGGAGATGGCGGTTTCCCCAGAAAGGGATATGTCCTCTGCGCTGGCCTGTGTGGTCTTGCGCGTCGGCGACCAACAGTTTGGCCTGATCGTGGATGCGGTCGTCGATGAACTGGAGGTGGTGCTGAAACCGCAGAGCAAGTTACTGAAAAGGGTGCGCAACATCGCCGGTGCCACCATTCTGGATACGGGGGAGGTATGCCTGGTACTGAACCCCCAGGACTTGCTGAAAACACTGTGCAAGCGTGCGGCGACGGGTGCTCCAATGGCGGCGGTCGAGACGCTGGCGGAGAAGAAAGTGTTGTTGCTGGCCGAAGACAGTATTACCACCCGCACCCAGGAAAAACGGATTCTGGAAGGTGCGGGTTACGAGGTGGTCACTGCAGTGGACGGAGTGGATGCCTTCAATAAACTCGGCAGCCGCGCATTCGATGCGGTGGTCTCCGATGTGATGATGCCCAACATGACCGGCCTGGCACTCACCGCAAAGATCCGGGCCGACAGCAAACACACCGAGCTGCCGATCATCCTGGTGACCTCAATGGCCTCGGATGAGGATCGGCGGCGCGGCCTGGAGGCGGGTGCCAACGCTTATATCGCCAAGCCGGAGTTCGACCAGCGGGTGTTGCTGGAATGCCTGGCCAGGCTGGTCTAGGGGTGGCCATGAGCGCTGTCGGCCGGAACCCAACATCCCCCATTCGCGTCCTGCTGGTGGACGATTCCCTGACGACACTCTTCTCTCTCAAAAAAATCCTTGCCCTCGCTGCGGATATACAGGTGGTCGGCACGGCCACCAATGGCAAAGAGGCGCTGGAGAAGATACCGCTACTGCAACCCGATGTCATTTGCACCGACCTGCAGATGCCGGTGGTGGATGGACTGGAGCTGACCCGTGCGGTGATGGAACAGTTTCCGCGCCCGATCCTGGTATTGAGCGTCGCAGTGCAGAAAAACCAGGCCGCCACGATTTTCAAGTTACTGGAGGCCGGCGCTATCGAGATCATGGCCAAGCCCCTGCGCAGGGAGGGGATGGAAGATGGACTGGATGCACGGGAACTCATCCGCAAGATCAGAATTCTTGCCGGCGTGGTGGTTATCCGCAAGCGCCGGAATGGCCTCCCGACAGCGGCAGCCGCTTCTGGAAATGGCCTGTCCTTGAGTGCCGCCGTGGTCCCCCAGGTTATCGGCATAGGCGCCTCGACCGGGGGGCCCCAGGCGTTTAGGGAAATCCTGACGCACTTGCCGGCCAACTTCCCGGTGCCGATCATTTGTGTTCAGCATATCAGTGCCGAGTTTATGCCGGGACTGGTTGACTGGTTGTCACCCCAGTGTCGCCTGACAGTAAAAATGGCAGAGCCCGGGGTTGTACCCCAGCCTGGCACCGTCTATTTTCCACCGGGTGATGCACATTTGCTGGTTGACGATCGCGGCATGCTGGCGTGCAGTAGCACCCCGATTCAGGACGGGCATCGCCCCTCCATCAGCGTGATCTTTAGCTCCCTGGCTCGCTATTACGGCAGCGGGGCCTGTGGTGTGCTACTCACGGGAATGGGGCGCGATGGCGTGGAGGGCATGCGCGCCATCGCCCAGGTGGGGGGGGCGACGATCTCTCAGGATGAGCAAAGCAGTATCGTCTTCGGTATGCCCAGGGAGGCCATCGCCGCCAATGCCGTGCGCTATGTGTTGCCGCTGACGAGGATCGCCCCCGCGCTGCTGAAATTACTGGCGATGAATGCCGATAATTCTGTGGAGTAAGCCTGCTCATCCCTCCCTCCCTTCCCCCCGTTGGGGGCGTGTCCGTGGTGGGCATTTGGCTGCTTGATTCCCGCCACCGCCGAGCTGTGGACAAAATGGCCCTATGCTGTTGAGATCGCCCGAAACGGGCTGGTATGTGGCGATCTCCCCGATAAGCGGTGATACTGTCGTGCTGCTGTTGTCTGATAGATGTCATGCCAGAGATGAGTCACGTGGTACAAATTCCTTTCGATAATACCTACCTGCATGTGGCGGAAGCCCTGTTTTCCCACCAATTGCCGACCCCGGTCAAACAGCCGGGGCTGATTCGCATCAACGAGGCGCTGGCGGAGGCGCTGTCCATCGACCCGCGACAATTGGCCAGTGCCGAGGGCATCGCGGTGTTGGCGGGCAATCAGATTCCCGAGGGGGCGGAGCCCATCGCCACGGCCTACGCCGGCCACCAGTTTGGCGGCTGGAATCCGCAGTTGGGGGATGGTCGGGCGATCCTGCTCGGCGAGGTAATCGGCAGGGACGGTTGCCGCTACGACCTGCAACTGAAGGGGGCCGGTGTCACACCCTTTTCGCGAATGGGCGATGGCCGCTCGCCACTGGGGCCGGTGTTGCGGGAATATATCGTCAGCGAGGCCATGGCCGCGCTGGGCGTGCCGACCACCCGCAGTCTGGCGGCGGTGACCACCGGCGAAAGGGTGGTGCGCGATGAATTCCTCCCCGGGGCCATTCTCACCCGGGTGGCGCGCAGCCATATTCGCGTCGGCACCTTTCAATATCTTGCCGCCAGGCAGGACTTCGACACCCTGAGACAGTTGGCCGATCACGTTATAGCACGCCACTACCCCGAGGCCGGCCGGGCCGATAATCCCTATTTGTCGTTGCTGGCCCAGGTCATTTCCGCCCAGGCGGGACTGGTGGCCCACTGGCAGTCCATCGGTTTCATTCACGGCGTGATGAACACCGACAATATGCTGATCAGTGGCGAGACCATCGACTACGGTCCCTGTGCCTTTATGGAGAACTACGATCCGGCGACGGTGTTCAGTTCCATCGACCAGGGCGGCCGCTACGCCTACCGCAATCAACCCGCCATCGCCCAGTGGAATCTCGTCTGGCTGGCGCAATCACTGTTGCCGCTGATCGATGCTGACGAAGGGTTGGCCGTCAAACAGGCGCAAGCAGCCCTGGATGCTTTTGGCGACCGGTATCTGGAAAATTACCAGCGGCGCATGTGCGCCAAGATCGGCATCGAACAGGTCGATGATGCCGCCAATGGACTGGTCTCCGAGCTGTTGTCACTGATGGCCGAGCAGCGCGTGGATTTCACCCTGGGCTTTCGGGTGCTGGCGGAGTGGCTGGTTTGGAATGGCGAGCGGGATGGCGATCTGGATGGAAAGTCGGGGGGTGAGGAGTATCGCAGCGCCGGGGCGATTGCCGCGGCCAGCCTCTACCCGCTGCCGGAGCAATTTCAGGGCTGGTTACAGCGCTGGCAACAGTTGCTGGGTATTGGCAGCATTCGAGGGAACCACCAGGTTCGGGAACAGAAGATCGACGCCGTGCGCAGCGCCATGCTGGCCTGCAATCCCGTGTTTATCCCGCGCAATCACCAGGTGGAGCGGGCGATTGAGGCCGGCAACATCGGTGATTTCGAACCCTTCCACAGGCTGGTGGAGGTGTTGGCTGCACCGTTCGAGTTCGATCCGGCGAAACAAGACTATGCCATGCCCGCGACGCCAGAACAGCGCGTCGCCCGCACCTTCTGCGGCACCTGAACCCCGCGCCCATCAAACGGGTCGACATTTCTTCGAGTACTTAGGGCCTGTTCACACTAATTTGGTTGCCTCTGTTGTGACTAAAAAAGCGCCAATCTAGGCGCGAGAAATGAATTTAGTGGTTCTAACTGAGTGACGAGCAACGACGAGTG
>NZ_JBFHQR010000086.1:0-10072 GCF_041592135.1 Porticoccus sp. | reverse complement strand
CATCGGAAGAACCCCAGTTGCCCTGGCCGTCGATCAGCGGGTAGCGATAGGAAAACGGCTGCGCCATCAGCACCATCGCCTCGTAGGCGGCGCTGTCGCCGTGGGGGTGGAACTTGCCGATCACATCGCCCACGGTGCGGGCGGACTTCTTGTATTTGGCGGTGGACTTCAGTCCCAGCTCGCTCATGGCGTAGACAATGCGCCGCTGCACCGGCTTCAGGCCATCGCCCACATGGGGCAGGGCGCGGTCGAGAATCACATACATCGAGTAATCCAGATAGGCCTTTTCCGCATAGTTGCGCAGGGCGATCTGTTCGATGGCTGGGTTGATAGGGGTCGTTTCGGTCATAGGTTGCTCAGTTATTGGTGGGAACGTCCTAGGGTTTATTGTCCAATGGAAATGGCCATTTCCGGCGCGCTGTTTCGCGCCTGCTCGAAGGCCACCGAACAGGGAATCACCTGACCCGGTTTGACCCCGGCATCCACCAGGCGCGCCTTGGCGACCTCGGTGCGTTGATTCGCCAGAGCCACCATGGCCACCACCTGCTCGGCGGTAATGACCGGCTCGGCGGCGGCCTCCTTGTCGGTTTTGTCCGGAGTTTTCTCAGCGGCGGTGTCCGCCTGATCCTGTTTGGCCTGCTCCGGGGCAAAGCTGGTTATCCAGTCCTGCCTGGTCGCCGGGGCACAGAACACCAGATGCAATTGCTGGCGGCTTTGCAGCATCTGCGCCAGTTTGTCGAGATTCGCCACAGCGGGGGCATCCAGTTCGGCGCTGGCCGGCGCGAAGGCCACCGGCTGGAACGCCAGACTGGCCAGGCTGTCCTGCACCAGCGATTTCGCCAACAGCCCGAAGGGCAGGTAATAGTTGATCACCGTTTCGCCGATCACCTTGAACAGCACCTTGCCGATAATGTGGTTCAGGGAGAAATCCGGTGAGTGAATATTGCCGCCGATGGGCAATTTCAGCTCGATCATGCCATCGTTATCCCGCAGCAAGGCCAGGGCAAATTCCAGCGGCACCCCCAGCTGTTCGGCGCCCTCCGGCAGATCCGCCGCGGGAATGGCAGAGACCTCCAGCTTGTTGAAGCGGGTGGTCACCAGGGCGTCGATCACATCCTGGCGCACCTTCACATCGATATCCGCATCCAGGGTGCCCTGATCCAGGTGATAGCCGATATATTTGCCCGCGTAGCCGGACAGGTTCCGCACATCCAGGCCATTCAGCTCACCGCCAATGGCGGTATTCAGGGTATCGCCAAAGGGCGCCAGGTCACCGGCCAGTTTCAGGTAACCGAAGCGATTGACCCCCAGTTTGAGGCTGACAGCCCCTCCCTCGGCGGGGCGGCTAGCATCCAGCTGGCGGATGACCAGGTCCAGCCCGGAAAACTGTTGTTGCAGGGGCGGCGAGACGCTCTTGTCCTGTATCCGCAACTGGCCGTTTTCACCTATGCGCAGTTCGCCGAGCCTGATCCGCAGCGGTGCAGTGTCCCGGGCTGCGGGTTGTGCAGTCGCATCGCCCGACCCAGCGGCGGGCGGACCGCTCAACGCCGCCAACTCGGTCAGCATTAACAATTCACCCTTGGCGCTGCGGTGCAGAAACAGCTGCGGATCGGAGATATCGAGGCGCTCAAGCCCAAGCTCTTCAGCCCCTTTTGATAAGCCCGCCATTTCCAGTTCGGGCACGCTGACATAGTGTGTCACGCCGGCAATGGCGGTGGCGGGCGCCAGCAGTGACAAGGTGTTGACGACCAACCGATCAAGCCCGAAAGAGGTATCCTTGAAATGCAGTTGCTGCAACTGCAGGCGCTGCAGCGACAGCAGTTCGCGGTCGGCATCGACCCGGATGTCGGCGGTAGTGAGCTGCCCCAGGGAGAAGCCCATGGCGGGCTGCTCCGGGGAGCTGCCCGCTGTGGCTTCCGCCGACGGCTGTTGTGGGGCGGGGCTGAGCTGAGCCAGCAATGCCGGGGCAAAGGCTAATCCCCCCTGTTGGTCGGCCTGGAGGTGAATTCGGGTATTCCCCAGCGACAGCCTGTCGATGGCGATGTTGTCGCCCGCAGACAGGCCGGTAAGGGCCAGTTTTTCGAGCACCAGCGCATCATCCGTACCGGGCAGCACGCCGAGCTTGCCAAACTGTAGCCGCGCCAGGGAGATGTCCGCTCCCTGCAGGGCAAAACCTGCCACATCCAGCCCCGCCAGTTTCAGCAGGGGGCGGTCGGAAGCCACATCGAGTCGGACCAGGTCAAACTGTTGCAACGCCACCTTGAGGGGGCTGGCCGACGCATCCACAGCGCTCGCGTCGGGTGCCGACGGGGGCGCCAGCTCGCCGACCCTGGCCAGCAGGGCGGGCGCAAAGGCCAGTGCACCGGACGCGTCCGGTTGCAGCTGGACGGAAACGCTATGCAGTGACAACTGCCCGGCGCTGATCGCCTCCGCGACCGACAGCTCCTCCAGGGACAGGCTGTCCAGCAACAGGGCCTGGGCCGTGTCGGGCAACAGCGCCAACCCGGTGAGGTGCAGCTCCCCCACCTGCCAGCTGGCCATATCCGGGCTGGCAATGTCTGTCGCGGTCAGGGAGTCGATGGCGGCGAGGGACAGGGGATGGTGACGATCAGACCATTGCAGGTCGGTCAGCTGGAGGCCGGGCAGACTGAACATGCCCGGATCCCCGAGTCCCAGCTGCAGCTCGCCCACCTGGGACAGTTCGCCCAGCGACGCACACTGACTCGCCAGCCGCTCATTCCGCTCATTGACCCGGGCATAGCAGAAGCTCAGGTCGTGTAATTCGAGCTGCTCCAGCGACAGACGCTGGAGCGCGGCGGAATCGGACTCTTCATTGACTGACTGGTCCGACTCGCCGAGTGGTATCGGGATACCGCCCACCCGCAGGATGCCCGGACCGGTCACCAGATCCACCGCCAGGCCATCCAGCGAGACATTCTCCACGCGCAGCCACTGTTGCCGCAAGGGTCGCCAGGCGATGTTCAAATGGAGTTCATCGAGCGCCAGCCGCTCGCCATTGGCGGCCTCGATCTTTACGTCGTTGATCTGCACGGCGCCCAGCACGGGGCGAATATCCACATAGCCGATGGAGGCTTCCAGGCCCTGCTGTTCGAGCCAGGCGACGGCCTGCCAGCGCACCACAAATGGCAGCAGCGTCACCACCACCGCCAGCAGCACCGCCAGGGCAATCAGCCCCACTTTTGCCGTCTTGAGTAGCCACTTCATGTGTTAACCCCTCCTCTAATGTCGCTGCCGAACCTTCCCTCAACAAAGACTAGGCAGCCTCACTACCGCGCACGCTACACATCCGCCAGATTGCCGCGACTTTCCAGCCACTCCTTGCGATCCGGGGCGCGCTTTTTGGCCAGCAGCATGTCCAGTAGGCTGTTGGTATCGTCCCCCGCGGCGATGGTCAGCTGCACCAACCGCCGGGTATCCGGGTCCATGGTGGTTTCCCGCAGCTGGATCGGGTTCATCTCGCCGAGTCCCTTGAAGCGCTGCACATTGACCTTGCCGCGCTTTTTCTCCGCCTCAATGCGATCGAGAACGCCCTGTTTCTCGCCCTCGTCCAGGGCGTAGTAGACGTCCTTGCCGACATCGATACGGTACAGCGGCGGCATCGCCACATAGACATGCCCCGCGCTCACCAGCGGCCGGAAATGCCTCACAAACAGGGCGCACAGCAGGGTGGCGATGTGCAGGCCGTCGGAATCCGCATCCGCCAGGATACAGATCTTGTGGTAGCGCAGCCCGTCCAGGTCGTCCGAGGCCGGATCGATACCCAGCGCCACGGAAATATCGTGCACCTCCTGTGAAGAGAGGATTTCCTGGCTGTCCACTTCCCAGGTGTTGAGGATCTTGCCGCGCAGCGGCATGATCGCCTGGTGTTCGCGGTTGCGGGCCTGCTTGGCGGAGCCCCCCGCCGAGTCGCCCTCCACCAGGAACAGCTCACTCAGTTCCGGGCTGTCGCTGGAGCAATCCGCCAGCTTGCCGGGCAGGGCCGGACCCGCGGTGACTTTTTTGCGCGTCACTTTCTTGCTGGCGCGCAGCCGCCGCTGGGCGTTGTTGATACAGAGTTCCGCCAGCCGCTCGGCATCCTCGGTGTGCTGGTTCAGCCACAGGCTGAACGCATCCTTGACCACCCCGGAGACAAACGCCGCCGCTTCGCGGGAAGACAGTCGCTCCTTGGTCTGACCGGAGAACTGCGGATCGGTGAGTTTGGAGGAGAGTACAAAACAACACTTGTCCCAAATATCGTCCGGGGTCAGTTTGACACCCCGCGGCAGCAGGTTGCGGAACTCGCAAAACTCCCGCATCGCCTCCAGCAGACCGGTGCGCAGGCCGTTGACGTGGGTGCCGCCCTGGGAGGTGGGAATCAGGTTGACATAGCTCTCCTGGGTCAGGTCGCCGCCTTCCGGCAACCATTGCAGGGCCCAGTCCACCGCCTCGCTCTCGGCGGAAAAACTGCCCATGAAGGGGCTGTCCGGCAGCACCTCCCAACCGGCGGTGGCGCCGCGCAGGTAGTCCGCCAGGCCATCCTCATAGCACCAGCTTTCCGTTTCACCGCTGGCCTCATCCTTGAAGTTCACCTCCAGCCCGGCACAGAGTACCGCCTTGGCGCGCAGCACGTGTTTCAGCCGGGACAGGGAGTATTTGACGGTATCGAAGTAGCGGGGGTCGGGCAGAAAGCGCACCTCGGTACCGCTGTTGCGCTGCCCGCAACTGTCCACCACCGCCAGATCGGAAACTTTATTGCCCCCGGCAAAGCCCATGCGATAGACATTGCCGTCGCGGCGAATGGTGACCTCCAGCTTGCTGGACAGGGCGTTGACCACCGACACCCCCACTCCGTGCAGACCGCCGGAGAACTGGTAGTTCCTGTTGGAAAACTTGCCGCCGGCGTGCAGGGTGGAGAGGATCACCTCCACCCCCGGCAGCCCCTGCTCGGGGTGGATATCCACCGGCATGCCGCGACCGTTGTCCGCCACCGACAGCGAACCGTCCCGGTACAGCACCACATCGATTTTGCTGGCGTGGCCGGCCAGGGCTTCGTCGACGCTGTTGTCGATCACCTCCTGGGCCAGGTGGTTGGGGCGGGTGGTGTCCGTGTACATGCCCGGCCGCTTGCGAACCGGGTCGAGCCCCGTGAGAACTTCAATATCTTCTGCGGTGTATTTATTCATGTATCCCCGATGACAACTGCAAGAATTCAAAAATGGCGGGCAGGTGCCGCTCGTAGTGCTGGAAGCCGTGGTCGCCCCCCGGTTCGACGGTCATGCGGCAACCGGTGTAGCGGACTTCCGCCTGTCGATAATCCAGCACTTCATCACCTGTTTGCAACAGCACCCAGTAGCGTTCGCGGTGCAGCGGCGTCGCCACCTCCAGCTGGCGCACCGCCTCCACATGGCGCCGCTCCAGCACATAGCGCTCGCCGGTGTGGTAATTGGTGTTTTCCCCCAGGTAATCCAGCATCAGCTCATAGGGTTTCACCGCCGGATTGACCAGGACCGCGCTGACCCCATACTGCTCGGCCAACCAGGTGGCGTAATAGCCCCCCATGGAGCTGCCCACCAGCCCCACCGGTTGATCGAGCTGCTCGATCAGCGTCTGCAATTGCCGGATGGCGAGATCGGGCTCGTTGCTGAGCCGGGGACAGAAAAAGGGGAACCGGGGATGCCGCCGGGACAGCCACTCGGCCGTCTGGCAGGCTTTCAGGGAGGCGGGGGAACTGTTAAAACCGTGTAGATAAATTAACGCCATGCCCTACCGCAGCCCCCCTCACCAGATGTCCCGGATTATAGCGGCATAAAGCGGCGGGAAAGAACCGCCCCCGGACAGGTTTCGACCCGCCCGGGGGTAAAATCAATAGCCGATGCAGTGGCGGTCAACCTGCTGGGCATCCCCGCCGACAAATTCGACACCCGTGTCGATGGCGCCATCGGCGCGCAGATGAATCCAGCGGTAACCGGGGGGTTGTTCACAGAGGTCGAATTCATCACTGCCCGGCGCGAACTGAAAGCAGGTGGAGGGAGCGCTGTAGACGGGAATGCCCGCCCAGCGGGTTGCATTGCCCTGGTGCACATGGCCGCTGAACAGCGCCCGCACCTGGTCAAAACCGGCCAGCAGTTCCGCCAGCGCCCGATGATTGGCGATGCGCTGCTGGTCGAGCCAGTGACAGTTGATTTCCGCCGGGGGGTGATGGACAAACAGTGCCACGTGGCGGTCGCGGCAGTTTTCCAGCAACTGCGCCAGCTCGGCCAGCTCCCCGTCCGCCAGCTGCCCGCCCACCCTGCCCGGCACGGCGCTGACAAGGAAAATCAGCACCCAGCCGTTAAGCGCCACCAGCCGCCGGAACGGCTGCCGCATGACACCCTGCATCAAACTGAAATTATCGTGGTTTCCCGGCAGCCAGGCGAACGGCGTACCCTCGGGCATCGCCCTCTCAAACAATTCATAGGCCGCGCGCTCGCCGTCGGCGGCAACATCCCCGGTCACCGCCACCAGATCGCACGCCGGCAGCTGGTTTTCAAGGCGCGCCAACACCCGACGGAAGCTCTGGGAGGTATTGATCCCCGCCAGGGTGAAACGGTCATCGGCGCCCAGGTGACAATCTGACAACTGGATTACCCTGACGACCCCGTCATCTAGCTTTTGCAAAGACAATTCCCTTCTCCCTTCACTGAGATAACCCGGGGCCAGCACCTTTCAAAGCACCAGTACCTGTTGACCGTTAGGGAGCTTCGCCAAACAGGGGTTCGGGGTAGTAACCCCGCGCCAGGCAGTGGGACAGCCACTCACCGAGGAAGCGGTTCCACTGGGCCTTTTCGTCCTGTTGGTGCATCTGTTGATTGGGGTAGCCATAGCGCGGCTGGATATGCCTGAAACCATCACATGACAACACTTCTGCCACCCGCGCGTCGTGATACAACCTCAACATCAGTACCGGCAGCCGGAACCAGGGGTTGTCTCTCCCGGTGCTGGCGACCTGACTCAGCTCGATGAGGGTGGTGTAGCGGGTGTGTTCCCGGACCAGCAAGCGCAGTTCGTGATCACTGTCGTGACTGAGACCCAATCTCCGCTCTGCCGCCTCCTCCATCATGTCGGGAAACAGCTTCATGAGGCGGAGATAATTGGCATCACATTCCGCCATGTATCCCCTCAGGTCGACTTTGTAGCGCATTTTGATTTTCTCAGTCACCGTACTGATTCACATTTTGTCCAGTTGCCTTGAGCACAATAAAAAACAGCATAGTGCATCACAGAAAACGTTGTCGATTGGTTCTCAGCCACATCAGGCTGATGGTGGTGGCCGCGTTGTTGTAGCGCCCCTTGTCAAACCACTCAAACACCTGGTCTTCGGGCAGCACATGCAGCCTGATATCTTCCGACTCGTGATCCAGTCCATACAGTCCTCCGGCATTTGACAGGTCGACCAGCGCACAGAACAGATACATTCGCTCGCTGCTGCCACCGGGACTGGTCCAGTAATCGCAGATGGGAATCAATTCACCGGCCCTGATGCCCGCCTCTTCCCATATTTCACGCCGGGCCACATCCTCCAGATCCTCGTCGGGCTCCGCCATGCCCGCCACCACCTCAAACAGCCAGGGACTTTGCCGTGCGCCGAGCACCCCGATGCGAAACTGTTCGGTCAAACCGACCAGGGACCGCTGCGGGTCGTAGAGCAGCACTCCCACGCAGGCATCGCGCTCAAACAGTTCCCGAACAATGGGCTTCGACCAGCCTCCGGCAAACAGCCTGTGGCGCAACCGCAGGCGGGCCATTTTGAAAAAACCCTGAAACACCGTTTGACGTTCCAGCACTTCGACATCGGCATCAGTGAACTGGTTTTGTTGTGACATCTCTTATTCCACAGGGCAAATTAGCTCTAGCGCTCTCCACCGTCTTCAACCGTTGAGAGGCTGTGTTTTAAACCACCCTACACAGCGGCTCTGCCTCTGTCCAGCCCGACAAAATCTGCTAGACTCAGCAGCTTTCCAGCCATTTGACGAAGGACTCGCAATGCGTTTTCCCACACTCATACTCCCCCTGCTTGTCGCCCTCACGGCCCCGGCGGTATTGGGGAGCACTCTCTCCGACATCTATGAGAAGGCGGTACAGAACGATCCGCAATTACGCGCTGCCCGGGCCGCCTATCTGGCCGGTCAGGAATCGGAAAACATCGGTCGGGCCGGCTTGTTGCCTCAGATCAGCGCGGTGGGCGAGTATCAGGAAGACGAATACAAGGGTTCCAGCACCACCACCCTGAGCGACAGCTTCAGACCCGGCCGCAAAGGGCAGACGGATACCGACACCAAGGGCTACACCGTGGCCCTGACACAGCCCATCTTCGACCTGCCGGCCTGGTTCAGCTTCCAGCAGGGCAAGGCCCTCAGCGAACAGGCGCGGCTACAGTTTGCCGCCGACCAGCAATCGCTGATCCTGCGCTCCGCCGATGCCTATTTTGAAGTATTGCGCGCCAGGGAGAACCTGGAAACCGCACAGGCCCAGGAAAAAGCCATCCAGCGCCAACTGGAGCAGACAAAAGAACGTTTTGAAGTGGGGCTGCTGCCGATCACGGACGTGCACGAGGCCCAGGCCGCCTTTGATAATGCCCGGGTCAACACCCTGGAGGCCCGCGGCGCCCTGGATATCGCCTTTGAGGGCCTGACGGTGCTCACCGGCGAACCCCACCAACAGTTGGCGGGCTTAATGCCCAACTTCCCCGTGGCACCCCCTGAACCCCTGAACCGGGAAGACTGGGTGCAGTTTGCCCTGCAAAACAATTTCAGTTTGCAGGTAGTCCGCTACCAGCGCGAGGCGGCGGATGAAAACGCCAAATCGAAGAAGTATGAACACGCGCCGACCCTGACGGGCTCACTGTCCTACTACGACAATCAGTCCAACAGCGAATTCAGGGGGATAGACGCGCAGTCCAGCAACTTCTTTGTCAGTCCCTCTGCAGCGGATCAGGAGGGCCAGGCCGTCGCCCTGCAACTCAATGTGCCGATCTTCACCGGCGGACTGGTCAGCGCCGAGCGCCGCCAGGCCTACCAGCAGTATGTGCAGGCCGAGGAGATTTTTGTCGGCGCCCAGCGCAACACCGTGCAGCAGGCCCGCTCGCAGCACCTGCTGGTGGTGACCAATTCCGCACGGGTCAAAGCCCGCGACCAGGCGATCACCTCTGCGGACAGCGCCCTGGAAGCCACCCAGGCGGGCTATGAGGCCGGCACCCGCAATATCGTCGATGTGCTGCTGGCCCAACGCAATCTCTTCCAGGCGCGGCGGGACTACGCCAATGCCCGCTACGACTATATCGACAGCCTGCTGCGGCTGAAGGAAGTGGCCGGCCAGTTGAGCCCGGAGGATATTTACCAGCTCAACGCCTGGCTGGACCCCGCCATCAGCGTGGTGAAAGCTGGCGTTCAATAACCGCCAATAATTTCTCCAGCGCCCCGCGATTATTTTCCGCCACGGATCTGGCCGCCGCCCCCATGCGGGCGGCGGCATCCGGTGAAGCCAGCAACTTGGCCACTGTTGCGGCGATGGCCCCGGCGTCCTCACAGATCACCATCCCGCCGGCCTCCAGCAGCAGCCTGGATGCCTCGGCAAAATTAAACAGCTGCGGCCCGCTCAACACCGGCAGCTGCCAGGCCGCGGGTTCAATCAGGTTGTGGCCGCCCACCGGCACCAGACTGCCGCCCACAAAGGCGATATCACAGGCGCCGAAAAACAGCAGCAATTCACCCATGGTATCGCCGAGCAGCACCTGATCCGACAGCGCCGGCGCAACCGCGCGGCTGCGCCGCGCCAGCGTCAGTTGCCGTGCGCCACAGAGTTGCGCCACCTCGTCAAACCGCTCCGGGTGTCGAGGCACCAGCACCAGCAGCAAGTCGGGATACTGTTTCAGTAATTGGGCAAAGGCATCCAACAGGATGTCATCCTCACCGCGATGGGTGCTGGCCGCCAGCCATACCGGCCGCCCGGCGGCACCGCGCCACTGACGGCGCAACTCTTCCGCCCGCGCTCTCAGCGCGCCGTCGAGGTCCAGGTCAAACTTGATATTGCCGGT
>NZ_JBFHQR010000085.1:0-10112 GCF_041592135.1 Porticoccus sp. | reverse complement strand
GCCGGTGACCAGCACGCTGCTGGGGTGGAAGGTCTTGAGGAGTTCGACAATTTTCGGATCACCGCCGGCATTGGGCCAGCCCAGGGTGCCGAAGGTCCACAGCCCGGAGGAGAACCAGGTGTCCAGCACGTCCTCGTCCTGGGTCAGGGCGATATCGCCCAGGTAGTGATGCGCGCGCACTTCCTCCTCGCTGCGGCCCACGTAGACATTGCCCTCTTCGTCGTACCAGGCGGGGATGCGGTGGCCCCACCACAGCTGCCGGGAGATACACCAGTCCTGGATGTCGCGCATCCAGGAGAAATACATGTTCTCGTACTGCCTGGGCACGAACTGGATGCTGCCGTCTTCCACGGCGGCGATGGCCTTTTCCGCCAGCGGCGCGGTTTTCACATACCACTGGTCGGTCAGGTAGGGCTCGATCACCACCCCGGAGCGGTCGCCGCGGGGCACCTTCAGTTTGTGGTCGTCAATTTTTTCCAAAAGCCCCAGGGCGTCCAGGTCGGCGACGATCTGTTTGCGCGCCGCGAAGCGCTCCATACCCCGGTAGGCTTCGGGCACCTGCTGGTTGAGGTGGGCGTTGTGATCGAAGATATTGATCATCGGCAGGGCGTGGCGCTGGCCCATGTCGTAGTCGTTGAAGTCGTGGGCCGGGGTGATCTTGACACAGCCGGTGCCGAACTCCAGGTCGACGTAGTCGTCGGCGATGATGGGAATCTCGCGGCCGGTCAGCGGCAGGGTGACGGTCTTGCCCACCAGGTGTGCATAGCGCTCGTCATCCGGATTTACCGCCACGGCGGTGTCGCCGAGCATGGTTTCCGGGCGGGTGGTGGCCACCACCAGGAAGCCGCGGCCATCGCTGAGCGGGTACTTGAAATGCCACAGGGAGCCGTTTTCCTCCTCGGAAATCACTTCCAGGTCGGAGATGGCGGTGTGCAGTTTCGGGTCCCAGTTCACCAGCCGCTTGCCCCGGTAGATCAGGCCGTCCTGGTAGAGGCGGATAAACACTTCCTGGACGGCTTGGTAGAAGCCGTCGTCCATGGTGAAGCGCTCCCGGGACCAGTCCGGGGAGGCGCCGAGGCGGCGCAGCTGGCGGGTGATGGTGCCGCCGGATTGCTCTTTCCACTCCCAGACTTTGTCGATGAACCTGTCCCGGCCCAGGTCGTGGCGGGACACGCCATCGGCGTCCAGCAAGCGCTCCACCACCATCTGGGTGGCGATGCCGGCGTGGTCGGTGCCCACCTGCCACAGGGTGTTGTTGCCGAGCATGCGGTGGTAGCGGATCAATCCATCCATGATGGCTTCCTGGAAGCCGTGTCCCATGTGCAGGCTGCCGGTGACATTGGGCGGCGGGATCATGATGCAATAGGGATCGGCGGCAGTGTCGCCGCTGGGCTTGAAATAGCCATTGCTTTCCCAAGTCTGGTACCACTTCATTTCGATGTCTTGGGGGCTAAAGGTCTTTTCCATGTCTACTCGCAGGGGGCCGGGGCAAAACAGAGTGTTCCGCAGGGCTGGGCGGAACAGATGAAGGCGGGAATTATAATGATCAGGTCAGCCTTCGTCGACGTGGTTATTGAGGAGATGGTTGTCGAGAGGAGGGTTGTCGAGAAGATCCAGCTGCCCCTGTTCGATCATGCGGCGCAGGCGAGCGCGCAGTTTCTTTTCCAGTTTCGGCAGCTGTTCGGCGACCAGTTGTTCCAGCAGCTGTTCCAGCTCGGCATCACTGACCGGAAAGTCCCTGTCCTTGGCCGCGACCGGTCCGTCGGGGGCGGCCGGCTGGTCAAAAGCATCGCTGTCGATCGCCTGGGGCATGGGTGACTCGACGGCTGTCGCCGGCGGTTCTTCACAGGCGTCGGTGAGGATCGGGATATCGAGCTCGAGGTCGTCTTCCGGCAGCTCAACGGGCTCGTTCAGGAGGGGGATGTCGTGCTGGAACTCCGGCCCCTCGTGGAGGGCAAAACGCAACTCGTCGAGTTCCTCGATGAGATTCTTGCGGGTCTGTCCGGTGCCGCGGGCTTCCTGTGACAAGCTGGTTACCTCTGGCCAGAGGCCGCTTGGCCGGGTGGGGTCGGGGTCGGCGACATCACTCCGGTTTACTCAGATCGTGGTACTGCATGGGGTAGCCCCGGCTTTTCAAAAAGCTCCAGCGCTCACGTTTCTCGTCAATGACCTGTTGGTCATCGTAGACGATTTCAACGGCCTTCTCAAAGCGCGAAAACCAACCCGGCGCATGGCGGGAAAGGTTGATGAGGATACCGTGGTGCTCGCCGGGGTCGTCGCCGTGGCTGATGGCGATGGCCGATGTCGGCACTGTTTCAACGGCGTGGGGTAGAAAGGCGCTGGCCTTGAAGGACCAGAGCAACTGGTCCAGCTGTTGTGAGGTGGCCTCATCGGCGGTGTGCAGCAGTACCGGCAGGCCCTGTTGATGGGCCTTTTCCGTCAGGCGGCAGGCCAGTGCCAGCGCCGCCTCGAAGTTGCCGGACAGTTTGTAAAAATTGATGTGGGTCACTGGCCTGCCTGCTCCAGCAGGAATTGCAT
Organism: Porticoccus sp.; assembly: GCF_041592135.1. Taxonomy (GTDB): domain Bacteria; phylum Pseudomonadota; class Gammaproteobacteria; order Pseudomonadales; family Porticoccaceae; genus Porticoccus. The sequence continues at coordinate 7,574 of NZ_JBFHQR010000085.1, read as the reverse complement.
CAGCAGGGGTACGGGGCGACCGGTGGCGCCTTTGTTGGCGCCGCTGTTCCAGGCGGTGCCGGCGATATCCAGGTGTGCCCAGCGATAGTTTTTGGTGAAGCGACCGAGAAAGCAGGCGGCGGTAATGGTGCCGCCCTCGCGGCCGCCGATATTGGCCATGTCGGCAAAGTTGCTCTTCAGTTGTTTGTCGTACTCCTGCCACAGCGGCAGTCGCCACACCCGGTCGCCGCTGCTGCCACCGGCCGCCTCGAGCTGGCCGGCCAGCTCGTCGTCGTTGCTCAGCAGACCGCTGGCGTGGCTGCCGAGGGCCATCACACAGGCCCCGGTGAGGGTGGCGATATCGATCACCAGTGCTGGCTTGAAGCGACCCGCGTAGGTGAGGGCGTCGCACAGGATCAATCGTCCCTCGGCATCGGTGTTGAGAATTTCGATGGTCTGGCCGGACATGCTGGTGACGATATCGCCGGGTTTGGTGGCCTTGCCGCTGGGCATGTTTTCCACGGTGGGCACAATGCCGACCAGGTTGAGGGGCAGCTGGCACTCGGCGGCGGCGGCCAAGGTGCCGAGCACGCTGGCGGCACCGCACATGTCGTATTTCATTTCATCCATGCCGGCACCGGGCTTCAGGCTGATGCCGCCGGAATCGAAGGTCACGCCCTTGCCCACCAGCACCACCGGCTTGTCGCCGCGCTTGCCGCCCTTGTACTCCAGCACGATCAATTTGGCCGGTTGCTCTGTGCCGGCGGTGGCCGACAGCAGCGAGCCCATGCCGAGATCCTGCATCTGTTTCTCGGTGAGTACCTTGCAGCTCAGTTCGGTATGCTTACCCGCCAGCAGTTTGGCCTGGTTGGCCAGGTAGCTGGGGGTGCAGATATTGCCGGGCAGGTCGCCCAGTTCCCGGGCGCGGTTGATGCCGTTGGCGATGGCGGTGCCGCACACCAGGGATTTTTTGACGGCTTCGAGCCCCTTGCGGGAGGACAGTACCAGGGACACTTTTTTCAGGGTGCTGGGTTTTTTCTCCGCCGACTTGAAGGGGTTGAACAGATAGCTGGCCTCACCCAGCCGTCGGGCCAGCTGTCTGGCCAGCCAGGCGCTGTCGCGACCCTCGACGTCCAGACCCTCCAGGGAAAGGCAGGCGGACTTGATGGGCAGTTTGCAGAGTTGTGCCGACAGACCTGCGGCCAGCTCGAGGAACGATTGTTCGTTGAGGCGGTCTTTGCCTGTGGTAAAAATCAGCAGTCGTTCCGCGGCCAGGCCCGGCGGTTCACTGAGCAGCAGAAAATTGCCATCGGCCTGTTTTATATCACCTTTTTTGACCAGTCGACTGATCAGGCCGCCGGTGGCTGTATCTGCCGCTTTCAGCTCGGGATCATCGAGTCCCCGCTGGCCATAGGCAACGGCGAGGCATTCGGTTTTTCGGGTGACTAGCGGGCCGACAAGGGCATTAACTTCCATGACTTCTCCATTGGCTGAGAGAGTGGTAGAGAGTGCGAGACATCGGGAGTCTAATTCTGGATAATTGCCGCAACAACTCTTTTCAAGACGCTATAAGCATAACAGGGATAACTTCTTGCTGATATTTCGCTACTTGGCCCGGGACCTGATGGCCACCACTTTTGGTGTGTCACTGGCATTGCTGCTGGTAATTGTCAGTGGCCGGTTTGTGAAGTATCTGGCCGAGGCCGCCGCCGGTGAGCTGGATGCGGGGATATTATTCGCGGTGATCGGTTACCGCATTCCCGGCTTCCTGGAACTGATTCTGCCGCTGGCCTTCTTTCTGGGCATTTTGCTTTCCTATGGTCGCCTCTATGTGCAGAGCGAAATGACCATCATGGAGGCCTGCGGCATGTCCAAACACCGGCTGGCCCTTTACACGCTTATCCCCGGCCTGCTGGTTGCCCTGCTGGTGGCCTGGTTGAGTCTGTACGTCACCCCTGCCGGTCTGCGCAAGGCGGAAACCATCTTCTCTGCCCAGCGGGAGCGAGGGGATCTGGAAAGCCTCATGGCCCGGCATTTCCACCCGTTGCAGGGTGGCAAGGTGGTTACCTACACCGAAGAGGTGAGTAAGGACGGCGAAATGAAGGATGTTTTCCTGGCCGAGAACAACCCCGACGCGGAGGACGGCCACAACCTGGTATTGGTGGTGGCGGAGACAGGTCACCAGCGCCGTGCGGAGGGTGAACCGAGCTATCTGGTGCTGGAGCGGGGTTACCGGATACAGGGCGTGCCGGGCGCGGCGGATTACCAGATCACCCGCTTCGAAGAGTACGGGCAACGGCTCAGCAAGCCCAGCCCGCAGCGTCGCCGCGAAAAAGTCGACACCCTGCCCACGGGAGAGCTGCTTGGCTCGGATCAGACGCCGAAGGCCGCCGCACTGCAGTGGCGGTTGTCGGTGCCGGTATTGGTGCTGGTGGTCAGCCTGATGGCCATTCCCCTCAGCAGGACCGACCCTCGCCAGGGACGCTTTGCCCGGATGTTGCCCGCCGTGTTGCTGTATATCGTCTATCTGGTGATGTTGAACGGGGCGCGGGGAATGGCCGAGGACGGCAAAATCTCTGCCCTGATGGGGCTGTGGGGAGTGCACCTGGTGTTTATCAGTATCGCCTTTACCCTGTTCTACTGGTCCTGGCTACTGGGCTGGTTCAGGCAACGCGTTGAGGCCAGGAAATCTGCCAGGGTGGGAGGTGAAGGACTTGTTGGGTAACTATCAGCCAATGCAGCGGCTTTCCCGCTATGTTACCGCCTCGGTGCTGGGTTCCATCGCCATGGTGTTGTTGGTGATCGTGTCACTGGATGCCATTGGCGCGGTGATAGATGGCACCGGTGACATTGAGAAGGATTACAGCTTTCTGCAGGTGATGATCTATGTCGCCATTACCCTGCCGGGGCGGATTTACGGGAATATTCCCATGGCTTCCCTGATCGGTTGCCTGATCGGCCTGGGTGTTTTGGCAAATAACTCCGAACTGGTGGTAATGCGTTCAGCAGGCGTTTCCGTGCTGCGCATCGTCTGGTTTGTGATACGCCCGATCCTCTGGTTGATTCTGCTCGGCGCAATGCTCGGCGAATACCTGGTTCCCTATACCGACCAGTACGCGGAAAGCCGGCGCATGTTGTTGACCGGAGGAACCAGTGCCCAGGACAGCGAGAGCGGGTTCTGGAACAAGGAAGGCCAAGAATTCATGCATTTTAATGCGGTTTATCCGGGCGGCGTCCTGTTCGGGGTGACCCGTTACCGGTTCGATGAGAACCACCGGCTGCTCCAGGCCAGTTTTGCCGAGCGCGCCACCTATCAGGGTGGGAGCTGGCTGGAAGAGCGGGGTGTGATCACCAACTTTCATGACGAGAGCACCGAGGTATCGCAATTCGTGACCCGCGAGTGGGAAACCAAGCTGTCGCCCGAACTGCTCAATCTGATCGTGTTCCCGCCCAAGTCCCTGCCTATCGGCAGTCTCTACAACTACAGCGAATACCTTCAGGAGCAGGATCAGGATTCGTCAAAATATGAGTTGGCGTTTTGGGCCAAGGCGTTGCAACCCTTCACGATTGTCAGCCTGGTGTTGATTGCGATCTCATTCGTGTTCGGGCCATTGCGGCAGGTCACCATGGGCTATCGCATCTTTGCCGGGGTGCTGGTGGGCCTGATCTTCCGCACACTGCAGGACCTATTGGGTCCGGCCAGTGTGGTTTACGGCATTCCACCGCTGTTGGCAGTGGGCACACCGGCATTGATCAGTGCCCTGATCGGTTTGTGGATGTTGCGTCGAGCGGCCTAGTGGCACGCTCATTTGGATGGTTTGGGCAACAGTACGGTGCGAGTGTGACTCCATCTGTCGTGCCAGCAATCCCCCTGCCGATCCACCAGACACCACAGGTAACCGGCGCCGAGTGCGGCCAGTGACAGCGGTGCCAGCAGGCAGCGCAACCAGCAGTTTTGCCAGCTCGCGGTGCCGCCATCTCTCCCCTGTAGCTGCAACCGCCAGGATTTCATGCCGAGGGTTTGTCCGGAGCGCTGCCAGCACCAGGCGTAAAAAAATGCCCAGCAGAAACAGAGCCCCGCGAGTATGAGAAATTGCACTCCACCGTGGGGGGGCTGCAGGGTGTCGTCCCCGGACAGTTTGCGCAACAGGAAGACCACCACGCCGTAGGCAAAGGTGATGCCCAGCAACAAAAAGCCGTCGTAGATCATCGCCATCAGCCGCCTGATCAGGGTTGCCGGGGGCAGTGGGGTTTGTGGTTTAGAAGTCAAAATGGAGTCCCGCCGTGGTTGTGGGCGGGGAGTTTAGCAAAATTCTGTAACCATCAGAATTCGTAGGACAGGCCGATTTCCAGTTCGTCTGAACTGAGGCGGAGATCGTAGTCGAGTTCCCGGGTGATCCGGCCTCGTCCGTCCAGGTCAGGTATGTGCCTGTTGTCGTGAAAGTGTTCCCTGCGCTGTCGATCCCAGTAGTCTTTCAAGCCTCTTTTCAAGAACATTTGCAGGGCCTTATCGCCTTCGACAAACTCGTTCCGCTGATAGCTTTGCAACCATTGATAATTCAGGGCGCGATGCTGGGCATTCATTGACTGCGAGCGGATGTCTTCGGCGCGCTGGCTCAGTTGTCGGTTGTTTAGCGTGCTGAAGCCGGGGTGTTGGCGGCTGTCGCCCCGATAGAGGGTGCTCGGCGCCAAAAACTCATCGGATAGGGCTTTCGGCCAATGGGGTTGGCACAGGCACAGTGCCAAGCCGAGGACGTAAACGAAGTGCGGCCCTTTGCGGCAGATAATCTGTGCCAGTTCCACGTTCATACTCTGTTACACACCCATTCAATGTTCCAGCAGTTCGCAGGGGTAACGCAGTGGTACTACAGATAAATTATAGTGGGCATTTGGCAGTTGGGGGGTGGCGGAGACGGATCGGCCGCAAGGGGCGAAAAAAAAGGCTGCCTGTGAGGGCAGCCTATAAAATCAGGCCTATGGGAGGTGGCCTGTGGCACTAGTTGCTCTTGCGAGCAAGGGGGGGGTAAACCTATTCTGTCGCTGTTTCCGGTTTTGCGGCAGTTTTAGTGGCCGCGGGCTTCCGGGCGGGTTTCTTGGGGGCGGGAGCCGGTTTTTCCTCGGCGGCCTCCTTGGAAACCAGTGCAGAAACCGCACCGATCAATTCATCCAGTTTGCTACTCAGTTCTGACAGCTTCTCTTCCTTGCCGAAAGAGGGCATGCTCGGCATGGTGGGCAGTGTCGGCATGGTCAGTTTGGAGGAGACCTTGCCGCGAATTTCATCCACCTTGGCACTGATATTCGCTTTTACCGCATCTTTTTTCAGGTTCTTGCCCTGAATTTTCAGCTTCTCACCCTGGGCTTTCAGCTTGTCACTTTGGGTTTTCAGCTTTTCACCAGCCTCTTTCAGCTTGTCACCGGTTTGGTCCAGCTTGGTTTTCGCATCGGCTTCGATTTTTGTGCCGCGCTCTACCAGGTCGTCAAAATAGCGACGAGTTGAGTCGCTCATTTTTTCGTAGCCTTCCTGGATATTGTTCAGTCCGTGTCCATAAGCGCCAAGCCCGGCCAGCCAGATCTTGCGCGCCAGCTCTTCGGTCTTGTCAATAGCATTCTTAATCTCTGCCATAGTAGTATCTCCGGTAGCAGTTGAAAGTGAGCGTTTTGCTCTTAACTTTCAGCCAGAGTAGAGAGAATTTTTAGAAAACGCATACTAAAAACCGAGGTTTTTTCAAAAAGATGCAACTTTTTTTGCGACTGACGGAATGGCTTCATGAAACGGCGTGAACATATTCTGGTGGTGAGTCTGGCGCTCTTTAACACGGAGGGTGAGGCGAACCTGTCAGCGGTGGATATCGCCAACGAGCTGGATATCAGTCCGGGCAACCTCTACTACCACTTCAAGGGCAAGGACGAGATCGTTGCCGAGCTCTACGAGCAGTTTGAGCGGGGCATGGAGCTGCTGTTGCAGGAGGGGCTGGAAGCCCGATCGAGTCTGGAGGAATACTGGCTCCACCTCTATGTGATCTTTGAACACATTTACAACTACCGGTTTTTTTTCCGCAACATCACCGATCTGTTGCAGAAGTATCACGGCATCGAGTCCCGTTTCCGGCGACTGATGGAGCAGCAGTCCCGCTGGGTGAAGCAGCTGTTGACTGGCTTGCTGGATGAGGAGGTCATTGTCGACCCGCATATGGTGGCGGCGCGGGTCGAGCACCTGACGGACAATATCATGTTGCTGTTCACGCACTGGTTCCAGTTTCAAAACCTGCGCAATCGCAAGCTCGGCCAGCACGATTTTATCCAGAGTGCCATTCTGCAGATCATGACACTGCTGGCGCCCTACATGGGAAATTTGCAGTTACAGTTCATGGAAGCCTGTCTCAACCTTTACCAGCGGGAAAAACAGGACTAGCATCGGCGCCCTTGCGGGAGCCCGCTGAGGCGGCACCTATAAGAAAGATGAAGGGGAGGAGTAAATGAGCCAGATTCGTATCAAACGCCACCACAGCATGGACCGGGAACAGGTGCGCAGTATGACCCAAGAGCTGGGTGAAAAGCTGAAGGGCAAATTTGGCGGCAATTACCAGTGGGAAGGGGATATGGTCCACTACCAGTACAGCGGTGTTGACGCCAGGGTCAGCTTTGATGAAACGACGTTGCAGGTGGATGTCAAACTGGGGCTGTTGATGGCCGCCCTCAAGGGAATGATCGAGTCGGAGGTCAATAAATACCTGGATCAGCACGTCAGCTGAGCGGGTTTTTCCGGGATGAAGTTTGCCTGTCGGGTTGCCGGGCAGGCCTGAGGATAGTGAGGTGGTACCGGAGGCCGGTCTCGAACCCACGGTTTGGAAGCGATTCCAGGGGGAGGGTTATTGAATCCGGCAAGGCAAGGTGTACCGCCTGATCGGACCACAGGTTTGGGTTCGTCGTTTCGTTTCGGTGCCGGGTTCTCTATCTCATCTGGTCACACAGTGTTAACAAGCCCTAATCGGCCAAGACCGTTCTTTTTCACTCACAACTAGAACTGACAGTGCAAAAAAAATCACCTGGAAACACCAAACCCAGCACTCTGGGGCGACGCGTTAAAGATTATGGCTTTGCCATGACGGCGGTCATCATGGCTACTACCATCGCCATTCCTATGGAATGGTTGGTCTCAAACGCCAATCTGGCCCTGATTTATGTGTTGTTTGTCATGTTTACGGGGCTGAAACTGGGTTCGAGACCAGCAATATTGGCCTCGGTGTTGTCTTTCCTAAGTTTTGACTTTTTTCTCACAGAACCCAGATATACGTTTCAGGACATTTGTCAGGATGAACTTACCATACTGGTTTTTCTCCTGGTGATTGCGGTGGTGTGCGGTGCAGCGGCTTCCAGGATTCGTCACCAGCTGATCCTGCTTCGGGAGTCCAACCGGTATTTGGAAGCGATGCGAGTATTGAGTCAGGCGTTAACAGCCCGAGGTACCCACGACTTGTAGACACTCTGTATAGTTAGATTGACCTATATGGAGGTGCTTACCATGGCACGTAAAAAAACACAGGCTTATACCGAGGAATTCCGTCGTGAGGCGGTAAAGCGAGCCGAAAAAGAAG
>NZ_JBFHQR010000084.1:0-10203 GCF_041592135.1 Porticoccus sp. | reverse complement strand
CGCGCCTAGATTGGCGCTTTTTTAGTCACAACAGAGGCAACCAAATTAGTGTGAACAGGCCCTAGCAAGCCTGGAACACCCTCATCAGCTGGGGGTATCCTGGTGAACAAGGTATTCCCCTATACGACCCCAATCTATTCCGGTGTATAGGGGATTCTGATTTTGCGTAACCGACACCATCATGGTTGACTCAGCATACGCATGGAGAGTTGAGTTGACCAGCAAATAACTCTTACGGCCATACATAAAATCTTTCTATAAACAATAAGATATAGATTTTTATGGAAGTTCAGGCTCGTATATGTCGAGACACCCAAGGTACTGCTGTACTCTCAAGTTTTACTTGGTTGAAATTTTGCCAGGAAGTGTTAACTGGTCGAAAAACGTCTGGGTGGTGAATTTAATAGTGGCATATCACAGCATCCCCAGCTCCAGTTTTGCCGCTTCACTCATCATCTCCCGTCCCCAGGGTGGATCAAAGACAATCTTGACCTCGGCCTCAATCACGGCGTCGAGACTGAGCAGGCGCTGCCTGACGCCCTCGGCCAGAATCGGCCCCATACCGCAGGCCGGTGCGGTCAGTGTCATATCGACGGCAACCCGAGCTTTGCCATCGTCCTGTTCGCAGATTTGACAGTTGTAGACCAGGCCCAGATCGACGATATTGACGGGAATCTCCGGGTCGTAGCAGCTGCGCAGGCGGCCCCAAACCTGTTGCTCAAGTGACGTAACGCTGTCCCCCTCAGGAAGCCGGAAGCGGTAGCGTTCCCCCAGCACATGGGCGTCGCTGGCGAAGATCTGCACCAGGTTGCCGGCCACGTTCACCGTGACATCGCCACCCAGAGCCTGGGTGACAGTGACCCAGGTGCCGGCCTTGAGCCTGCGGGGGATGCCCTCGGGAATCAGGTAAGCTTCGCAGTCATCGAGCAGTTCTACGGTCTCGCGAGTCTGCACCATTGAGTGAGTTACTCCTCTGTGGTCACAGGTTGGACATTTTCTTCAAGCGCACCCTTCAGCGTGTGCCAGGCGAGTGTCGCGCATTTGATTCGGGTGGGAAACTCACTTACCCCCCCGAGGACGGCGAGTTTGCCTATACTCCCCTCCTCGTCCTCCGGCACCTTGCCGGTCAACAGTAACTGGTGAACCCGCTCGAACAGCACCAGTGCCTCCCCCACGGGATGTCCTTTAAGGCGCTCCCCCATGAGTGATGCCGACGCCATGGAAATGGCACAGCCGATGCCATCGAAGCCGATATCAGCGATGATCCCATCTTCGACATGGAGATACAGCGTCAACTTGTCGCCACAGAGCGGGTTGTAGCCCTCCAGGCAGTGGCTGTACTCCGCCGGCACACCAAAGTTCCGCGGATGGCGGCCGTGCTCCACAATCACGTCCTGGTAGAGTTCGCGCAATTCCGGGTTCATTTAAAAAACTCCCGCACCTCGTGCAGGCCGCGCAACAGGGCTGCGACATCCTCGTCGCGGTTATAGAAGGCAAAGGAAGCCCGGGTGGTGCCGGGAATACCCAGGCGCTCCATCAACGGCATGGTGCAGTGGTGCCCGGCGCGCACGGCGACGCCCTCCCGGTCGAGAATGGTGCTGATATCGTGGGGGTGAACACCCTGCAAGACGAACGACAGAATCGCCCCTTTGTGCGGTGCGCGACCGATGATCTCAAGACCAGGCTGCCCCTGTAACGCCTCGGTGGCTAACGCCAGCAGTTCCTGCTCCCGGGCGGCGATATTTTCCCGGCCGAGTCCGTTGATGTAGTCAATTGCCGCCCCCAGGCCGATGGCGCCGGCGATGTCCGGTGTGCCGGCCTCGAAACGGCTTGGCAGATCGGCATAGTCGGTGTGCTCGAAGCTGACCTTGCGGATCATTTCGCCACCGCCCTGCCAGGGGGGCATCCCATTGAGAATCGCCCGCCGACCATAGAGCACACCAATTCCCGTGGGGGCATACATCTTGTGCCCGGAAAACGCGTAGAAATCACAGCCGATGGCGCGCATATCAACGGGCATATGTCCCACCGCCTGGGCGCCGTCCACCAGCACCGGCACGCCGTAGTGGTGGCAAATACGAACGATCTCTGCCACCGGGTTAACAGTGCCCAGGGTATTCGATACATGGCTCACCGCCACCAGTCGGGTGCGTTCGCTCATCATGTTGGCAAAGGCGTCGATCACCAGTTCGCCTTCATCGGTAATCGGTACCACCCGCAGTTTTGCTCCCGTCTGCGCAGCCACCAGCTGCCAGGGTACGATATTGGAATGGTGCTCCATCTCGGTGATCAATATCTCGTCCCCCGCCACCAGCCGCGGTCGCAGGTAGCTCTGCGCCACCAGGTTAATGGCTTCGGTGGTGCCGCGCACAAAGATAACCTCTTCGTGTTCAGCGGCGTTAATAAAGTCCCGCACCAACTCTCGAGCCTGCTCGTACTGCCAGGTGGCGCGCTCGCTCAGCTCGTGTACACCGCGGTGCACGTTGGCGTTATCTCGCTCGTAGTACTGACACAGCCTTTCGATCACCTGCCGGGGCTTTTGGGTGGTGGCGGCGTTGTCCAGGTAGACCAACGGCTTGCCGCCCACGACCTGATCCAACACGGGAAAGTCGCCCCGCGCCGCGAGAATATTTGCACCCCGGTCATTGGCGAAGCCCGTCTCCGGCCGGGATGCGGAGCGCCTGGTCATTTACGGATCCTCCCGCCTGTCGCCATTCATCAAATGCGTCAGTGCCCGTTGCAACCTGGACTCGATCATCTCGAGCGGCACCGCAAGGCGATCCAGCATTTCTCCGGCAAAGGCTTCTACCAACAGCTTGCGTGCCCGGCTTTTGGCAATACCGCGCGCGCGCAGGTAAAACAGTTGATCCGGATCCAGTTCACCAGTGGTGCAGCCGTGGCTGCACTGCACATCATCTGCGTAAATCTCCAGTTCCGGTTTGGTATTGATGTCGACCTGAGGCGACAATAACAGGTTGTGATTGACCTGGCGGGCGTCGGTTTTCTGGGCATCGGGGTGGACGATCAATTTGCCGTTGAACACGGCGTGGCCGCTTTCCCCCAGCAGGCCTTTGTAGAACACCCGACTGTGGCAATGGGGCGCCAAGTGATCCACCCGTACATGGTTGTCCACCTGCTCGCCGCCAGCCGTGAGGAACAAGCCGTCGGCACAAACGTCGGCACCTGCCGCCGCCAGGGAGATCATCAGGTCGTTGCGAACAAGCTGTCCGCCGAGATCGAAATTCTGGGCGCGGTAGCTGCTGTCGCGCCCGCAGCGGACGTGACAGCCATTGATCAGCCGCACCTCGCCGGTTTGCTGCAGTTGCAGGTGTTCCAGGCCGGCACCGGCGCCAACGCTGAACTCGGCCACCTTGTTGACCAAGTGGTGCCGCTGGCCACCCAGGTGTTGCTCCACCAGAGTCAGCTGCGCCCCCTCCCCCAGCCGCACCAACAGGCGGGGGTGAAGCATGGTTGGTTGTCTGCCACAGGTGAGCCAAAAAACCACCAGGGGGCGTTCCAAAATGACGCCGGGTGCCAGGTCAATCAGCAGTCCATCGTCGAACATGGCGCTGTTGAGGGCCGCGAAGGGATGTCGGTGGTGGACGGCAATGTCGCCGAGCGTGCCCGGTACAGCCTCGCCCCCCAGCAGTTCGCCCAGGGCGGTGACCGCAACCTTTGCCGGTAAACCCTGAATGCGCGACAGCCCGGCATCGAAATGGCCGTTGACCATGACCAGCAGATGCTCCGCATCGCACTGGGGGATCGCCAGCGGCTCACCACCATCCGGCTCGGCGAAGGGTTGGACCAGCAGGTCGCGCAGATGGGTGTATTTCCAGTCTTCTGTTTTGACGGTGGGCAGGCCCTGGGCCAACAGTTCCCGGTAGGCCCGTTGACGGAATGCGCCGAGCTGGCCGCCGTTGGCGGGAACTGCTCCCAGCCGGCCGAGGTGGGATTCGAAGTCACGCAGGACAAAGGCGTTCATCTCAGCTCCCCGCCTGCGGTTGCGCCTCTTCCGCCAGCCAGCCGTAGCCTTTTTCCTCCAGTGTTAGGGCCAGTTCCGGCCCACCCGACAGAGCGATATGGCCGTTGGCTAGGATATGTACACGATCGGGTTTGACGTAGTTGAGCAGGCGTTGATAGTGGGTCACCAACAAAATGGCCTGCGTTTCGCTGCGCAGACTGTTGATCCCGTCGGAGACGATGCGCAGGGCGTCGATATCGAGCCCGGAGTCGGTCTCGTCGAGTATCGCCAGCTGCGGCTCCAACACCAGCATCTGCAGGATTTCGTTGCGTTTTTTTTCACCGCCGGAAAAGCCCGCATTCACCGGCCGCTGCAGGAAGGCGGGGTCGATAGCCACCTGCCGGAGGCGCTCATTGACCATGGCCATAAAGTCCACTGCGTCCAGGGGGTCCTCGCCGCGATATTTGCGCAGGCTGTTATAGGCGCTGCGCAGGAACTGGATATTGCTGATTCCGGGAATCTCCACCGGATATTGAAAGGCCAGAAACAAGCCCTTGTGTGCCCGCTCCTCCGGTGCCATGTCCAGCAGGTTTTCACCGCAGAATTCCAACCTGTCGGCGCGCACCTGATAACCCTCCCGGCCCGCCAACACACTGGCCAGGGTGCTCTTGCCCGAGCCGTTGGGTCCCATCAGGGCATGCACCTCACCGGCCCGGATCTCGAGGGATAGCCCCTTGAGGATTTCACTGCCAGCGACGCTGACGTAGAGGTTATGAATACACAGCATGATGTTCTCCCCCATTACCCCACGGCACCCTCGAGGCTGACTTCCAGCAGTTTTTGCGCCTCGACGGCAAACTCCATGGGCAATTTGTGGAAGACATCGCGACAAAAGCCGTTGACGATCAAGGAGACCGCGGACTCGGGATCGATCCCCCGCTGGCGGCAATAAAACAATTGCTCTTCGCCGATGCGGGTGGTGGTGGCTTCGTGTTCGGTGCGCGCCGAGGGGTTTTTGTTTTCAATGTAGGGATAGGTGTGTGCTCCGCAGGTGCTGCTCAACAGCAGTGAGTCGCACTGGGTGTAGTTGCGCGCCCTGTCGGCCCTGGGGCTAATCCGCACCAACCCGCGGTAACTGTTCTGGGCGTGGCCGCTGGAAATCCCCTTGGAAATAATGGTGCTGCGGGTGTTCTTTCCCAGGTGGATCATCTTGGTGCCGGTATCCGCCTGCTGCCAGTTGTTGGTCAGCGCCACGGAGTAGAACTCGCCGACAGAGTCGTCCCCCTGCAAAATCACACTGGGGTATTTCCAGGTGATGGCTGAACCGGTTTCCACCTGTGTCCAGGAGATGTGTGCCCGCTTGCCGCGGCAGATACCGCGCTTGGTGACGAAGTTGTAGATGCCGCCTCTGCCCTGCTCATCGCCGGGGTACCAATTCTGCACGGTGGAATATTTGATCTCCGCGTCTTCGTGAGCGATCAGTTCCACCACCGCGGCGTGGAGCTGGTTTTCATCGCGCATCGGTGCAGTGCAACCCTCCAGATAGCTGACGTAACTGCCCGGCTCGGCGATAATCAGGGTGCGTTCGAACTGCCCGGTATTGAGGGCATTCATGCGGAAATAGGTGGACAGTTCCAGCGGGCAGCGCACGCCTGCCGGGATATAGCAGAAGGAGCCATCGGAAAACACCGCCGAATTGAGGGTGGCGAAGAAGTTGTCGGTATAGGGCACTACGGAGCCCAGGTATTTTTCCACCAGTTCGGGGTGTTTTTGCACGGCCTCTGAAAAGGAGCAGAAGATCACCCCGGCTTCCGCCAGCTTTTCCTTGAAAGTGGTGGCGACGGAGACACTGTCGAACACCGCGTCGACGGCGACACCGGCGAGCAATTTCTGCTCGTGCAGGGGAATCCCCAGTTTTTCATAGGTCTCCAGCAGTTGCGGGTCCACCTCATCGAGACTCCTGGGACCGCCCTCAGCCGAGCGCGGGGCGGCATAGTAGATGATTTTGTCATAGTCGATGGGAGGATAACTGACATGGGCCCAGGTGGGCTCCCGATGTTTCAGCATCAGTGCCTGCCAATAGTGGAATGCCTGTAACCGCCATTCCAGCATAAATGCCGGCTCATGCTTTTTGCTGGAAATCAGGCGAATGACGTCCTCACTCAGCCCCGCGGGGATGATGTCGGTGTCAATGTCGGTAACAAAGCCGTGTTTGTAACCGGGTTTCACCAATGCGTCGGCACCTTTTGCTTCGACTGCCATTGCTCGTACTCCTGGTCTCACGACCGGTTAGGCTGTCTCTCCCCTCACTACCACGCCCGATTGCGTATCTGACTCCACATGGGGCTGTACCATGGCCGCCAGACTGAGTTGTTCCAGCCCCTGGTAAATGGCCCGATTGATATGCTGCCAGTGATCTCTGACCTTGCAACGGCTTTCCATATTGCAGATGCCAGGCCCCATGTTGCATTCCGTGATTGCCAGCGGGCCCTCAAGTACGCTGATCACAGAGGCCATGGTCAGCTCCGCAGGGTCGACCTTTAGCTGATAGCCGCCATGTTTGCCGCGGCTGGAGCTCAGCAGTCCGCCCTTCACCATTTTTTTTAATAACTTGCTGACGGTGGGTTGTGGTATGACCAATTGCTTCGACAAATCTCCCGGCGTGAATTTTACTGCTGGCGTCGCGGCCATTTCTCGCAATAAAAGCACGCCGTAATCTGTCAATTTACTAATCCTGAACATAATTCCAACCCGCTTTTTTTACACGCCATCTTAAAGAGTACTAATTTGGTACAATATTAGCACTTTTTTACCGCAACCTGGTGTTGCTGGCTAAAAAATAACGAAAGCACCTATATTTATTGGTAATTAGGCCAGATGCGAAATAGTTCATGACGTCCTATCTGCTGGTGTTTCACGAGGGAAGAAAACCACGAAATCTGAGGGAGTTGATGCACAACATCCGCGCCTGGCAAAGCTGGTTCGAAGGAATGGGAGATAGACTCCTCGACGGCGGCAACGGCACCGTCACAAACCACCACGGCGATCACAGCTTTGGCGGCTTCTGTGTGTTGGAAGTGGCTGATCGCGATGAGGCCATCGCCACTGCCAGGAACTGCCCGATTCTCGCCTCAGGCGGCCGAGTGGAGCTGATGGAACTGGGTGAGCAAACACGACAGATAGGGCCGGCGCCTTGATTCGACCAAACGCATAACCAGGCATCCTCAGCGTGACCGCTGAAGCGTTATTTCTGTCGACGCAGCAATTGGGGAAGGCCGAGTTCTAGCTGAACGTCCGCTGCTACATGAGTGGATATCAAGCCTGTACCCAAACAGCCTGATCTGGCAAAATTCCCGCTTCCCACCGTAAACGGCGTACAAAAGCGTTTTTAACCTTTTCCGGGTACCTGCCCACCCCTGTAACACTGGAGTCAATATGTCATTTAACAGCTTTCCCGACCGGGATCTGATCGCGCAAATGACAGCGAAGATGCTGTTGGAAATCGAAGCGATTAATTTCAGACCAAATGATCCCTTTCGCCTAACCTCAGGGAAAGCCAGTCCGGTCTATATTGACTGCCGCAAGATCATTTCCTTCCCGCGGGTGCGTTCCACCATGATGGATTTCGGTGCCTCTACCATCCTCCGCGATATCGGTTTCGAGTCCATTGATGCGGTTGCTGGCGGCGAGACTGCAGGCATTCCGTTTGCTGCCTGGCTCGCCGAACGCCTTTCCTTGCCGATGCAATATGTGCGCAAAAAGCCCAAGGGGTTCGGTCGTGACGCGCAGATCGAAGGTGACCTCAAGGAAGGTTCCCGGGTTTTGTTGGTGGAAGACCTGACCACCGATGGCGGTAGCAAAATCAAGTTCTGCGAAGCCCTGCGCACAGCCGGTGCCGAAGTCAGCGACACTTTTGTGATTTTCTTCTACGACATTTTCCCCGACACCCGCCAGAAGCTGGCTGATATCGGAGTGAACCTCCACTACCTGACGACCTGGTGGGATGTGCTCAACGTCTGCAAGAATGAAAACCGCATGGATAGCCAAGCCATTGCTGAAATTGAGTCTTTCCTGAATGCGCCAGTGGAATGGTCACTCGCCCACGGCGGCATTGAAGAATAAAATACAAAAAAAGGCCTGTAATCAGTCGATTACAGGCCTTTTTTAATGGCAATACTTATATTGAATTCAGGCTTCTGTCGTGTACAAAGTCGATCTTTCCCTGAAAGCCAAGAATATACAGGGCAAGGCGGTCATCGGCGTAATGGGCAAAGAACTTCAATAGCGCCTTGTCATCCCGGGCAAAATCGCTGCGGTATTGATTGAATAGGCTCGAAGCGGTCAACTTGCCGTTCTTCAGGGTGACGCCATTCTGGCTGTTGATAAAATCCTTCCCTGATTTTTTAAGCAGTGCTTTGACGTTATTCCCGGTAAATGCCTGGGGCAATAATCCGGGACAGCTCATATCCGTGCAATTCAGGCCAAAATGAACCTTATGGTCTTTCCAGATCGGCCTGAGGATGCGGTTTTCAATGTCATTGAGCGACAGTGGCTGTTCGGAAACGGTGACAACGGGACTGCTCCAGGGATCACCGGAAAGGTTTTTGGCGCGAATATCGGCAAAGGTTTTGACCGGATAATTGTCGCTGATGATTTTGACGGTCAGGGCATTATAGAGATTCAGCCAATAGGCCTGCTGTTCATCCCGCCGATAGCTGCGAGGGTCGGTGTCTTCCAGTGTGCGGATATAGTTTTTTAATGCTTTTTGATCAGCAGATGACAGGGCGCCATAGCGAAACCGGTTGGCTCCGCCCTCTTTATTCACCACATAGTGCGCAAGGATGCTATTCCAGCTGCCGTGATCGATAATTTCACGGTTGCGCTCATTGCTGCGATCCCAATATCCCCAGTATTGCGACTCGGTGGAAGCGCCGGCCATCGTGCTACCCAGCAGCGAGACCAAAAAGAAAATACCTAAAACTGCCTTTCTCTGTGCCATTATCAAAGCCATCTGTTAGTTGTTGTTAGGTGCTTTGTTACCACTGCGCTGGCTATCATACAATATCAATCCCTATCCCTGTGAATCACCTCTCTATGCATAATATTAGCAGGTCTCAAATTACTGCCATTGACCAGCAACACATCTGGCACCCCTACTCCTCACTGCTGCAGCCATTACCAGTCTATCCGGTGGCTTCCGCACAGGGCGTGCGCCTGAAACTGGCCGACGGCCGCGAATTGATTGACGGCATGTCCTCCTGGTGGTGTGTGATTCACGGCTACAGCCATCCCGCGCTGAATACGGCACTGCGGCAGCAGGCTGAGCAGATGGCCCATGTGATGTTTGGCGGCCTTACCCACGAGCCCGCAGCCCGCCTGGCCCAGACACTGGTTGAACTCACGCCCGCTGGGCTCGATAAGGTGTTTTTCTCGGACTCGGGGTCAGTCAGTGTCGAGGTGGCCATGAAGATGGCCATTCAGTATTGGCAATCACAGGGCGTAAAAGGGAAATCCCGGTTGTTGAGCCTGCGCAACGGTTACCACGGCGATACCTTTGGCGCCATGTCGGTGTGCGACCCCGTCACCGGCATGCACCACCTGTTCAGCGATGTGTTGATGCCACAACTGTTCACTGAGGCGCCCCGCTGTGGTTTTCACGACAAATGGGATGAAGCGTTTATAGGGGATTTTGAGGCTGTGATCAGCGCGCACGCCGATGAGCTGGCGGCGGTGATTCTCGAACCAATTGTCCAGGGTGCCGGCGGCATGCGCTTTTATTCCCCGGATTTTCTCAAACGGGTTCGGCAGCTCTGTGACGAGCACGAGGTACTGCTGATTGCCGATGAAATCGCCACCGGCTTTGGGCGCACCGGCAGGCTGTTCGCCTGTGAGTGGGCGGACATTTCGCCGGATATCCTCTGTCTGGGCAAGGCCTTGACCGGGGGCTATATGACCCTGGCAGCCACCCTCTGTACCGAGCAGGTCAGCAATGGCATATGCCAGGGTGAAGCGGGCGTGTTTATGCACGGCCCCACCTTTATGGGCAATCCCCTGGCCTGTGCGGTGGCCAATGCCAGTATCGAGTTGCTGCTCGCCTCTGACTGGCAGGCGCGCATTGCCGCCATCCAGCGGCGTCTAGAGGCGGGACTCGCAGCCGCCAGGGAATTCGACACTGTGGCCGATGTACGGGTTCTCGGGGCAATTGGTGTGATTGAAATGAAAGCGCCTGTCGATCTGGCGCG
>NZ_JBFHQR010000083.1:0-10206 GCF_041592135.1 Porticoccus sp. | reverse complement strand
CAGCAAGCTGCGCGATCACGACCACCACGCCGCCCCCACAAAAGACTCGATATAAAAACCCAGTTAAATTACCACTTTATGACAATCAACGGATCTACCCTAAAGTCGTACAAGGAGGGTTGGTTGTAGGCTCAAAAACCGGGCTGTATACTCCTGGCTTTTTTAGCATCCGCCATTCCGGACGAGCGCTTATGGGACCTGATATCGATATCATCGTCACACCCGTACAGGGCCGGAGCGGCAAACGCGACTTTCTTCGCCTGCCAGGGGCAATCTATCGCAACGACCCCCACTGGATCGCCCCGCTGGAGCTGGAGCAACGCATTCGCGTGTTTGGCAAAAACCCTTTCTTCGAGCACGCCCAGTGCCAGGCCTGGACCGCGACCCGGCAGGGCAAGGTCGTGGGCCGCATTACCGCACAAATCGACGAGCACTACCCGCAACACCACGGTGGCCACAAACTCGGTTATTTCGGGCTGCTGGAAGCGGAGGACGATGGGGAGGTGTTTGCCGCACTGCTCACCACGGCGGAGGACTGGTTGCGGCAACGGGGCATGACCGAGGTCCAGGGACCGTTCAATCTGTCCATCAATGAGGAAGTCGGCTTGCTGGTGGAGGGCTTTCAGTCCCCGCCCTTCGTCATGATGGGCCACGCCCCGCCCCATTACGCCGAACGGGTAGAGCAACAGGGTTTCCAAAAAACCAAGGACCTGCTGACTTACACGATCCACCCGGACTTTGTGACCCCCAGGGTGATGCAAAAACTGGTGGACACCACCGGCCGTGTTGTCACCGTGCGCTGTTTGCGCCGCAAACAGTTGGCCGAAGAATTCGAGATCATGCGCGACATCTTTAACGACGCCTGGTCCAACAACTGGGGATTTGTCCCTTTTACCGAGGCGGAGTTCTCGGATATGGCCAAGACCCTGACCTTCCTGCTGGATGATGATTACGTCCAGATCGCGGAAATTGATGGTCGCCCGGTCGCCTTTATTGTCGCCCTGCCCAACATCAACGAAGCGGCAAAAGATCTGCAAGGCAAACTTCTACCCTTTGGCTGGCTAAAACTGCTGTGGCGACTCAAGGTGCGCTATCCCCTCAGCGCACGCGTCCCGTTGATGGGCGTGCGCAAGGAATATCAGCATTCCCGATTGGGCCCCACCCTGGCCTTTATGGTGATCGATGCGGTGAGAACGGCATTGGTGAAACGGGGCATCGAAAACGTTGAAATGGGATGGATTCTGGAAAACAACGATGGCATGCGCAATATCATTGAATCGATAGGCGGCAAGCAGTACAAAAAGTACCGCGTCTATCAAAAGCCGTTATAACCTGAAGTATTCCATGACCGATTCCCAAAACAACAACACCCTCGCCGCGATTGTGCTGGCCGGCGAACGCTGCAGTACAGACCCGCTGCGCGAATTTCACGGCGCCGCCTGCAAGGCGTTAATCAAGATTGACGGCCAGCCGATGATCCACCGGGTGCTGGACGCACTGACCGCCTCCAGCCAGATAGCTGACATCTGGTTATCCGGCCCGCAACAGGCATCGGTGGATACCGATGAGCGCATCAGTCGGGGCGTGACCAACGGGGAGATAACCTGGCGCAATCCCGAGGCGACCCCCAGCACCAGTGCTTTCCGAATCATGAGCGAAGTGCCGGTCGACCGGAAATGTCTGCTGACCACGGCGGATCACCCGCTGCTGGACGCCGAAATCATTGACACATTTTGCCGGGAGAGCCTGGCCACGGGAGCCGATGTGGTGGTGGCAATGGCACCCTACCCGCTGGTTCACGCCAGCTTCCCGATGATGAAGAAGACGGTGCTGCGCTTTCAGGACGGCGAATTCTGCAACTGCAACCTGTTTGCTTTCCTGACCCCCGAGGGACGAAAAATTGCCAACTTTTGGCGCAAGATCGAAAACCAGCGCAAAAAACCCATCATTCTGATCGGACTGCTGGGCTGGTGGTCGGTACTGCGCTATCGCCTGGGACTGCTGTCGAGGGACGAGGCATTGGCGCGCCTGTCGAAGAAACTGGGCTTAAAGCTCCAGGCGGTCACCCTGCCCTACGGCCATGCCGCCGTTGACGTGGATTCCATTTCAGATTTCACCCTGGTGGAACAAAAGCTGGCCGCTGCCCCCGCCAAGCCCTAAGAGACACAAGCCCCAAGACACTACCCCTAAGATACTTGGCCACCTCGCTGCTAGCGGGGTATGGCAAATGACTCGGTGCCCGCACTCAGGAAACGTCCCGCGTCCCGCTGGTAGCGGCGACTTTCCAGCTGCAAGGTCCAGCCAGTTGCCACACGCTCCAGGCTGTAGCGATTGTACAGGGCCGCTTCGCCATGCTGCCCCAGCGCTGAAGAGGAGGGAATACCGATCACCGGCACCGCTTTTCCACCCGGCAGTTCAAGCATTTCGTGTTGCCACCTGTGACTGTGTCCGTGCAGCAACAATTCGGCGCCCTGGCGACGGATGACATCGAGCAGTGCCGCCGCATCGCACAAGCGTTTACGCCATTTCTCCTGACCGGGGATCGGCGGATGGTGCAGATAAACCACCCTGAACAGCCCCCGGGCAGCCGTCTCCGCAAGCAGGGCAGACAGCTTCTCCAGCTGGGCACTGCCCAGTTTTCCGGTGGCGAAAAAAGGCGGTGTCGGCAGCGCACTGTTAAGACCGATGAATGCGATCCCTTCGCGCACCTTCAGGGACGGAAAGGCCTGGAGCAGCGATGCCGGCTCAGCAGCGCCATCAGAACGCAGGTAGGGCAGCCAGCGGGAATAGGTATTCTGCCAGGACTCAGCCACATAGCTGTCGTGATTGCCCGGTACCACACTGATATCACCGGCCGCCGCCAACTGATCGAGCCAACGGCGAACCTGGGAGAACTCGTCCGGCAGCCCCAGGTGCGTCAGATCCCCGCTCACCAGCAGGTGGTTTGCAGGCAGCAGCCCCAGATCGGCGCACAGGGCAGCCAGTACCGCGGCACTGTGTTCCCGACGGCGCTTGCGACGCCAGGAAAGATAGCCCAGCAGTCTCTTGCTGAGCAGCTGTGAAAACCCCACGCCACCGAGATCCGAGAGATGGAGATCGGAAAGGTGGATGAATACCTGTTTTGCTTCAGCGCTCATCGCTTGCACTGCCCGTTACCGGCCGATCCGCAAAGAGCCGATGACACCACCACCGCTAGGCAACAGGGCTGCCGATCGGATGTTCAACCGTCACGGCGGCAAACGCGGCAATGATATGGTCAATCTGCTCGGGACTGTGGGCCGCGCTGACACTGCAACGCAGCATACTTTTCTCGGAGGGAGACGCCGGTGGTACCACCAGGTTGACATACACTCCCGCCTCCAACAGCGCCTGCCAGCTTTGCAGGGCCCGAACCCGATCTTCAATGGTAACGGCAACAACCGGGCTGACACTGGGCCCAACTGCCAGCCCCAACTGTTTCAACCCCGTATAGAGGCGTTGGGCATTTTCCCACAAACGCTCCCGGCGCTGCGGTTCTTCACTGATAAGTTGCAGCGCGGTGCGCACGGAGGCAATCACCCCCGGCGTCGCCGAGGCGGTAAAGATATAGGCGCGCACACTGAAACGAATGGCTTCAAGCAGTGCGTGGCGGCTGACGCAAAAACCGCCGGTGGCGCCGAGACTCTTGCTGAAGGTCCCCACAATAAAGTCGACATCCCCCTCCACGCCGGCCGCCTCGACCGCTCCCCGACCGTGGGCACCCAGCACCCCCATGGAGTGGGCCTCATCCACCAGCAGGTAACCGCCGTAGCGTCGCTTCAGCTCGGCAATCTCTTGCAACGGCGCGACGTCGCCGAGCATGCTGTAGATGCCCTCGACCACGATCAGGGTGTTGCCGGTTCGGTCGCCCAATCGTCTCAAACGTTTTTCCAGATCGTTGGTATCGCTGTGCTTGAAGCGGATAATTTCCGCACCGCTCAGCTGGGCACCGGCATAGATGCTGGCGTGACTGTCCGCATCCAGCAGAATCACATCACCGGGTCCCGCCAGGGTTGCGCACATGCCCTGGGTGGCCGCGTAACCGGTGGTAAACACGATAGCCTGTTCCACACCATAAAACTGCGCCAGCTCCCGCTCCAGGGCGATGTGTTCAGCAAAGGTGCCGTTGGCCATGCGGGAACCGGTGGTCCCCGTACCCCAGACCCCTGCCGCGGCCCTGGCGCTGGCGATACAGCGGGGATCGAACGACATGCCGAGGTAATTATTGGTGCCGGCGAGGATTACCTGATGGCCGTTGACCACCCCTTCGGTCGCCGATGTGATTTTTTCTGTTACAGCTCCGAATGGCACGATACCAATGGCTTCGAGTTCGGCGCGAACCCCAGCCATAGACTGAAATTTGTCGAGAAGCATGGAAAAGGTATTACCTCCTGATGAGGACGCGGGAGCCGGTATGCGCCGGCTAGCCGTTGAGTTCTTGCAGCTTGCGGGCAAGATCACCAACGGTATTGATATCGGGCAGAATATTCAGGGAGATGGAAATATCAAAATGGTCTTCAATGTGCTCGATCAACTCCATCACTTGCAGCGAGCTGAGCCCCAGCTCTGCCACCAGGTCGGTCTCCTCGGTAAATTCGACATCTTTTTTGATGGTCCGCAGCACAGTGTAGATGTAATCAACATAGGCATTATAATTTGGCATTGTTTAGAACCTGGCTCGGTTTTCTTGTCGGGCAACGATATCACAGCATTCGCCTTGCACCGCAAGCCTCAGTTGGATAGATTGCAGCAACCGGGACTATACCCTAGGGCCATTATTCATTGCCACTCCAAAACTGACCGCCGTGTCCAAACAACCCTTTCCAAACAATCAGTTGAGCGCGCTGCAGACTGCCACAACCCCGAGGCTGTGGCTGATCAATGCCTATCGCGCCGGAGAACTGAGCCAGATGCGAGCCTTGGCCGAGGCGCTGGGCTGGCCCTGGGAAGAAAAACAGCTGGTCTACCGCAAAGGTGCTTTCCGCACCAACCTGTTGCGCGGCAGTGACCTCAGCGGCATCGACCTGTCACATTCAGCCCCACTCAATGCCCCCTGGCCCGATTTGCTGATTTCGGCAGGCATGCGCAATGAACCCGTGTGCCGCTGGATCAGGAATCAATCTGGCGGAAAAACCCGCATCGTTCACCTCGGTCGCCCCTGGGCCGATCCGGAACAGTTCGACCTGGTCATTACCACCCCCCAATACCGGCTGCCCCTGCGACCCAATGTGTTACAGAACACCCTCCCGCTGCACCGCATCAACGCCCGGTTACTCCGCGACACCAGAGCGCAGTGGTCCGGCCAGCTGGCACAGCTGCCAAAGCCACTGATCGCCGTCATTGTCGGCGGTGACAGCGGACCGTACGCACTGGGGATCAAGGCGGCCCGACGGCTGGCCCGCCAGGCCTGTGAATTGGCAAAAGCAAAGGGGGGCTCCCTGCTGATCACCACCAGCGCCCGCACCCGGCCCGCCGTCAGCCACTGCCTGAAAGCCATTGCCGACACACCGATGGCCTTTTACCAGTGGCGGGCCGACGATAGCAACAACCCCTACCTCGGTTATCTGGCCATGGCGGATGAACTCATCGTCACGGCGGACAGCGTCTCCATGCTGTCTGAAGCCTGTGCCACCGGTAAACCGCTACACATGTTTGACCTGGGCACAGGCAAATACAGCATGCGGGGCGAGAGCGACCGATCCGGGGGTGGCAACGACTTCAGCCTGTCAGCACTGGCCTACCGGGCATTGATGCGCTGGGGCTGGCAGCGGCTGAGCAGGGATATCACCCTGATACACCGACAACTTGAACAATCCGGGCGGGTCTGCTGGCTGGGCGCGGCAACCCCGGCGGCACTCGATACGGATGACAGCGATAGACAGCGCGCCGTGAGTCGGGTCCGGGAATTAATGGGCCTGGCGGGCTAGCTGCGCCTGATCGACCAATCTGGCCCCGTCTTTACTCAGTTCATAGACGCGGTCCGCCGCATCCATGATCGCGGTATCGTGGGAAACGGCCAGAATGGTCAGTTCCTGCTTCAGCTGCGCCATGGTTTCACACACTTCCCGCTCACTGACCGGGTCCAGGGCGCTGGTCGCCTCGTCCAGAATCAGCAGCTGGGGACGTTTGACCAGCGCGCGGGCAATGGCAATGCGCTGCCGCTGCCCACCGGACAATTTGCCACCGCGCTCACCGACGACCGTGTGAATGCCTTCAGGAAAAGATGATACAAATCCCCAGGCGCCCGCCTGGCGCAAAGCCCGTTCCGCATCCTGTTCGGTGAGCCCGCTCTCCCCGAGGGTGATATTGTGAAACACCGTGTCGTGCAGCAGGATGGTTTCCTGGGGTACGTAACCGATGGATTGCCGCCAGGCGCGAACATCCAGTTTTGCAAAGGGCGTCCCCGCCACCAGAATTTCTCCGCAAGTCGGCTGGATCAAGCCGATGGTGAGATCAATGATGGTGGTCTTGCCGACGCCGGAAGGGCCGATCAAGGCCGTAATACCACCCACCGGGATCTCCAGCGAAACATCCTGGAACACGTCTTTGCCGTCGTAGGCAAAAGCCACTCCGCGAAACTCAATTGATTGGGTCAGGCGTGGCGCCGCGCCGTCATGCAGGTGCTCGCGAGAGGCAACCGCCTCATTGATCGACCGCTGGATAGACCAGTAGGCGCTCTCACTCTGCACCATACTCTGGTACTGTTTCTGAACCTTGCCCAAAAAGGAGAACGACCGGCCCAGGGTCACCACCAACACCATCACCGTGGCAAATTCCATGGCATAGGTGACCAGCGCCACGTACATGCCCAGCGCGATGAACAGGGTAAACATCACTTCCTGGGTGGAATTCAGCAGCGCCTTGCTGAAGACCTGGCGTCGCAGCGACTTATTGAGGCGCGAGGTCTCCATCGCCAGCACCGCATCGGCCAGGTGCTCACGCGCCATGGCCTTGAGGGGTTTTACCGACTGCAGGGTATCGGTCAGCCGGGACATCAGGGAACGCATCAGATGGGTCTGCTTTTTACCCGCCTTGCGGGTCACCATCACCAGGAAATGCGAAACCCCTATCACCAGCAGTCCCGCACCGAGGCTGAAGAGCGCCGCCCGCCAGGATACGGCAACTGCAACAGCGCCGTAGATCAGCGCCTGGATCAGGAAGGTAATGGCGGTCGCACCACAGACAAAAGCATCCGAGGAGCGCTGTGCCTCGCTCGCCATGGCATTGGTCAATTGCCCGATGGGCTTGTTCAGGAAGTATTCCCATTTACTGCGCAGCATCGCGCGCAGCATTTCCAGCCTGAGATCGGTGCCGATCTGAGCGGCGGTATAACCGACCTGCCGCTGGGAGACAAGCAGCAACAAACTCTTTAACGCCACCCCGAAAACAACAATGACCAACAAAGGTCCGATGGTGGGCGCAATGCCGAGATTGGCCAGGAATTCAATCACATGCTGCTCAAAGGGATTTTGAGCTCCGCCATCCTCCCCGGACCCGGACTTGATCGCCACATTCAACAGTGGCAGCAACGCGGACAGCCCCACCCCTTCCGCCACACCGGATAAAAACAATGCCAGCAACATCAACAGTGTCTGCCACCGGTATTTCCTGAAAAAATTGAGCATTAATTGCATGAATGGGTAATCTCCGGCCTTAAATCCTGACAGCACAGTCGCTGCTGGGCGACGCTGCGGTGATGACGCCAAAAAACAGTGATCTGCCCTCGGGTAAACCGCACCGCGCGACAACGGAGTGAAGATCCCTGCCGGGGTAAACCGGGCATCATTCTAGCCCGAATGGCGAACGGATGTGGGCGCGAAACTGAAAAAAGGGACAAACCGCCCTCGAGCACAGGCCACCAACACCACGACAGGCTCTCTGGCCATTTTAAGGGCCTTACTGCATACTTTCGCCCTTCGCAGTCACAACAGAGTATCGGTCGACAATGTTGCAATTGAGCGATGGGGTAAAGAAAGCCCTGGTAATTGCCCCCACGGAACTATTACCCGGCAAGTTGAGAGTATCCCTGCGCAGAAAACATCTCGGCCAGCTGGAACTCGCTCGCGCTCAGCGAGCCAATTTGCTCATTATCGGCCATCCAAAAAGCGGCAACACCTGGCTGAAAGTCATGATGTCCCGCCTCTATCAGGTTCGCTACGGCCTGCCCAGTTCCAAATTGATCAACACCGACG
Source organism: Porticoccus sp. (assembly GCF_041592135.1). GTDB lineage: Bacteria > Pseudomonadota > Gammaproteobacteria > Pseudomonadales > Porticoccaceae > Porticoccus. The sequence goes on along the minus strand of NZ_JBFHQR010000083.1, from coordinate 1,996 downwards.
AGCTGGCCAGGAAACATCCGGGCATCCCGCGCCTGGCCGCCACCAACGGCTGCTACAGCTATGAACAGGTGGTCGGCAATCTGCTTACGCCCCAGGCCCATGACAATATCTTGAAGCACAAGCCGGTGCTGTTCCTGGCGCGCCAGCCGATCGATATTGCCGTTTCCTGGTACCACCAGTTCACCAAGCGCCAGTCCCGCGCCAAACAGGAATTGATCAATCATTCCATCGCGCACCCCATTGACCGCCACAACATTGGTCTGTGGGATTTTGTGCGCCACAGCGATATCGGTTTGCCGTTCCTGATCAACTACCTGAACACCTGGTATGACAATGTCCAGGCCCTCGACAGCGCCGCCATCATCCGCTACGAGGATCTCCGGGCGGAACCGGCGGACACCCTGGCCAGGGTCTTTCGGTTGATGGGTGAAACCTTTACCGAACAGGAAATCGATGAAGCCGTAGCCTTCGGCTCATTCGACAACCTGCGCAAACTGGAAACCAGCGGGCACTTCCGCCAGGGCGGCATGCGCTTGCACAACGCCGGTGACCCTACCACCTTCAAAACCCGCAGGGGCAAAGTCGGCGGCTACAAGGACGATTTCAGCGCAGCACAGGTGGCCGAGCTCGAACAGCTGGTGCGCGACCAGCTCAATCCGGCACTGGGCTATCGCCTGTAACGCCGTTTCACTCGAGCCCGACCCGCCATGGACAAGCCAACTGAGCAGCAACGCCCCTATCCCGTTCCCGTCACCTGGCTGATCCTCGGGGACAAGCAGGGTGACAACAGCCAGGTGGAAACCCTGATCGAAGGGTTGGGCTGGCCATACACCCGCAAATACGTGCACATGCGGGATGAGTTTGTGCTCGGCAAACCGCAGTTCAAGGCCACCCTCGACCACCTGGACCTCGGCCGCTCCGATGCCCTGGAAGCGCCCTGGCCGGACCTCATCTTCACCGTCGGTCGGCGACCCTCCATGGTGGCCCTGTGGGTGAGAGTGCAGTCCGGCAACCGCACCCGCATCATCCTGGTGGGCAAACCCAGCGGCAACATGCCGGACTTTGACCTGGTCATCGCCAGCAGCGAGAACCAGCTGCCGCCACTGGACAACCTGGTCCCCATCGCCCTGCCGCTGATGAAGGTCGACCCCGCGAAGATCGCCGCGGAGGCGGAACGCTGGCACGGCAGGCTGGCAGCACTGCCGCGGCCACTGATCGCCATTCTGGTGGGAGGCGAAACCGGGCCGTTTGTCATGAACGAAGCGATCGCGGACAAGATATCGGCCCTGGCCCGCCACATTCAGAACGACCTGGGCGGCACGGCCTACGTCACCACCAGCCGGCGCACCAAGCCCGAAGTGGTGCAAGCGCTCAGGCTTGTCCTGCCCCAGGCAACGCCCTTCTTCGCCTGGTCTGCCGATGCCGGCGACAACCCCTATAAGGCGCTGCTGGGCACGGCGGATGGCTTTATCGTCACCGGCGACAGTATTTCGATGATGGTGGAGGTGATCCTCCTGCACAAACCCCTCGCCATCTTCCCCCTTTCCCAGGGCGTTGCGGGCACGGTAGACCAGCTGCGCCGCGCCCTGATCAGGCGCCTGTTCAACCCCCGCTGTGAAACAACCCTGGATCGCTGGCGCCAGCGCCTGGCACGACTGGTATTCCGACTGGATCGTTTCAAGCTGTTGAGTTCCACCCGGGACTTCAACTACTTCCACAGCATGCTGATCAAAAAGGGGTTGGCGGTGTGGGCCGGAGAAACCCTTAAGCCCCCGGCAGAACTTCAGGCAAGCGACCTGGATAAAGTAGTGGCCCGAATCAACGGGCTGTTTGAACAACCGACGAAGGCCGACTGAGATTCGCCGGGGTCACACCCCGGCCGACCGACTCACTCCGCCTCAGCGCAACCCCAAGACGTTTTTGACAAAGCGGGTGGAAAAGCGACTCAGCCGCTGGCTGGCCACCGACCAGGCGCTCTGGTCGAGGTAGTTGAGCT
>NZ_JBFHQR010000082.1:0-10239 GCF_041592135.1 Porticoccus sp. | reverse complement strand
GCCTGGTGGATAACGCCAGTATTATTGTCGACGGCAACAATGGCCAGGTGACCCTGTCACCCAGTGACATGGTGCTGGCCGAGTACCAGAAACTGGCCAATGATCGCCGCTCCCTGATGAAGCAGTTGGAACGGCTGCGGGAATTGCCTTCCGTTACCCCGGATGGCACCGTTGTCACCCTCTATACCAATACCGGGTTGCTGGCCGACATTACCCCGGGGTTGTTCAGCGGCTCAGAGGGCGTGGGTCTGTATCGCACCGAAATTCCCTTTATGGTGCACGACAGTTTTCCTTCAGAGGAAGAACAGGTTGGCGTGTACCGCCAGGTGCTGGAGGCCTATCGGGGCAAGCCGGTGTACATGCGCACACTGGATATCGGCGGCGACAAGCCCCTGCCGTATTTTCCGGTCGATAACGAAGAGAACCCCGCGCTGGGCTGGCGGGGGGTGCGGTTTACCCTGGACAACAGCCAGTTGTTGATGACCCAGGTGCGGGCCATGATCCGGGCCGCGGGGAGCAGCGACGGATTGCGTATTCTGCTGCCAATGGTGAGTTCCACCAGTGAGCTGGACGATTTTGCCGAGCTGTTCGACGATGCCATGAGCCAGCTGGAGGCGGAGGGGTATGAAATAGTGCGCCCCAAGCTCGGCATCATGGTCGAAGTGCCGGCGGCGATTTCCCAGATACCCTTCTGGGCGGATAAACTGGACTTCCTTTCCATTGGCTCCAATGACCTGAGCCAGTATCTGCTGGCGCTGGACCGCGATAACCCCCGGGTCTCGGGGCGGTACGACCACGTGCATCCGGCGGTGCTGATGGAGATCCGACGCATCATTCAATTGGCTGCGGCGCATAACCTACCGGTCAGCCTGTGTGGCGAGATGGCGTCCGATCCGGTGGCGGTGGTGCTATTGCTCGGCATGGGGATGCGCACCCTGAGCATGAGTGCCGCCAAGCTACCGCAGGTGAAGTGGCTGATTCGCAGCCTGCCATTGACTACCGCCGAGAAAATAACAAAGCAGGCATTTGGTTGTTCCTATCCCGCCGCCATTCGCAAGTTGGTGCGGGAGGAACTCGAATCATTGGGGTTGCAGGATCTTTTCAGTTAGCGGGAACACATGGACATCCACAGCTTGTTCTCAATTTCCCCGTTTGACTGGCCGGCCATCGTCACAGCGGTGTTTTGCGATGCCATTATCGGCCTGGAGCGGCAACTGCGCGGCAAGCCGGTGGGCATTCACACCTCTGCGCTGATCACCCTGGGCACCTCGTATTCATGACCACGGCCCTGCTGATCAGCAACCAGCATACAGATCCCTCCCGGGTGATCGGGCAGGTTATTACCGGCATCGGCGTTCTCGGCGCGGGGGTTATGCTGGCTCGGGATGGTGTCGTACTGGGTGTGACATCCGCCGCCACCATCTGGGTGCTCGCCTCCATCAAGTTGTCTCTTATCAATATTGCTATTCTTTACGGTGTGGATCTGCTGGAAGAGCACACCCTGGCATTCAGTCGCGGCGTGCATGCCAGGTACCTGGGGCGGCGCGGGCGGGATGACCGGAACACTTTTTCTGACCGCTAATTTATTCGGAAACAAACCATGTCGAATCTTTTGCTGGTAGTCGATAACCTGGCTGATATCCAGGGAGTGGGTGTAGACGACCGCGTTATTACCTTTGAGCAATACCTTGAAGATCACCCCAAAAAGGGCGAGAAGACGCTCAGCCTGATCAACCTCTGCGACAGTGAAAAATATCTGAGCCGCGGCTATTACTGTTCGCTGTTGGCCGAAGCACGGGGGCACCGGGTGCTGCCATCGGTGAACACGATTAACGACCTGCGCAGCAAGCTGCTCTATATGTCCCGCATTACCGGTGAGCTGTTGCTCTCTGGCTCCAACCCGGGGCAGGAGGGAGAGCGCAAGACGTTCTATGTGAATTTCGGGGTGGCATCCGATGCCGGCTTTAGCAAATTCGGTCAGCGATTGTTCTCCGTGTATCCGGTGCCGATGCTGAAAGTGGTGCTGTTCTGGGAGGGTGGCTGGCAGGTGAAAAGCATCAGCCCCATTTCACTGGGAAAGCTGCCCAGGACAGAGCGCCCCAAATTCATTCAGGCACTGCTCAAATTCAACGAGAAACGCTGGCAGAGCCCGAAGAAGAAGAAGGCCTACCGCTGGGAATTGGGCATCCTGGTGGACCCCGCCGAGGTGCTGCCCCCCAGCAACAAGGAGGCCTTGAACCGGTTTGTGAAGGCTGCCGCAAAATGCAATATCAACGCGGAACTGATTACCGCCAGGGATTATCACCGCCTGGAGGAGTACGACGGGCTGTTCATCCGCGAAACCACCGCCATTGACCACCACACCTTTCGTTTTGCCCGCAAGGCGGAAATCGAGGGCATGGTGGTGATTGATGACCCCACCTCCATTCTGCGCTGCTGCAACAAGGTGTTTTTACAGGATGCCTTTACCTACAAAGGGGTGCCCTCACTGAAAACCGCCGTGCTGTCCACCCATGATCCCGAGGATCTGGACATGGTGGAGAAGGAGTTTGGCTACCCCGTGGTGCTGAAGGTGCCGGAGGGGTCCTTTTCCAAGGGCGTTTTCAAGGCCAATAATCGGGAGGAATTGGCATCGCACCTGGATGAGCTGTTGAAAACCACCGCCCTGGTGCTGGTGCAGGAGTACCTGTATACCGATTACGACTGGCGCATCGGCGTCTTCAACAACCGCCCTCTCTACGCGTGTCGCTATTACATGGCCCGCAACCACTGGCAAATCTACAACCACAACAGCAAACGCTTCAGCTCCGGGGGCTTTGAAACGCTGCCCACCTATGAGGTGCCCAGGGAAGTGCTGGATGCCGCCCTGCGGGCAGCCAAGGTGATCGGCAGCGGTCTTTACGGTGTGGATATCAAACAGCAGGGCAGGCAAGCCTTCGTCATCGAGATCAACGACAACCCGAACATCGACTACAAGGTCGAAGATGCCTACCTGGGTGATGAGCTGTATATGTTGGTGATGACTGAGATGGCCCGTCGCCTGGAGTTGAAAGGCCGCTAGACGGAAGCTGATCGACAGCCAGACATTAAAAAACCGGCGACTGGCCGGTTTTTTAATGCAGATTGTAATTAGCCGGCAGCCAGCTCTTTCAGATGCGCATTGAGGCGGCTTTTGTGACGGGCAGCCTTGTTCTTATGGAGAATGCCTTTGTCCGCCATGCGGTCAATAACCGGTACCGCTGCAGTAAATGCCGCCTGTGCCGCTTCCAGTTCGCCTGTGGCGATGGCCGCATAAGTTTTCTTAATGTAAGTGCGTACCATGGAACGCAGGCTGGCGTTGTGCTGGCGACGCTTTTCGTTTTGTTTCGCGCGTTTGCGTGCTTGGGGTGAGTTAGCCACCTGTGTGCTCCTCTCAAAAATGAGTCTGAATTCAAGGCGCGGGAATATACAGCTTTTGTCCCAGCAGATCAACCTAACCTCAGCATAAAAACACTGCCCGGTGGTCCGCACCGCCTCCGCTGTTGACCGATACCCTAATTGATAGGGGGACAGGCGGAGAGATAGGGGTATCTCGCTACCCTCGGCCGTATAAAGTCACTATGATTTGCCCTTTCACGGGGTTGGCGGCCAGGGCGGAACCATTTTGCAGCAGCAGGACACAGACCACTCATCTCAGGCTCAGGAATCCCCTGTTGTCGGCGCGCCGGTTTCGGCAGGGCCGCTGCCACCCGCCAAACCGATGCGGGGTCTGCTGCGCTCCAGCGGCGTGGTCGGCAGTATGACCATGCTGTCCCGGATTCTGGGGTTGATCCGCGACATGGTGTTCGCTCGGGTGATCGGTGCCGACGCTCTGGCCGACGCCTTTTTCGTGGCCTTTAAAATACCCAATTTCTTTCGCCGTCTGTTTGCCGAAGGGGCCTTCTCCCAGGCATTCGTGCCGGTGCTGGCCGAATACCGCGAAAAAGGCAGCCAGGCGGCGGTCAAGGCTCTGCTGGATAGTGTCGCCGGGGTTTTGGGCTCGGCGCTGATTGCCCTGACACTGGTGGTGGTGCTGGCTTCACCCTTGGTTACCGGGTTGTTTGCCTTTGGTTTCTGGCTCGACTACCCGGATAAATTTGCCGCTGCCAGTGATATGCTGCGGATTACTTTCCCCTACCTGTTGCTGATCTCCCTGACCGGGTTGGCCGGCGCCATCCTCAACAGTTACGACCGCTTTGCCGTGCCGGCCTTCACCCCGGTATGGCTGAACATCACCCTGATTGCCGCGGCGCTGGTCGCCGCCCCCTGGTTCGATATGCCGGTTTACGCCCTGGCCTGGGGGGTGTTGGCTGCCGGTGTGGTGCAGCTGCTATTTCAACTGCCGTTCCTGGCGCGTATTCACATGGTGCCGCACCCCCGGATGGACTGGCGCGATAGCGGTGTCAGGCGCATTTTGCGGTTGATGGCGCCGGCCATTTTTGGGGTGTCGGTCAGCCAGATCAATCTGTTGCTGGATACGGTGATCGCCTCGTTTCTACCCACCGGCAGCATTTCCTGGCTGTATTATTCAGATCGTTTGTCCGAACTGCCGCTCGGAGTGTTCGGTGTGGCCATCGCCACGGTGATCCTGCCGAGTCTGTCCCGCCAGCACGCGGCCCAGACCCCGGAGGTGTTCAGCCGCACCCTGGACTGGGCACTGCGGATGATTTTGCTGGTTGCCGTTCCCGCCGCCGTCGCGCTGGTGATATTGGCCGAGCCGATCCTGTTGTCACTGTTCTACTACGGCGAGGTGATCACCGCCCGCGATATGACCATGGCGGCCCTGAGTCTGCGGGCCTATGCCTGCGGACTGGTGGCCTTCATGTTGATCAAGGTGTTGGCGCCGGGCTATTTCGCCCGTCAGGACATGAAGACGCCGGTGAAAATTGGTGTTATCGCCCTGGTGAGCAATATGGTATTGAACCTGGTGTTTGCCGTGCCCCTGCATCTCTACTGGGGGATAGGACATATGGGATTGGCCCTGGCGACGGCCATTTCGGCAATGTTGAATGCAGTGTTGCTGCACAGGGGCTTGCGCCGCCTGAAGATCTATCGCCCCGAACCCGGTTGGGTGCGCTTTTTACTTGTTCTGGTGTTGGCTTCAGGGATGATGGCGCTGGTGCTGGTGGTTTTTCTTCACTACATGCAGGACTGGCCCTTGTGGGCCTGGTGGCAGCGGGTGGGCAGGTTGGCCCTGGTCTGCAGTACGGGGGCACTGGTGTACGGCGTCTGTCTGCTGCTGGGCGGGCTGCGCCTGTCACATTTGCGCCACCGCTAGGTAAAGGCGGTCGGCTTTCGGTCGTGCCCCCGTGGGGATAAATGCGGCCCACCACAAAAGTGACGGGCCCCGGAGACTGCGCCTGTTTTCACCTTTTCGGCTGGGTTATACTCCCGCCTTCGTTTTTTCAGGTATGAGCGCCTGTGGCCGGGGACCAGTGACCGGGATAAAGAGACAGTTTATACGCGGGTTGCGCAATCTCCGACCGGAACACCGGGGCTGTGTGGCCACTATCGGCTCGTTTGATGGGGTACACCGGGGCCACCGGGCGATTCTGCAACAACTGCGGGACAAGGCTGCTGAATTTCAGCTGCCTTCGGTGGCGATAATCTTCGAGCCCCAGCCCCAGGAATTTTTTTCCGGTGAGCAGGCGCCAGCCCGGTTGATGCGCCTGCGGGAGAAAGTGGAAGCCCTCCTGGACGAGGGCGTGGATCGGGTGCTGTGCCTGCAGTTCAATCGGCTGCTGCGCAGCCTGTCAGCCCGCCAGTTTATCGATCAGGTGTTGCTGGACGGGCTCGCGGTGCGCTGTCTGGTGGTGGGCGATGATTTTCGCTTTGGCCACGATCGCAGCGGCAATTACCAGTTGTTGCAACAGGTGGGGGCGGTGCAGGGTTTTGAGGTGATCGATACCCACACCCTGGAATATGCCGGTGAGCGCATCAGCAGCACACGCATTCGCCTGGCGCTTGAAGCCGGCGATTTTGCCCTGGTGGAAGCCCTGTTGGGGCGGCCCTACCAAATCACCGGGCGGGTCGTGTACGGTCAGCGGCTCGGCAGGCAGTTGGGTATACCCACTGCCAATGTGCAACTCAACCGCTACCGGGCACCCTTGAGTGGGGTGTACGTGGTCGAGGTACTGATCGATCAAATGCCCCGGCCCGGTATCGCCAACGTGGGGGTGCGCCCGACGGTGGGGGACCTGGTCAAGCCGGTGCTGGAAGTCCATTTGCTGGATTATGACGAGCCCCTTTACGGCCTCAGGATTCACGTGGCGTTTAAACAGAAGGTTCGAGAGGAGCGCAAGTTCGATTCACTTGAACAGATGGTAAAACAAATTCATAACGATATTGCCGTGGCCCGACAGTACTTTGCCGGGCGCCAATTTGATGCTGGTAAAAGATGACTGACTATAAAACGACCCTCAATCTCCCGTTCACCGACTTTCCCATGAAAGCCAACCTGGCCCAGCGTGAGCCTGCCATGTTGAAGGCCTGGCAGGATGCCGGCCTCTATCAGAAGGTGCGAGAAGAGCGTCGTGGCCGCAACAAATTTATCCTCCACGATGGTCCGCCCTACGCCAACGGCGACATTCATATTGGCCATTCCGTCAACAAGGTGCTGAAGGATATTGTGGTCAAATCCCGTACCCTGAGCGGTTATGACGCGCCCTATGTGCCGGGCTGGGACTGCCACGGACTGCCGATCGAACACCAGGTGGAGAAGAAAATCGGCAAGGCCGGGGTGAAGGTGGATTATCGCACCTTCCGGCAGAAATGCCGGGAGTATGCCCGCCGCCAGGTGGATGGGCAGATGAAGGATTTTGTCCGCCTCGGGGTGTTGGGGGACTGGGACAATCCCTACCTGACCATGGATTTTCGCTTTGAAGCCAACATCATCCGCGCCCTGGGCAAAATCATTGCAAACGGTCACCTGGTGCGGGGCTTCAAGCCGGTGTACTGGAGCGTGGTCGGCGCCTCCGCCCTCGCGGAAGCGGAAGTCGAATACCAGGACAAGACTTCATTCTCTATCGATGTGGCCTTCCCGGTGGTGGATGTCGATGCCTTTACCAAGGCGATGGGTGCGGTAGCGGGCGAAGGTGAAATAGCGGTCGCCATCTGGACCACGACCCCCTGGACGCTGCCCTCAAACCAGGCCGTCAGCATCCATCCGGAGCTGGACTATGTGCTGGTGCAGTGCAATGCCGGTAATGGGCTCGGTCGCTACCTGCTTGCAGAAGAGCTGCTGTCCTCGGTGATGACCCGTTGGGGGGTTGAGGATTATCAGGTGGTGGGCCGCGCCAAAGGCGAACGCTTTGAAGGACTGTTGTTGCAGCATCCCTTTTACGACCGCCAGGTGCCGGTGTTGCTGGGCGAGCATGTCACCACCGAGGCCGGTACCGGCTGTGTCCACACGGCGCCGGATCACGGTATGGATGACTTTGTGGTGGGGGGCAAATATGGAATTGGCACCCTCAACTATATCGATGACAACGGTTACTTCCGCGACACAGTCGAAACCTTTGCCGGTGAACACGTTTACAAGGTGGATGAGAAAGTTGTCGAGTTGTTGCAGGGGCGGGGCAAGTTGCTCTCCTGCGGCAAAATTACCCACAGCTATGCCCACTGCTGGCGGACCAAGACCCCGCTGATCTATCGGGCAACCCCCCAGTGGTTTATCGGCATGCACCAGAATGGGTTGCTGGATAAAGCGAAAGCCGCGGTCAAAGGCGTGACCTGGCACCCGGGTTGGGGGCAGGCGCGCATCGAGGCGATGCTCGAGAATAGTCCCGACTGGTGTATTTCCCGGCAGCGCACCTGGGGTGTACCCATCGCGCTGTTCGTGCACAAAGAGAGCGGAGAGATTCACCCGAACACTGCGGAGCTGATTGAAGCTGTCGCCCAGCGGGTCGAGGAGCAGGGCATCGATAGCTGGTACGACCTGGACGCCAGCGAGCTGTTGGGCGCCGATGCGGACAATTACAGCAAGGTGACCGATACCCTGGACGTCTGGTTCGATTCCGGTGTGACCCATTCGGCAGTGCTCGATGCCCGTGAACAGCTGAGCTATCCGGCGGACTTGTACCTGGAGGGTTCCGACCAGCATCGCGGCTGGTTCCAGTCTTCACTGAAGACGGCCATTGCCATCAAGGGCAACGCACCCTACAGGGCGGTACTGACCCACGGTTTTACCGTGGATGCCGACGGTCGCAAGATGTCCAAATCCCTGGGCAATGTGATGTCACCCCAGCAGGTGGTCAATGATCTCGGCGCCGATGTGCTCCGCCTCTGGGTGGCCGCCACGGATTTCAGTGGCGAGATGAGCGTCTCCGATGAGATTCTCAAGCGCACCGCAGACTCCTACCGCCGTATTCGCAATACCGCCCGTTTTCTCCTTTCTAATCTGAATGGTTTTGACCCGGCCAGGGATCTGGTCCCCGTTGAAGACATGTTGGCCCTGGATCGCTGGGCGGTGGGGCGTGCGGCCCAGTTGCAGGCGGAGATTGTCGCCGCCTACGAGGGCTACCAGTTCCACCATATCTACCAGAAGCTGCACAATTTCTGCGTGACCGATATGGGCGGCTTTTACCTGAATATCATCAAGGACCGCCAGTACACCTGCCAGGAAGACTCCCTGGCGCGGCGCTCGGCTCAGTCGGCGATTTACCAGATCGCCGAGGCCTTTGTGCGCTGGATTGCCCCGATCATGAGTTTTACCGCGGATGAAATCTGGCCGTTTATTCCCGGGGAGCGCTGTACCTCGGTGTTCCTGGCGGAGTGGTGGCCCATTCCCGCGGTGGCGGAAGGGGTTATTCCGGATGCGGACTGGGTGCTGATCGCCAAGGCCCGCAATGCGGTCAATAAAGTACTGGAGAGCAAAAAAGAGGTGGGTATTCAGAAAACCCTGGAGGCAGAAGTGACCCTGTATGCCGATGGCAATCTCTACAGTGCGCTGGCGAAACTGGGTGATGAGCTGCGTTTTGTCCTGATCACCTCGGAAGCCGCTGTGCTGCCCCTGAATGAGGCTGCTGGCGCCGAAGCGACCGAGCTGGACGGTCTGCTGCTCGATGTGCAAAAAACCTCCCATGCCAAGTGTGTGCGTTGTTGGCACCATCGTGCCGAGGTGGGCACTTTTGCCGATCACCCGGAGCTGTGTGGGCGCTGTGTCGAAAATGTCGCGGGTGCCGGTGAGCGGCGCCTGTTCGCCTGACGCCCCCGTGTCGATGGCCAAGCCGAATTGGCTCCTCGCCCGCTGGTATGTGCTGGCAGTGCTGGTGGTGATCCTGGATCAGCTCAGCAAGCTGTGGGTTTCATCGGCGTTGCACTATGCTGAAACAGTTCAGCTGCTGCCCTTCCTGAACCTGACACTGGTACACAATCCGGGTGCCGCATTCAGCTTTCTCAGCGATGCGGGCGGCTGGCAGCGCTGGCTGTTTGCGCTCATTGGCATTGCGGTCAGTCTGGTTATTGTCGTCTGGATAGCCCGCTTGGCGCCGTCCCAGCGGTTGTTGTCGCTTGCCCTCTCGCTCATCCTGGGGGGGGCTGTGGGCAACCTGTGGGATCGCGCAATCCTGGGGCATGTGATTGATTTTATTGATTTGTACTATCATGGCCGGCACTGGCCGGCATTCAATTTGGCGGATTCGGCCATTACGCTTGGTGCGGTGTTGTTGGTTGTAGAGAGCCTGTTCGCCGGAGGCGTGAAGAAAGAGGAGGCAAACAATGAGTGAGTTATCGGATATCTCCCGCTTGGCAATTGGGCCAAATACCAAGGTGACACTGCATTTCTCCCTTTCCCTGGAGGATGGTGCCGAGGTGGATTCGAATTTCGATAGCCAGCCGGCCACGTTCGTTGTGGGTGATGGCAACCTGTTGCCTGGTTTTGAGGAGGCGCTGTTCGGACTGATGGCAGGGGAAGAGGGCATGTTCAGTATCCTGCCAGAGCAGGGATTTGGCGCCCATAACCCCAGTAACATCCAGCGTTTTTCCAGGAAGGACTTTGCCGCAGATCTCGACCTTGCTCCGGGGCTGATGCTGTCCTTCGCCGACGCCAGCCAGGCGGAACTGCCCGGCGTCGTCGCCGAAGTGGAAGGTGATGTGGTGCTGGTGGACTTTAACCATCCCCTGGCGGGCCACACCATCACTTTCGCGGTGAAAATTCTCGATGTTGCAGCAGCGGTGACCCATTGATGGAAATCCGGCTCGCCAATCCCCGGGGTTTTTGTG
>NZ_JBFHQR010000081.1:0-10241 GCF_041592135.1 Porticoccus sp. | reverse complement strand
TCGCTATAAGTGTTTTGATGATTTTGTGATGAATTGGGTCAATGATGAAAATATAAATAGCAACCTGCATTTTATTCCCCAATATAAATTTCTCCTTAATCGCAATGGGGAAATAGGTGTTGATTTTGTTGGCCATTATGAGCGGCTAAATAGTGATCTGGAGAAGATTTGCAAAGCGGCTGGCCTTCCTTCAAGCAATATTGTTTCTCTTAAAAAAATTAACCCAAGCTCAAGAGGCAATTATCGACATTATTATACGGAGCGTTCTGCGGAAGTGGTCATGAATCTTTACAAAAAGGATATTGAGCTTTTTGGTTATGGCTACTGATGTAAGAAAACTTGGTGAGTCTTTGGCTGTTGGGGGAAAGTGGGTTTTGCAACTCTGCCACGGTTATTCCCCTCCCTTCGACGATGTGGCCCGGCAGTGGCGGGCGCTGTTTGAGGGTTCCGATTACCAGGTGCTCACGGTTTTTCTGACCGGTGCGCCGAATGAGTCGGTTCGAGAGTTGGTGGGTGGCGAGGTTGAATTTCTCGGTTTTAAATCGAAAGATCTGCGTGGCCTTAAAATCCAGCAGATACGTGCGGTTCGAGCGCTGCATGACCGCTACCATTTTGCTTTTGCCATCGCCCACCGTTATAAATCGATTTACATTGCAACACATTTGCCCTCTCTCAAGGTGATAGGCGTCAGTCATGCCTATGGCGTCTATGAACCCTTCCTGCGCAGGCGCCATGTGATGAAGCAGGTTGGACGGCTGTCGCTGGTCGGGGTATCGAACGCGATCCGGGATGATGCCAGGCGGGCGCTGCCCAGGTTTCCAGCGCAGAATATCCAGACTGTCTACAACCATATCGATTTCGAAAAGGTTCGTGAGGGTTTGTTGCCTCGAGATGAGGCTCGCGCTCAGTTGGGCCTGGGGCAGGCAGATTTTATTGTCGGCAACGTCGGACGGCTGCATCCCGACAAGGATCAGAGAACCCTGATAACGGCATTTGCAAACGGGTTGCCAAACATGCCCGACGCTCGTCTGGTTATTGTCGGTGAAGGGCGGCTGAGACCAGCCCTTGAGGAGCAGATCAAGCAGCTCGGCCTGGCGCAGCGGGTTGTATTGACAGGAAAGGTGCCCGAGGCCTACCGCTACTTTCGCGCTTTTGATGTGTTTGCATTGTCGTCAGATTTTGAACCATTCGGTATGGTATTGCTGGAGGCAATGGCGGCGGGCGTGCCCGTGATCAGTTCCGATTGCGGTGGGGCCCCGGAGGTGTTGGGCGAGGCCGGTATCCTGTTTCCAGTGGCTGATGTGTCTGCGCTGACAACCTGTCTGAGCGATTTTTACCACACTGATGAAAGCGCGCGAGCTAAGTATGCGACAGCCATGCTTGAACGACTCAACCGCTGTTTTACCGATGCTGCCGTGCGCAGCTCCTTTTGGCAGCAGTCATTTATGAGGGGTGTCGGTTGAGATGAAGTCCTTATTGCTGGTGCAAAAAGAACAGCGGGTCATCCTGGACCGTTTTTACGATGCTATCTGTCGCCATCTGGGTGATTGCGAGCTGCACTGGCTGACGTCGCCGGAGCAGGCGAACCTGAAACAATACTTTCACAGGATCGATGTAGATTCCTTCGATCGGATTATTTGCTTCCTGCGTTTCAAGAAGGAGATCAAGCAGGTACGGTTTATCCGAAGCATTCCCAATCTGGTGATTCTCGAGCACGATGCCTACCAGAACTACATCCCGGGCAAGTACCAGGGAAAATTCAGTAAGCATTATCGCAAGTTGCCCTGGGCGAGGGTGGTCTGTTCAGGGTATGAGGTCAGCGAAAAACTGTGCGCGGAAGGTGTGGACGCGGCTTTTGTCCCCAAGGGCTATGACCAGGCATTGTTGGCCAATCGAGGTGTCGGGCGCGATATCGAACTGGGCTTTCTGGGCAGTCTTGGGCACGAGATGTACAGTCAGCGCAGGACGTTGCTGGAAACCTTGGCCGAGCAGGAAAATCTGGTGGTTACCCGCACCCAATCCGGTGAAGAATATGTGGCCATGCTAAACCGCATCCGCATCTTCGTCGGCGCAGATGTGGGGTTCGGCGAATACATGATCAAGAATTTTGAGGCCATGGCCTGTGGCTGTCTGTTGCTGACCTGGAACCAGGGTGACCGTGAGAATGAGGCTCTTGGATTTCGCGATATGGAAAACGTTGTGCTCTATAAGGCTATAGATGAGTTGCGGGAAAAGCTTTCGCTGTTGCGAGAGAATCCTGCAAAAATCGAACAGATAGCCGCAGCCGGACAGCAGCTGGTGGAGGGGGAGTACAGTTGGGAAGTGTTGGGTCGCAGGGTGGCCGAGGCGATACAGAGGCCCTTGCGAAAAAAGCGTGTAACACGCTATTTGGGATTTGAACGCTATTCATTGGATGGTTGATTCTGAAAAATTGGCTGCTGAGTAGCGGTTTTTACTTGTCTCTCCCAATAGAGTGCAAAGGACAAATCCGCAAGCTTGATGCTTGAAGTGTGAAAGCGGAATAGAAAAGGACGATTTTTGTGATAGCGAATATTATGTATAGCCCGGATGTGTCCCACTGGGCTAGCCAGCTGATTCACCGGCTCATTTCCAGGTCCTTGAAGGAGCATGGTCTTCCGGTAGAAGAATTCTTTTTGGTGGGGGGCGGAGCGCCCGCCCCAGACGGCCCCGATTTGCCGGTCATTACCAGTTCCAGGATGCTAAGGAGAAAGGGGCTGTGGCGATGCCTCCCCAGCCCGCTTGCGGGAAAACTGGCGCATCTGCTGACTTCCAGGCAAGTCAGCGCTGTAGTCTGCGATGGCCTTGGGGTTATGCGGGCATTGCTGCCCGTGTTGGGCCGTCACGACGGGCTTAGTCTGGTGGTAGTGGTTCATGGTTTGGTGAGATTCAAACCTCAGGACCTGGATGGCTTAAAGGCCCATGGGAAACGCATTCGCCTGGTTGCGGTGTCGCCGTCGCTGGCATTGGACATCACAGCCCGCTATCCGGTTCTCCAGGATATTGTCAACACCGTTGTCAACACCCTCAACCCTGAGTTCGGGGATCACTTGTTCGATAGAGAAGCGGCAAGGTCTTTATTGGGCCTGCCAGTGAAGGGTCACCTTTCTGTAGTGGCATCTCGCCTGACCGAGAAGAAGGATGTCGCAACGGTTATCCGCGCCTTTGCCAAAGTGTTTGATGAGAACCGGTACCTGGTGATCATGGGTGACGGACCTGAACGAGAAGCATTGGAAGCGCTGGCCGAAACATTGGGTGTTGATGAAAACGTGATCTGGCTGGGTTGGATAAAGTCTGCCAGTCAATACCTCAAAGCCTTTGATGTATTGGTCTCCGCCTCCACAGTGGAGGGATTTGGGCTTTCTGTACTGGAGGCATATGCCGCTGGGTTGCCAGTAGTCTGCTCGCGGATTCCCGCCCATGAAGATGCACTGGATGGACAAGGCGCATTCTTCGATGTGGGAAACGTGGATGAATGTGCCCGGAAACTAGCTACGGTAGGGTATGACGGAAGTGGTTGTGATTTGTTAGCCAGGTACAATCAGTTTGCTTCTGGGTATATGAGGGTGCTGTCTGAATTGCATCCTTGAGTGCAAGAACCCAAAGGGATTGACGGGCAGGAATTAGCTGGGGCCGTTTTTACCTCCAGCGTTGTTGTCGTTCGCTCATTTAGAATAATTAAACCACGCTCATTCCGCCTCGCTGGAAGCAAAAATGACCTCCAGCAGTGGTCATCAAATTAGTGTGAACAGGCCCTAATTCAGCAGTGTTTTAAAAGTGGGATATTGATGCAAGAACTTCATGAAAATAAGCTGGTTACCAGCCTTTATTATTTGTTGGCTACAGGATTGTTTGTTCAGCTGGCCGGCAAGGTGTTATACGCCTCCGGTAGCGCCAACGGTGTTCATGTCTATCTACTGCTTATTTTGCCCATGCTGGTGCTGGTCAGCTTGGCCCTCTTCTACAAATGGCGGTTTTTTTCGTCGGAAGTCAAAAGGTTTTTTGCCGCGGCCAGTCTGTTTATGGCGATCTGCGCGCTGTCTGCTGCCTGGAGTGATGGGGAGGAAACCCCGCTCTACGTCTTGAGAAAAAGTGTTGTCCTGCTGTTGTATTTGGCGGCGGTGATTTATTTGGTCACAGTCGCAAAGTGGCAACATATTAAATGGTTTCTGCTGACCCTATGCCTGGTGGCGGCGATCGGTGCATTGGTTTCTTTGTGCTATCAATTGGTTATTCTGGATGAGGCCTTTGGCTGGCGCACTTTCAGGATCTACCGGATGGGTTATGGCAAATGGGTGGACTTGGGTTACCCCGTTATTGCCGGAATCTACTTTGCGCTGTTCGGCGTATTGGCGGCCAGTTTGGTTGCCCTCGGACGTCAGACTCGTG
The DNA here is from genome assembly GCF_041592135.1 of Porticoccus sp. Lineage (GTDB taxonomy): Bacteria > Pseudomonadota > Gammaproteobacteria > Pseudomonadales > Porticoccaceae > Porticoccus. The sequence goes on along the minus strand of NZ_JBFHQR010000081.1, from coordinate 5,834 downwards.
GTCAGAATATGCTGCTGATACTGGTGGTTTTGGCCCTGCTCCCGTATGTATTCCTGACGTTTTCCCGCACCTCATGGATTGCCTGGGCTGTCGCTATCGGCTATTTGATGGTCGTATTCCGCCACCGGGCGACGATCATGTTGGCCGCAATTTTGGCCTGCATTGCACTGGTGATGATCGCCATTTACCAGAATGAGGTGGCGGTCGAGGTGACCAAACGGCAACTTTCAGGGCGACCGCAAATCTGGTTATGGACACTGAACAGCTTTCTGGAACATCCGTTCTTCGGGCATGGTTTCGCGCACTCGTTCTGGCCAGAAAAAGTCTTTGCACATGCGCACAACTTCTTTCTACAGGTTCTCTTCGAGCAAGGCCTGGTAGGCGTTGCCAGTTTTTGCCTGATGCTGGCTACAGTATTTAAAGGTGTTTGGTCGCACAGGGCGAATCGCTTGGTTTTGGCGGCGTTTGCCCTGGTGGTGTATATACTGGTGGCCATGATGGTCGAAGTGCAGCACGTTATAACCAGGCCGGGGCTGTTCTGGACTATTTTCTGGTTTCCCCTGGCGTTCACCATGGGCGCGGTTAATCGGGCCAGATTAAACGCAGCAGAGTCGGCGCCGTGCGCGGCCAATCCAACACCCCAAGGCTTTTAAAATGGGCGGAAGAGGGGGGCGCCCCGCCATCCCCTGGGAGCCTGGGGTGATCATGTGCTCATTATGGCGTCAGCTTTCTGTAACAGCAGGGGGCGCGTTAAAAAGATCGGCCACCCGTTGCCGGGCCTCTGCATTTTGCTCATTGGCAAAGTAACCCTTGAGAAAGGTTCCGAGGTGAGCTTCAAGCTGAAGTCGATCCACCTCGTAGCGGGCGCAGTGCTGGAAGTTTCTCAGCCGTAGTTCTTCAGACAGGGGCTCCCGGTAGATTTTCATATCCGCCACATCGATCAATCCCAAGCGGTTTTCCTGGGTGACGACGATATTGCCCAGATGCAGTGAGCGGAAGTAAATACCCTTGTCGTGTAACTCCCGGATAAACTTGCCCAGCTTGTTGGCAATGATCATATCGATGTTGCCCAGTTTGCGCAGGGTCTTGCCGGTCAGGGGGTAATAATGTACGGCGGTGCGGCGGCTACTGGGTATGCGGTAGGATTCGATCACCGTGACCGTTGGAATACCCTTCGCTACCAGCTTGCCCACATTTTTGACAAAGCGTTTCGAGTAGGGGTAGAAGCGGGCCGCGGAGAACAGTCGTTTTACCCTGAACAGCTTCAGGTAGGTGCCATCTGCCAACAACAGGACCTTGTCGCCGAAATGGTCCGCTTCGATAACGGCTGCGCCCTCTCGAAGAGCGGCATAGTCCTCTTTTGACAGTTTCTTCATGGCGTCCTCGCATTGTTTCCGCTGGCATTATAAAGATGCCCTCTATGCTAAGATACCCGCACTTTTTCACAGGATCTTTTCGATGAAATTGACTGTCCCCCGCTTCGATCGCGCCCAGGTATTGGTGGTCGGTGACCTGATGCTGGATCGCTACTGGCACGGCGCCACCTCCCGCATATCACCGGAAGCCCCGGTGCCCGTGGTGAAAGTGGGGCAGCGGGAAGACCGCATTGGCGGCGCGGGCAACGTGGCGCTGAACATCGCCTCCCTGGGAACCGGCGCGTCACTGGTGGCGGTGGTGGGCCGGGACGAGGCAGCCGATACGTTGCGGACTCGCCTTGAGTCTGCGGGCATCTATGCCGATTTCCAGGTATCTGATGACAAGCCCACCATCACCAAATTGCGAGTGATCAGCCGCCACCAGCAGTTGTTGCGGCTGGATTTTGAGGAAGGTTTTGACGCGGGTGACTGCGATCAGCTGCCGGCCAAGGTAGAGCAGTTGTTGGCCAACGTCGGTGCGCTGGTGTTATCCGATTACGCCAAGGGCGCGCTGCAGAATCCCCAGTTGTTTATTCTCTCAGCCCGGGCGGCCGGTGTGCCGGTACTGGTGGACCCGAAGGGTGCCGACTTTGAGCGCTATCGCGGGGCGACCCTGCTGACCCCCAACCTGGCTGAATTTGAGGCGGTTGTGGGCGAGTGTGGCAGTGAACAACTGCTGGTGGAAAAAGGCGGCGAACTGATGGATCGCCTGGCTATTGATGCCCTGCTGATCACGCGCAGCGAGCACGGCATGACCCTGTTGCGCAGGGGGATGCGGGAGTTGCATCTGCCCGCCCGGGCGCGGGAGGTGTTCGATGTCACCGGTGCCGGGGATACGGTGATCTCGGTGCTGGCGGCGGCCATGGCGGCGGGAGAACAGATGCCGGAGGCGGTGGCCATGGCCAATATTGCCGCCGGGATCGTGGTCGGCAAGCTGGGCACCGCCACCGTGAGTATGCCGGAGTTGCGCCGGGCCCTTCAGCAGGAGCAGGGCTCCGAGCGCGGCGTGGTCAACGAAGAGCAGCTGCTGGTGGATGTGGCCGATGCCCGCGCCCACGGCGAACGCATCGTTTTCACCAATGGTTGCTTCGATATCCTTCACGCCGGTCATGTGGGCTATCTGGAGCAGGCGCGCAAGCTCGGTGACCGCTTGATCGTTGCCATCAATGCTGACGCTTCGGTGACCCGTCTCAAGGGCGAGGGTCGCCCCATCAACCCGGCGGATCGCCGCATGGCGGTACTGGCGGGACTGGAGGCGGTGGACTGGGTGCTGTCTTTCGAGGATGACACCCCGGAGCGGTTACTGGAATTAATCCGCCCCGACGTTCTGGTGAAGGGCGGTGACTACAGCCGCGAACAGGTGGTGGGCTGGGAAATTGTGGAGAGCTACGGCGGCGACATCGCGGCGCTGGATTTTCTCGATGACTGCTCAACCACCGCCATCGTTAAAAAGATTCAAAAGAAGTAAGTGGTTACAAACCCTTAATTGCCCTAGCCCTTAATTGCCCGAGCTGCCTTCTCGGCATTGCCAATCAGGTGTGCCGGGTTGATGGTGCCGATGATGGCGCTGCTGACGCCGGAATGCTTGAATAACATCTCGAAGGTTTTCTGCACGGGGTCCTCCCCGGGCGCCAGGGTGACATGGCCGCTGGCCAGGGCCTTCTTGATCAGTACGCCCTTGCCGTGGGCGCGGCAGTAGTCGATGACCGGCAGCTCGGCATCGCACTGCAGGTTCCAGGTCACCATCACCCCGTCGGATTTTTCCGCTGCCAGTAGGCCGCCGGCAACGGTTTTACTGGACATGCCAAAGGCGCGAATCTTGCCCTGGGCTTTCAGCTCCGCCAGCGCGTCGAGGGTGCCCAACTGGCGGATAATGGTTTCGTCATTGCCGTCGGAATGGACCAGCACCATGTCGATTATCTCGGTGCGCAACCGCTGCAGGCTGCGTTCGATGCTGAAGCGGGTGTGCTCCGGGGTGAAATCAAAGCTCGACTGTCCGTTTTCGAATTCCTCGCCCACCTTGCTGCAAATTACCCACTGATCCCGCTGCCCCTGAAGCAGCTTGCCGAGACGCTCCTCGCTGATGCCATAGGCCGGCGCGGTATCGATCAGGTTGATGCCCAGATCCCGCGCCAGCGCAATCAACTCGGTGGCCTGGCGGTCATCCGGTATGGCAAAGCCATGGGGATATTTGACGCCCTGGTCGCGCCCCAGTTTGACGGTGCCGAGGCCGAGAATACTGACCTCGATGCCGGTGCTGCCAAAAGCCCGTTTCGGTAACACCATCAATCTCCAAATGCCGTTTGCCAGGGGGTGGGGGCCAGTGGCGGCCGCGCCAGGAAATCCAGCGCGGGAATGGCGCCGTCGGATGGTGTGAGATCCGCTTTTTTGAGCAGAGCCATCACCTCGTCGGCCAGATTGGGGGACAGGGTCAGTTTGGTTGGCCAGGCGACAATGATATTGGCGCAGCCCTCGGCGCGGTTGGCAAAAGCTTTATCCGGGCGGGCGAAATTGCGCTGGCGCGGTTCGGCCCGGTCCACCGGCAGGGTGGCCCAGCGGGCATCGCACAGATCCAGCCAGGGCATCAGCTCGGCCAGTTCACGTTTGGCGCAGTCGATCAGTTCATCAGCGGTTTGGTGGGCGCCTTTCTCCGCCAGGGCGCCGCCCAGGTACCAGACCTGGCCGCCATCGGCGCAGGGGTGACTGGAGATGGTCAGCCTCGGCGTGGTTTCCGCGCCGAGGCAATGGCCGTAAAAACGGTGCGGGTGATGGTGCTTGATCATCACCTGCTGCAGGGGGCGGCGCTGCATCTGCGGGGAGCGGATGCCCAGCTCCCCGAGCAGGGCCTCGTTGCCCTGGCCGGCGGTCAGCACTATCTGGCGCGGGGCCAGGCGGACGCGCTGGTCATGGTGACGGAAGTCGAGGGCCATGGACTGATCCGGCAGGCGTTGCCAGGAGGCGGATGACCAGTCGATTTTGAAAATGCGCTCGGGGCAATTTTCTGCCAGTGCTCTGACCACCGAGGGGACGTCGAGCACCATATCCACCAGCCGGTAGAGGCTGCCGCTGAACTCGGGGTGCTGGAACAGGGCGGGCCGGTCTTGCTTGCCCACCTTGAGCACCCGGCCGCGGGTGGCTTTGCTGGCCAGAAAGGTGGACATGCGAGACAGGGCACTGTTGCTGGACCACAGGTAAAAGTGATCGCTGAGCGTGGCCGCGCCGCGCAAATCCACATCGCCAACGCCGGCCATACAGGCGCGCCAGTGATCCGGCATATCGGCAATGGCTTCCGAGGCGCCGGTGAGGGCGCCGCCCAGGGTGTACTTGATGCCGCCGTGAATCATCCCCTGGCTGGCCACCGTCTGGTCGCTGCCCAGCGCGGTTTGCTCAAACAGCAGCGCGTTGTAACCGGCGTTGACCAGGCGGTTGAGCAGCCAGAGCCCAGCGATGCCGCCACCGATAATGGCGATGTCACAGTGGTGGGTGAGCGGTGGTTTGATCGCTGTCATGGCTGCGGGGGTTTTCTCCGGCGGTGAAAACTAGCGCTACTATCTGCTTGTGATGCGGGTTGGCGAGCGCAGGAACTGGCGGGCTAGTATACCCCGGTCATTGTCTTTATGCTTTCGGCAAAATCCCATTACTACCCCCGGTTGACTGGAGATATATTTGGCGCGCCTCGTTTACTCCCTGTTTTTTTACCTGCTGACCCCGCTGATTTTACTGCGCCTGTTGTGGCGCAGCCGGCGTGCCCCGGATTACCGGCGGCGCTGGGGCGAGCGGTTCGGGTTGGTGCCGCGGGTGCCGATGGCGCGGCAGGTGATCTGGGTGCACTCGGTATCGGTGGGGGAAACCCTGGCGGCGGTGCCGATGATCCGCCAGTTGCAGCGGCGCTATCCCGATGCCCTGCTGGCGGTCACCACCATGACCCCCACCGGTTCGGCGCGGGTGAAGGCGGTGTTCGGCGACAGTGTCTACCACGTCTACGCGCCCTATGACCTGCCCTGCGCGTTGCGGCGGTTTCTAAAACGGATGCATCCCGACCTGCTGGTGATTATGGAAACCGAACTCTGGCCCAACCTGATCCACAGCTGCCATCGGCAGCAGATTCCGATCGTGGTGGCCAATGCGCGCTTGTCAGAAAAATCCGCTAACGGTTACCGCAAGTTCGCCGCACTGACTAAACCGATGCTCGGTGGTATCCAGGCCATTGCCGCCCAGCACCGGGATGATGGTGAGCGGTTGCTGTCGCTGGGCCTGCCGGAATCGCGGCTGACCATCACCGGCAATATCAAGTTTGACCTGGACCTCGACGGCGCGCTGAGAGCGCGGGCGGAAGAGTTGCGCCGTCAGTGGCGCGGTGCCGCCGGGCGGCCGGTATGGCTGGCGGCCAGCACCCATCGCGGTGAGGATGACATCCTG
>NZ_JBFHQR010000080.1:0-10471 GCF_041592135.1 Porticoccus sp. | reverse complement strand
CCGAAGGGCTGGGGCCATTTTTGCCCCCAGCGTTGTTGTCATTCGCTCATTTAGAATAACTAAACCACGCTCATTCCGCCTCGCTGGAAGCAAAAATGACCTCCAGCAGTGGTAAGCAAATTAGTGTGAACAGGCCCTAGGAAAGCTCGCCGGCGCGGTGCCGGTGAGGCTGGGATTCTACGCCAATCAATTGCCAACTCAATGGCTCGCATTAAATAGGCCTGGATTAGAATGGCACTTAACTTAGCGATGTATGTCATTGTAATCAATGAGTTACGATCTATCCGCCTGCCAGCTGGTTATTACCATATCTCTGCAAAGTAGCTGTTTGGCAGCGAGGGGCAGGAAAGATGCACAAATCCACCAATGTTTGATCGACAGCTAACTTATTGAAGAACTGCACATTTTACTCTTAAGCAAGTACCATTCGGCCCGGATTAAATAATCCTGGAATAGCGGATTTCCGGTTTCGACTGGTTGATATAGGCGTCGAAGGTCATACAGATGCGGCGGATCAGCAACCTTCCCGCCGGCGTCACCCGGATCGCACCGGCTGCCAGTTGCAGCAGGCCATCCTCGGCCATCGGTTGCAGTTGTTCCAGTTCCGCCGCGAAATAGTCGGCAAAATCGATATCGAACTGCCGCTCAATGGCCTCGAACTTTAATTCGAAGTGGCAGATCAGCTGCTTGATCACTTCCTGGCGCAACAGATCGTCGGCGCTCAGTTCAAAGCCCCGCGCCAGCGGCAGGTGGCCATCGTCGACGGCGGCCTGGTAGTCCTCGATCTGTTTGTGATTCTGGGCAAACACATTGTCGATGGCGCTGATGGCGGACACCCCGAAGGCCACCAGATCGCAGCCGCCGTGGGTGGAATAACCCTGGAAGTTGCGCTGCAACACGCCGTTGCGCTGGGCCACCGCCAGCTCGTCGTCGGGGCGGGCGAAGTGGTCCATGCCGATGTAGACATAACCGGCATCCAGCAATACCCCGGTCATGCGCTCCATCATCAACAGCTTTTCGGCGGCGCTGGGCAGCGCCGTTTCGTCGATCTGCTTCTGCACCTTGAACAGGTGTGGCAGGTGGGCGTAGTTGAACACCGACAGGCGATCCGGCCCCAGCTCGATGATACTGTCCAGGGTGCGCTCGAAGGTGGCCCAGCTCTGCCGCGGCAGGCCGTAGATCAGGTCCATGCTGATGGAGTGAAACCCCTCGGCGCGCCCCGCCTGCACCAGCGCCCGCACTTCCTCGACGGAATTGAAGCGGTTGACCGCCTGCTGCACGGTGGGGTCGAAATCCTGGATGCCCATGCTGAGGCGGTTGAATCCCAGCTGCCGCAGGCAACTGATGGTGCTGACATCCATGTCGCCCGGATGAATCTCGATGCTGTACTCACCGCTGTCGTCATCCAAGAGCGTGAAATGCTCCCGGGTAGCCGCCATCAGCAGGCGCTTTTCGTCATCGCTGATGTAGGTGGGGGTACCGCCGCCCCAGTGCAACTGGTGCACCGGGCGGGAGCGGTCGAACAGCGCCCCCTGGCGGGCCACCTCGGCAATCAGCCGCTCCAGGTAGGGCATGGCGCGCTTGCGGTTGGCGGTAATGATCTTGTTGCAGGCGCAGTAGTAACAGACGGTGCTGCAAAAGGGGATATGAAAATACAGCGACAGCGGGCGAGCGGCCACATTGCTGCGCTCGATCGCCCGGCGCAATTCGGCTTCACCAAACTGTTCATGAAACTGCGGGGCAGTGGGATAGGAGGTATAACGGGGGCCGGACAGATCGTAGCGGTCGATCAACTGGCGGTCCCAGACAATGGAACTGGAGGAGGTCACTGGCATATTTTCCTGAACAGGGCAAAACACCCCACCATTCTAGCTGTTCTGTGTTTGCACCGCTTGATGCCTGTCAAAAAGACGGCGGCAAGTATGGCGAAATTAGCCGTGGTTTTGCCGCGCCCGGCGCGGCGCGGCGCGTATTAACACGATGGAGGGTAGTTCTCTCCCCGGTACCACATGGTTTATGCTGTGCCCTGTTTTTCACGCTATGGATCGGCCCCAATGGTTATTTCCGATCACTCATAATGGCGCGTCGCGACAAAATATTTCTGGCTATCCTCTCCACGGCCCTGCTGGGATCTCTGGTGCTCTGCGCCCTGCTCGGCTGGTACCTGTGGCGGGAGTCGGTGGTCGCGGAAGAAGGCCGCCTGGAGACCCTGTCTCAACAGCTGGGCCAGCAAACCGAAGACGCCATCATTGATGCCCGCAATGTACTCGACCAGCTCAACAACAGCACTGTCGAGCACTGCGCCAACGAGCACCTGAAACTGATGCAGGAACTGGCGGTGGCTCGCCCCTACATCCGTGCCATCGGCTACTGGCGGGCCGCCGACAGGCTGTGCGGTGCGGGCTTTATCCAGGGCATCTCTTTCACCCCACCCCGTGCCAGTCGCATCTACGAATCCGGCGTCATCGCCTGGTGGCCCAGCGCAGAAACGGAAGTGGGCGGGGTACAGCTCTTTCTCATGCGCTTTGGCGAACACGATCTGGTGATCGACCCGCGACTGCTGTTGAATGCCGACCTGCCGGAGCAGCAGATGGCCGGGCTGTGGGTGGAAGGATTACCGATGGTCACCGTCCCCGCCAGGGCCGAGCTGCCGCCCCTGAACGCACTCAAACTCGGCCTGACCGTGGATCGAACCAACCAGCGGCTGATCTCGCGCTTTTCCCTGGGTACCATTTTCCCCATCGACATCGTCGCCCTGCAGCCGATGAGCCAGTTCTGGCAGCGCTACCTGCCGACACTGTTGAGCGCGGGCCTGCTGGGGCTGCTGTTGATTCCCCTGTGGATCTACATCGTGTTGCGCTACTCGCGCCAACACCTGAGCCTGGCGGCCGAACTGCGCGACGCCATCGTCAACAACCAGATCCAGGTGCACTACCAGCCGATTGTGGACATGTCCAGCGGCCGCTGTAGCGGCGCCGAGTCCCTCGCCCGCTGGACCCGGGAAGACGGCGAAATGGTGGGCCCGGATGTGTTTATTCCCATCGCCGAAGAGGCGGGACTTGCCACCGACCTGGCCAAGGCCATGCTGCGCGGCATACTGCGCGAGCTGGGGAGCCACCTGAAAGCCTTCCCGGACCTCAGTGTCAATCTCAACCTGTCGGCCCAGGACCTGGAAACCGACCGGCTGCTCGATTACCTTGAAACGGAACTGCGGGCCGCGGACCTGCCCGCCTCGGCCATCAAGCTGGAGATCACCGAGCGCGCGCTGATTGACAACGACCTTGCCCGCCGCCGCATCCAGACCCTGCGCCGGCGCGGTCACAGCATTGCCATCGACGACTTTGGTACCGGTTACTCCAGCCTCTCCTACCTGGAGAGTTTCGAGCTGGACACCCTGAAAATCGACAAGGCCTTTGTGGATGCCATCGAAACCCACGCGGTCACCAGCAGCGTCATCGGCCACGTGATTGAAATGGCCAAGTCCCTCAAGCTGGATATCGTCGCGGAGGGGGTCGAGTCAGCACACCAGGTCGACTGGCTGCTCAAGCAGAATGTGCTGCTCGGGCAGGGCTATCTCTTCAGCAAGCCCCTGCCTGCCCGCCAGTTCATCGCCTTTCATCAGCGGCACGGGGGATGAGGGTCGGATGCCCCGATAAACCCCATGCGAAACCCGCCGTTTCGGGTAAGATACGTCGCTTCCCGCACGGGGGCAAAACCATCATGACAGGAGCACCGACACCTTGAACAACCACCAGCTGCCGTCCTTTCACCGATACCTCGCCTGCGGGCTAATGGCAGCCACCCTGGTCATGACAGGCTGTTCCGTGTTCAAGTTGAAGCAAGAGACCGCAGCACAGCCATCCGGGCAACAAACCCGGGCAGTGGCGGTGCGCACGGCCCAGCCAGCGCAGAGCGCTCCTGCCGCCCCGAGCCAAAGCAGCCCCCTCGCCCCCGAACGGGTTGGCTATTACATGGACGTCCAGTTCGCCAACCTGCAACAGAAACTCAACGGCAACAGCCTCAGCATCAGCCACCGCGACAACAAGATCATCATTGTCATCCCCGGCGAATCGATGTTCGACAGCAACAGCGCCCGGATCAAGTCGGTGATCGAACCGGCACTGACACTGATTGCCGATGTTCTGAACCAGTATGATCAGACCAAAATCACCGTGGCGGGTCACAGCGACGCCCAGGGCGAGCTGGCCTACAACCAGCGGCTGTCGGAGCAGCGGGCGATGGCTGTGGGACAGTACCTCACCCGGGGCAATATCACCGCCAACCGGGTGATCGTCCGGGGCTTTGGCCCAAACCAGCCGATAGGCGATAACAGTTCCCCGGCGGGGCGGGCACAGAATCGCCGGGTGGAACTGATTCTGGAACCCATCATTGTCCCCGGCGGTAGCCTGCGAAACAGTTAAATTCCTTGCGGCTGAACCCGGTGTCTGGCTCCAACAACCGCGCCGGGGAAGGTAACCGTCCAATAGTCTTAGACCAAGGTGCAACTGGCAAAGCCCCCTGTCGGCCAGTATAATCCCGCCACTCCGGAAAGCCGCCGGGTGGCCCTGCGCATTTCCGCTTCCCCAACCGCAAGACAAAAGAAGACGAGACATGAGCTACAACACGATCCCCGCTGGCAAAGACCTGCCGAACGACATCAATGTGGTCATCGAAATCCCCGCCAACCACGACCCGATCAAATACGAAATCGACAAGGACAGCGACGCCATTTTTGTCGACCGCTTTGTGGCCACACCGATGTTCTACCCGGCCAACTACGGCTACATCCCGCAGACCCTGTCTGAAGACGGCGACCCGCTGGACGTACTGGTGGTCACCCCCTACCCGGTGATGCCCGGTTCCGTGATTCGCAGCCGCGCCATTGGCGTACTGAACATGACCGACGAATCCGGTGTGGATGCCAAACTGCTGGCAGTACCGCACACCAAACTGACCAAGCTGTACGACCACGTGCAGGAAATCGGCGACCTGCCGGAACTGCTGATCAACCAGATCAAGCACTACTTTGAAAACTACAAGGCACTGGAAGCCGGCAAATGGGTGAAAGTGGAAGGCTGGGACAACGCCGAAGCCGCCCGCGCCGAAATCACCGCCTCCCGCGAGCGCTACCTGAAAGACGCCTGAGGCCGAGGATAATAAAGCGCCTGAGGCCAAGGATAATAAGGCGCCTGAGGCCAAGGATAATAAGGCGCCTGAGGCCAAGGATAATAAAGAGCAGGCTGATCCACCGACCGATCACCTGCCCTAAAAAAACCCGGCACTGCCGGGTTTTTTTAGGGCGTCAGGCCAGCGTTATTCAGGCCACGGCCCGACCCAGTTTCCGCTCCCAATCCAGCATCGCCTGTTTGCGCTCAACCCCCCAGCGGTAACCGCCCAGTCCGCCATCGCTGCGAATGACCCGGTGGCAGGGAATCAGCCAGGCAATGGGGTTGGCGGCAATGGCACTGGCCACGGCGCGCACCGCTTTGGGCCTGCCGATGGCGTCCGCTACTTTCTGGTAGGTGGTCAGGGTACCCGCCGGAATGGTCAGCAACTGCTGCCAGACCTGGCGCTGGAAATCACTGCCCGTCAGGGCAAATCGCTCAATCTCCACAGGGAGCTGGTGCAACAGGGATTCTAGCCTCGCCACCGCCTCCCGATCCGCTCGCCGACAGCCCACCGCATCGTCGGCATTTTCGGCTTGGTCAGCGAAGTCGATACGCTGAATACCTTCCTCATCCCAGACCAGCCACAGGTCGCCAAACGGCGAGCGGGCTTTCCCCTTAAATTTCTGACGCATCATCGCCTCCCCGGCCAACAGGCCGATCTGAGCTGTGTCACAGATTATCTCGAGTGTAGTGCCTGGCGCGGCAAAACCCAATGCCGCGCCAACTGTCCGCAAAATAAAAATTTTCCCCGGCGCTGGGTGGCAGCGGCATCAATCACCACCGATTTCAGCGGGTTAGCCGGAAAAGCTGCCGGCAATCACAGCAGTTGTCAATTTTCCGCAAGAAAACCTTCATATATTGATCGCAATTCCTTCACAAACAGCCACTACCCTGAAGCCGCCCAACCCCCTGGACGACCTTAGGGCCAGGGTCACAACCAGCCATGTTCTACACCAAAGGAGTTTATCCATGTTCAAGAAACTGCTGCCCCTGGCCATTTGCACTGCCGTTGCCGTCGTTGCCATTGCCGCCGATGACAAACCCATGGACTTCGGCATGAAAGTCCAACATCTACTGAATGCCCAGTCCGAAAAACTGTTTGGTTTCAACCAACCACTGCAAACTTCCTATGATGGCCATGTGGCCCGTGAACCCGGTCAACATGCCGATGACCTGATCCTGTTGGCCGAAGGCCTGGAAGCCACCATCCTCACCCGTGAAGCCGCGGACAAGGCCGACATGTTCGCCTTCTGGCCCAATGACGAAGCGCCCACCCACGCCATTTTCTGCATTGAGGGTGGCCGCCAGAACCTGGGTACCACCCTGCCCTCCGGCATCGCCAAGTACAACCCTTCGGTCCAGCGCATCGATCTGGTTACCGGTGCGGCGGAAACCATCCTGCGGGGCATGGACCGCTGCGACGGTATCCGCACCACTGCCTGGGGCACCGTGCTGGCCACCGAAGAGGCCGGTGACGGCCAGGGCTACGAGGTCATCGACCCCCTGAGCACTGACAATCATACGGTTCTGGACCGCGCCACCGGCGTGATCGTCGACGAGAACAACAACCCCTCCACACAGATCGCCAAGCGAGATGCTCTGCCCACCATGGCCTGGGAAGGCCTGACCGTCACCGCTGAAGGCGTGGTCATCGGCGGCGACGAACTGCGTCCCGGCACCGGCACCGCTGACAAAGACGGCGGCGCTATCTTCAAGTTCGTACCGGCTGTGCCTCATCCGGGTGGCGAAATCGCCGACCTGGCCCTGTCACCATTTGCCGCCGGCAGCGTCTACGCCATGCAGGTCTCCTGTGTGAACAATAAACAACAAGCCGGCCAGGGTTGTGAAGTGGGCAATGCCGCCTGGTTAGCGGTTTCCGCCACCAATGCCCGCGATGACGCCGATGCCACAGGCGCCACCGGTTACTACCGTCCGGAAGACCTGCACATGGACCCCACCTACGAGGGTGAAGGGGTGCGCTTCTGCTGGACCAATACCGGCAATGAAGGCGCCAAAAACTACGGCGAAGTCATGTGCGGTGTTGACTCGGATCCGCTGCTGGCGGATGACCATACCCGCAGCGTGGTGGTCAACCGCTTCGTTGAAGGCGACGAAGATTTCAACTCTGTTGACAACCTGGCGTTCCAACCGCTCACCGGCAACCTGTACGTCATTGAGGACCACCGCAACGGTGACATCTTTGGCTGTCTGCCCGACGGCGGCGACCGCGACATCAAAACCGATGGCTGTGTGAAAGTTCTGACGGTTAAAGACCAATCAGCTGAACCCACTGGCTTCGGTTTCTTTGGTGACGGCCAGTCCGCACTGCTGTCTGTTCAGCACTCCGGTGACGACGATGCCCTGGATGTAGACGACTACGGCACCGACGATATCCTGCTGATCACCGGCTTTAAAGTGAAGTAAGCCTGTTTTGACCGGCCGGTATGCCGCGAGGGATACCGGCTTTTTTATGCCCGTAAAAACATCCCGCCCCTGGCATGACTTGCCCACCTGCCCCGAATAATTTCCCAATGCCACGTTTGGGCAATTTCCCATCAACGTCCGTCAGTTGCACCAGCTGGCTTATGTAACTTATTAAAAGCGTTAAAAAAACTGACATCATCCCGTCATTTATAGCCGTTAAGTTCTGGCCTCAGCCTTACCCCAGAACCACGCTTGACCCACGATTTAGACGGAGATAAAACGATGAAAAAGCTGTTCCGCCCCACCCCCATCGCCGCAGCCCTGTGCGCCCTGGCCATCGGTGTACAAGCCGAAGCGGTTGAACCCAAGTTCCTGCAACGGGTGGCTGTCTTCCCGGTTTGCGAAAACCTCGAACAGGGCTGTACTGACAGTACCGAAACAGTGGCTGAAATTGTTGTGGCCAGTGAAAACGGCAAGGTGCTGGCCTACACCGACAGCCAAAGTGAACAGCTCGGCTTCGTGGATATTGCCGATCCGGCCAACCCCAAGCCTGCGGGCACACTGGAACTGAGCGGTGAACCCACCTCGGTGGATGTGCGCGGCAAATACGCGTTTGTCGGGGTGAACACCTCCAGCGGGGATATTATTCCCGGTACCGAGGATGCCGACGCAGCCATTAAATTTACCCGTGATATGAGCGGTGAGCTGTGGGTGGTGGATATGCACAGCCATAAGGTGGTGCAGATAATCGATTTGTCCGGCCAGCCAGACTCTGTGGCCATCAGCCCCAATGGCCAGCATGTGGCGATCGCCATCGAGAACGAACGCAATGAAGATGTCTGCGTCGGTGGCGGCCTGAACGGCCAGGAAGTGGATGAAGACGACTGCGAAGACGAAGATGGCCAACTGGGCATTCCCGGCCAGGGCCCTGCCGGGGTGCTGGATATTGTCGACCTGAGCGGCAAGCCCGGCACTTGGGAAAAGCGCACGGTTGAATTTACAGACCTGGCAGGCATGCTGTATCCGGCGGACCCGGAACCCGAGTACGTGGATATCAATAAGGACAATATCGCCGTCCTGACTTTGCAAGAAAACAACCATATCGCCCTGATCGACCTGGTCAGCGGCGAGGTGCTGGATCACTACAGCGCCGGCAGCGCCGATCTGACCCAGATCGACACCAAGGAAGAAGATCCGGCGCTGATTTCCCTGACCGGTCACAAGGAAGGCCTGCTCCATGAACCCGATGGTGTCAGCTGGATTAACCGCCATATCTTTGCCACCGCCAATGAGGGCGACCTGGATGGCGGCAGTCGCGGCTTCAGCGTCCTGGACGACATGGGCAACGAACTGTTCAACTCCGGCAACAGCAACGACCAGCTGACAGTGCGGCTGGGTCACTACCCGGACGATCGCTCCAAGAACAAGGGCAACGAGCCGGAAAATGCCGAGTACGTTGAATTTGAGGATGGCAGCAAGCTGCTGGCAGTGTGCTCCGAACGCGCCAGTCTGGTCTTTATCTACGATGTGATGGACCCGGCCAACCCGGTACTGTTGCAAACCCTTCCGGCGGGCGTTGCCCCCGAGGGCGTCAAGGCTGTTCCCGGCCGCAACCTGCTGGTTGCCGCCAGTGAGGAAGATAGTCGCGACGATGGCGTTCGCTCGGTAGTGAATATCTATCAGTACGGCTATGACGCCCCCAGCTACCCCCGCATCCAGTCCGCTGATCGGGTAGACGGCACCCCCATTCCCTGGGCGGCCCTGTCCGGCCTGGCCAGCTTGGCTGACGACAGTGCCTACAGTATCTACGACAGTTACTACCAGCAGAGCCGCATCTTCCACCTCGACCTGACCCAGACCCCGGCGCTGATCGATCAGGAAATTGTGCTGCAGGACACCAGTGGCGTACTGGCTGGACTGCCGGTAGTCGCCTTGGCAGATTCGTCTGTGGACGATGATGATGCCAGCCGCATCGGTGTATTTGACGAAGCTGATCTGGACGCCATGATCAACGATGACGGTACCGTCAATCTCGACCCCGAAGGCATTGCCATCGCCAGCGACGGCGGCTTCTGGGTTGCCACCGAGGGCAGCGGTACCTGGAACGATGCAGGACGCCCGATCAACAGCCTGAACCTGATTGTAAAAGCCGATGCGAATGGCAATATCACCCAGGTCATCACCCTGCCAGAAGCAGTCAATGCCAAACAGCTGCGTTTTGGTCTCGAAGGCGTTGCCGAGTATGACGGCAAGCTCTATGTAGCCTTCCAGCGTGCCTGGAGCGGCCTCGGTGACAGCATGCCGCGCATCGGTATCTACGACCTGACAGCGGCAACCTGGTCGTTCCTGTTCTACCCGCTGGATGGGGTTGAGTCCCCCAACGGCGGCTGGGTCGGCCTGTCGGAAATCACCACACTGGGTAACGGTGAATTCATGGTGATCGAGCGGGACAACCAAGCCGGGCCGGATGCCGCCATCAAGCGGCTGTACAAGTTTGATACCACGGGTCTGGAAGACGGTGCCACCGTCGGCAAAGTGCTGGTGCGTGACCTGATGGAAGACCTGAAAGCCCCCGGCGGCCAGGTGCTGGAAAAAATTGAAGGCGCAGCAGTGCTGCCCAACGGCGACGTGCTGATCGTCAATGACAACGACGGCGTGGACGGCTCCAACGGCGAAACCCAGCTGCTCAATCTCGGCAAGATCCTTAACTAGGGCCTGTTCACACTAATTTGATTACTACTGCTGGAGGTCATTTTTGCTTCCAGCGAGGCGGAATGAGCGTGGTTTAGTTATTCTAAATGAGCGAATGACAACAACGCTGGGGGCAAAAATGGCCCCAGCCCTTCGGGTTGCGGCTAAAAAAGCGCCACTCGTCGTTG
>NZ_JBFHQR010000079.1:0-10519 GCF_041592135.1 Porticoccus sp. | reverse complement strand
ATCAACCCGGCACAACACGGTTGCTTGACCTATTGGGCGGATCAGGGGGTGCTGTTGCTAAACGCCACCCTGACGGTGGAGAGCGGCAATGCCGGGTCTCATCAGGGCAAGGGCTGGGAGCAGTTTACGGACTGCGCCATCCGTGCCTTGAATGATCGGCGTGAAGGCCTGGTGTTCATGCTCTGGGGCAGCTATGCCCAGAAAAAGGGTGCCTTCATTGATGCCAGGCGCCATCTTGTCCTGAAGGCGCCGCATCCCTCTCCGCTGTCCGCCCACCGTGGTTTTTTGGGTTGCCGCCATTTTTCGAAAGCCAACGCCTATCTGGTCCAGCAGGGTTTGCCTCCCATAGACTGGCAACTGCCCAGTCTCCAGCAATTAGCGGAAGTTGCAGTAGAAGACACCGTTTGAGTTCAGGGCAACAGTCCGGCAGGCCATTGGGGGGCGTCGGGCGCTACAGCTCAATGGGTGGCTGGTCGCGCTTGCTGCGCAGCCAGTTGAGTCCCTTGAGTACCGAGGGATGCCCGACCACGCGCCGCTCCAGTAGGTATTTACCCGGATAATCGAGCAGCAACATGCCCATGGCGATCGTGAGCAAACCCTGGCCGGGCAAAAATAACATCAGGATACCGCCGCACAGCAGCACCAATCCCAGCAGATTTTTACCCATCAGCAGCAACAGCCGGGTGACGGGGTGACGCTCTTTAAAGGGGGCCGGGTGGCGCTGCTGGTGGTGGAAATAGTCCGCCGGGATCAATGAGACCAGCCAGGGTAACGCCAGCAGGCTGGCGACAAATGTCACCAGTGATATAACGCTCAGCCAGGTGAGCAGGGTCTGGTTATGCGACAGCCAGTCGAGCATTGAAGCGAATCCCTATAAATTAGAATACATATTAAATAAACTTTATAACAATATGATTAATCAATACTATATGGAGTATCCAGATGCGTAATCTCGGTGGCATGAGCGCTGCCTAGCAGCAGTTGATGGCTACTTGCCGCCTCGTCAGTGAGAACTACCAGTAAATCAATATTCTCTGCGCACCGGGCTGCCTGGACCAGATTGCCGACACTCTGTTCAGTACCGGGCAAGTAACAGGCAGTGCCCGGTGTCAGCAGCTGATTCCCCGCCGGAATGGCAATCCGATACATGTGCCGTTTGAGCTTGCCCAGGTATTTCATGCGTGCCACCACTTCCTGTCCGGTGTAACAGCCTTTCCTGAAGCTGATGGCATCGATGGCCTGCAGGTTCAACATCTGCGGGATAAACATTTCCGCGGTTTCCAGCTGCACGTACCCCAGTCCGGCGGCGATATCCTGAAGCTGCCAGAATTCCGTGCCTGTGGGTTTGGCCAAGTTGGCAAGCGCCTGCCAGGCGGTTTGCGCGCCCTGTTCAACCAGCAGTATTTTTCTGCCATCACTCAAGCTGTGTGCGGTATAGATGTCTATAGCCGTCGGCAGGCTGTGATCGCCTGCCGGGGAAAGACCCAGTGGCAGATACTGGTCACTGGCATCGGTGAGTTGGGCTTTAAAAAACACAGCGTACTTGGCCAGGTGTTCCAGCGTGGGCTTGACCAGGGAGTGGTGCATTTGCAGCAGATAGCGCTGCTCCTCCGTCCGGTACAGAATAAAATTGCTGAGCATGCGCCCCTTGGCGTTGCAGCAGGCGCCGGGCTGGCTGTCGCCGACGTTTAATTTCGGGACATGGCAGGTCAGCTGGCCCTGCAGGAAGCGACCGGCATCCGGACCCTCAATGGAAACCAGGCCCAGGTGTACCAGGGGCGTTACGGTGGCCATCCCGAGCAGCCCTGGATAATCGGTGGGATGTTCCCCAAAAGACAGCATCTGGGGCTGTTCGTAGAGGGCGCCTGATTGCTTGAAAATTGCCTGCCAGCTGCTCATAGTTATTCCGCGATAGAGAGGGTGATTATCTTAGTGGGTTAACCATGGCCGATCCACTATAATGCCCAGCCTTGAAACACAACCGAAAGGTGCGAACTGATGGAGAGAAACCGACTTTTCTGGGCCAGCCGCCGGGGTATGCTGGAGCTGGATCTGGTCTTGCTGCCATTTCTGGACAAGATTTACCCGAGCCTGGAGGAAGAGGACAAGGAGCGCTATCACCGCCTGCTGGATTGTGAAGACCAGGATATGTTTGGCTGGTTCCTCCGCCGCGAGGACCCGGAAGACCCGGATTTGCAAAAAATAGTGCAGATCATCCGTGACACGAGATCACAGACACGTTGAGGTTGCGGTTCGGCCCTCCCGGCTGATGCTGGCCTGGATTCTTTCGATCCACATACTGGTATTCGCGCTGTTGTGGTTCAGTCCGTTGTCCGGCTGGCGCCTCCTGGTGCTGGCCATGGTGGTGTTATGCGGCCTTTCCATTTGCCTGCGGCGGTGGAGGAGGCCGGGTTTTACCGGTCTGTGCTGTCGGGACGGGTTGTGGTCGCTGTCGTCGTCACAGGGGCCAACCCCCGTGGAACTCATCAGTTACCAGCGGCTTTTCGGTATGCTGTTGCTGGTCTTTCGCAACGGATGGCGCCGCCATTCGCTCGCCTTGCTACCGGATAGCGCCAGTGCCGATGAGTTGCGCCGGTTGCGGCAGCTGTTGTTGCTGGGCCGGGCTAGTTCTTCCGGACAATAATATTCTGCGCCGCAAAGTTGATCGGCACCATGATGGTGTCCTTGGCGATCGGCGAGGTCTCAGGGTAATCCAGTGTGTAGTGCAGGCCGCGGCTCTCCTTGCGCTGTTCCGCGGAGCGAATGATGAGCTCCGCCACCAGCACCAGGTTGCGCAGTTCCAGCAAGTCCCGGGTGATCTTGTAATTGCTGTAGTACTCCTGGATTTCCTGCTGCAACAACTTTACCCGGTGGTGGGCGCGCTCGAGACGCTTCCTGGTGCGAACAATGCCCACGTAGTCCCACATAAAGCGGCGCAGTTCATCCCAGTTGTGGGAGATCACCACATCCTCATCGGAATGGGTAACCCGGGTTTCATCCCAGGGGCGCGCCGGTTCGGGATCGCCAATGCGGTCGATGCTCTCGCGGATGGCCTGTGCGGCCGCCTGTCCGTACACCACGCATTCCACCAGGGAGTTGCTGGCCATGCGATTGGCGCCATGCAGACCGGTAAAAGCGGTCTCGCCGATGGCATACAGGTTCCACAGGTCGGTCTGGCCCTTTTTGTTTACCACGATGCCGCCGCAGGTGTAATGCGCCGCCGGCACCACGGGAATGGGCTCACGGGTGATGTCGATACCGTAGGCCAGGCACTGGGCTTTGACGGTGGGAAAGTGACTTTCCAGAAACGCCGGGGAGCGGTGGGAAATATCGAGAAAGACACAGTCGCTGCCGAGACGTTTCATCTCGTGGTCAATGGCGCGGGCGACGATGTCCCGGGGGGCGAGTTCTCCCTCCGGGTGAAATCGGTCCATGAAGCGCTCACCGTTGGGCAGCCTCAGGTAGGCGCCCTCGCCGCGCAGGGCCTCGGTGATCAAGAAAGCCTTGGCATTGGGGTGGTACAGGCAGGTGGGATGGAACTGGTTGAACTCCATATTGGCGACCCGACAGCCGCGACGCCAGGCAACCGCGATGCCGTCACCGGACGCGCCATCCGGGTTGGTGGTGTATAAATAGGCTTTGCTGGCTCCGCCGGTGGCCAGTACCACCACCTTGGCCTGGAAGACACAAACCCGGTCGTCCCGGTTGTCGAGCACATAGGCCCCGGTGCAGCGGACCCGGCTGGAGTCGCTGTCGGCCTGGGTAATCAGATCCACCACCACGTGGTTCACGTAAACTTCAATGGAAGGATGTTGCAAAACCTGTGCAGCCAGGGAGGTGGATACTTCCCGGCCGGTCGCGTCGGCGGTGTGCAGAATGCGGCGGTGGCTGTGGCCGCCCTCACGGGTGAGATGATAATCGTTGTTGTCGTCGTTGAGGGTAAATTTGACCCCTTGTTCGACCAGCCAGCGGATGGCGTCCGGACCGTTTTCAGCGGTGTAACGAACGGCATCTTCGTGGCAGAGACCGGCACCGGCAGCCAGGGTGTCCTGGACATGGGATTCGATGGAATCCTCGGTGTCGAAAACGGCGGCGATGCCCCCCTGGGCATACCAGGTGGAACCGGATTGGATGGCACTTTTACTGAGGAGGGCAATGCGGTATTTGTCGGCCAGTTGGAGGGCAACGGTCATACCAGCGGCACCACTGCCAATGACCAACACATCGTGGTGGCACGTTTTATTCATCGACGAGGCCAGGTCCTAGAATGGAATGGTTGGCATGATAGTATAGCGGGCCGAAAATGAATACTGGTGTCATATCACCGCTTGCCCACGAACTATTTGCCTCAGGCATTGTCTAGCACAACTGCCTGTAGGCCGTGGGTATTTACTGGAGTAGTTATGGAAGCCGAACAGGCAGCAGACAGAGACAAGTTATTGGTCGCCCGTGTCCAGAAAGGGGACAAGCGCGCCTTTGACCTGCTCGTCATGAAGTACCAGTACAAGGTTCATGCCATCGTCAGTCGCTACGTCAAGGATTTTGACGAGGTCAACGATGTGGTTCAGGAGGCGTTCATCAAAGCCTACCGGGCACTCGCCAAATTTCGAGGTGAGAGCGCGTTTTATACCTGGTTGTACCGGATAGCCGTCAACACTGCCAAAAATTATCTGGTGGCCAAGAATCGCCGCCCCCCAGCCAGTGATGTCGATGCGGAGGAGGCGGATTATTTTGAAGGCAGCGAACGCCTCCGGGATATCGACTCCCCGGAAAACCTCCTGTATCGGGACGAACTCGAGGCCGCAGTCGATCAGGCCATAAAAAATCTCCCGGAAGACCTGCGCACCGCGGTAACTTTGCGTGAATTCGAAGGTCTCAGTTATGAAGAAATTGCCGAGGTCATGGATTGTCCGGTAGGTACGGTGAGGTCGCGTATTTTCAGGGCGAGGGAAGCCATCGATCAGAGAATCAAGATGCTGGAAGGGTAGTGTGTCGCCACAATTGAACCTTTCCCCGGACACTCTGTCTCACCAGTGACTTCCAGTTGGCAGTGGATGCAGTAGGCGGCTGGTGTGGCGATATTTGTAGAGCTCTGCGCCGCTGTGTGGCAGACTAAAACAACCTCAGACAAGGCAGGTTTCAGGTATGAGTGACCATAACATTCGCGAAAAAGAGTCCCTTTCTGCACTCATGGATGGTGAGTCCGACGAACTGGAGTTCCACCGCATACTTAAAATCGCCTCTGAATCTGATGAATTGCGCGATACCTGGCGTCGCTACCAACTGGCCGCTGCGGCCATGCGCAGGGATCTGCCCCCCCAGGTGATTGATTATTCAGCCTCCATCCGGGCCGCACTTGAAGCCGAGCCGGCACTGGGTCGAAGCGCTGCAATTTCCCGCATGATGAAACCCCTCGGTCGCTTTGCCATTGCCGCCTCGGTGGCTGCGGTAGCCATTGTCGGCGTGCAGCAGTACAGTCAGCCCAACGGGGTGACTGCCCCGGTTGCCGCTGTCGATGACGTACAGGTGAATTTCGTCAACCCCCAGCTCAGAACAGCGGCTGATTTTGGTATTCCTGCAGTGACGGCTCGTACTGTCAGTGCCAGCTCGGAACCGGATAGCCACCGGGTCACATCGCAGCCGGTGATCGTCGTCAAGGAAATGGCCCCGAACGACGTGACAAGGGAACAGGTTCAGGCCTACCTGAACGAGCTGATGACCCGCCACACCGAACATGCCGCGTTCAACACCAACCAGGGTATGTTGCCCTATGCGCGCATGCCTGCCTCCCAGGACAACTGATTTCAACTCATTCATGTTTCTGACAAGGTGTTGTGCCGTTATCCTTGCCGGTGTTTTTTTACAAGCACAAGCCCATGCCGTTGAACTCGCCGCTTCGGGAGAGGAACTCCTGAAGCAAATGGCGGTTGCCAACCGCCACCTGAATTACACCGGCATTTTCACCTATGAGCACGGCGGCACGCTGAAAACCGTCAAAGTCTTCCACGCCATCCGGCAGGGCAGGGAAGTAGAGCGCCTGATTTTGCTCAGCGGCCCCAAACAGGAAGTCATCCGCCGCGGTGATGACGTTAACTGCCAGCGATTGGGCGATGCCATGTTGCGCGATAACGCGGCGGGCATCGCCAATATTGCAAAACATCATCTCGACCAGTACTACAGTGTTCAGGTCAAGCCGGATGACCGGATCGCGGGCCGGGAGGTGAACATCCTCCATGTGGTGCCACTGGATGAGCATCGCTACGGCTATGTGCTCGGCATCGATAAGGACACCGGACTGTTGCTGCAGTCCATGCTGGTTGGGAGCAACAATCGTGTGCTGGAGCGCTTCCAGTACGTGGACGTCCAGGTTGGGGGCGCCATTGCTGATGCAGATCTCGGTGCGGACACAGATGAACCCCAACGGGTCTCTCCCGATGCGGCGCCCTGTCTTGATCACGGCGCGCTGCAACTGACCACACCAAACTGGAGTCCCGGCTGGTTGCCGCCGGGTTACAGCCTGGCAGGCCACGAAATCTCTACTGAAAATGGCAGGGAAACACTGATCTTTACTGATGGGCTCTCTGTCTTTTCACTTTTCGTCGATCCGGAGATGGCCGCCAACTTCCCCCAAATGCAGGCGCAACGGGGTGCAACAGTGGCATACTTGTCCCGTCTCAGCGCAAATAATCGCCAGTATGTCGTTTGTGTGGTCGGTGAAATACCCGTCGAGACGGCAAAACTGGTAACGCAATCGGTAATGCCGAAAACCCCGGCACCCTAAGCTGCTGCGGGCTGCACCCCGCGGCCAATGAATATTTCCATCAGGAGTCACTAGACGCGTGATCAAGGAAACCGGACGAGTTATTGCGCTGGAAACAGACGGCCTTTGGGTCGAGACGATCCAGCGCTCCGCTTGCCACAGCTGTGCGCTACAAAAAGGCTGTGGACAGGGGGTGCTTGCCCGTTTTGCAGGCAAACCGGCCGCCATCCGGGTGTTGCCGGGAGACTGTGATATCCGCAACCTGCACCCGGATGATCAGGTGGTCATCGGTATACCAGAGGACGTGCTGGTGCGCGGTACGCTGCTGATTTATCTGTTGCCGCTGGTGCTGCTGGTTGCAGGCGCGGCTCTGGCGGCATCCGTTTCCTCCTCGGATATTATGGTCGCATGTGGTGCCGCGCTGGGCCTGTTTGGCGGCGGCCTGATCGCAAGATTGCATTCAATGGTGAATAAAAATAATAGCCGGGTGCAACCAATACTTCTGGAACAGCTCAGCCACTCCTAGCAGTTTCAATCCTGAGTATCGTTCCGGTGATGAAAGCCCATCCGGATGGGGGACACTATGCCACGTCATCGTTTTGCTCTGTGGGTATTAGCTGCCTTCACCTTTTCTAGTGAGGCATTAGCCCATGACTGGCCGGATTTTAATGAACTGATTACCGGCGCCTCGCCTGCTGTGGTCAGAATCGATACCTATCAGGCCTCTGCTGGCCAGACTGCCCCGTCGCTATCGGAGCAATCCCTACCTGATACCTATCACGATTTTTTCGAGCATCGTCCCGATGAGGTTGAGGCGTCCCATGGGACCGGCTCGGGTTTTATTATTTCTGAGGATGGCTATGTACTGACCAATCAGCATGTGGTTGCAGAGGCCGCCCAGATCAGCGTCAAACTGATTGATCACCGCAGATACGATGCTCGGGTTGTTGGCATGGACCCCCGCTCTGACCTGGCGCTACTGAAAATTGAAGCCCGGGAATTGCCGGTTCTCCGGTTCGCTTCCTCTGACAATGCCCGGGTGGGGCAGTGGGTGGTGGCTATTGGTGCCCCTTTCGGCCTCGATTACAGTGCCAGTGCCGGGATCATTAGCGCCATTGGGCGCAGCATTCCCACTGAGGGTGGCGACAACTATGTCCCTTTTATCCAGAGCGATGTAGCGACTAACCCCGGCAGTTCCGGAGGCCCGCTGCTGAATCTGCAGGGTCAGGTGGTGGGTGTCAATTCACAGATATTTTCCCGCCCCGGAGGTGGCTCCATTGGTTTGTCCTTCGCTATTCCCTCAGCTATGGCCGAGGATGTCATCCGGCAATTACAGGCCCATGGCAGGGTGGCGCGCGGTTGGCTGGGGGTGTATGTGCAGGAGGTAACCCCAGCCATGGCCAAGGCCGCCGGACTCGACTACGCTTTCGGCGCGTTTGTTGCCCATGTGCAACCTGGCAGTCCAGCCGGGGCTGCCGGTATTCGAGCGGGGGATATCTTCCTGACCCTCGATGCGCGGCAGATTGTTGAGCCGGGAGACTTGCCGCAAATTGCCGGTTTGCTGGTGCCGGGTAGCAAAGTGGTCGCAGAGCTCATTCGGGGCGTAGCTCGGCAACATGTGACCATCACTATTGGTGAACTTCCCGAGTCAGCGCCATCGGCCCAATAAGTGGATCCATGCCATATCGTTTTGCCCCGGGTTGCGACCCGCCAGCGGGGGGCAACTTCGCGCAATTCGTAGCGTGTATCGGGTAAATACGCTAGACTGCACGGCCTGAAATTAACCCCGGACATTTTCAGTCCCCTATCAGAATAGGCCGCTGTGTCAGATCTAAGCCACATCCGAAATTTTTCCATTATCGCCCACATTGACCACGGAAAATCCACTATTGCCGATCGTTTTATTCAGGTCTGTGGTGGGTTGGAGGCACGGGAGATGGCCGAACAGGTTCTCGATTCCATGGATATCGAGCGGGAGCGCGGTATCACCATCAAAGCCCAAAGCGTGACGCTGGAATACAAAGCGAAAGACGGCAAAATCTACCAGCTCAACTTTATCGACACCCCCGGTCATGTGGACTTTTCCTATGAGGTGTCGCGATCACTGGCAGCCTGCGAAGGCGCGCTGTTGGTAGTGGACGCCGGGCAGGGGGTCGAGGCGCAATCCGTCGCCAACTGTTATACCGCCATCGCCCAGGGGCTGGAGGTTATCCCGGTCTTGAACAAGATGGATTTGCCCCAGGCCGACCCCGAAAAGGTCATGGCGGAAATTGAGGACATTATCGGTATCGATGCCCACGATGCGGTGCGCTGCAGTGCCAAAACCGGTCTGGGCATTGATGAGATTCTTGAGGAGCTGGTGGCCAAGGTTCCGGCTCCGGTCGGGGATGTGGATGCACCGCTGCAGGCCCTGATCATTGATTCCTGGTTTGACAACTACCTGGGCGTAGTTTCGCTGGTAAGAGTTACCCAGGGTACTCTGAAGGTTAAGGATAAACTGATAGCCAAATCCATTGGCAAAGCCCATGTGGTCGACAATGTCGGCGTGTTCACGCCGAAACGCAAGGACACCGGTGTCCTCAGGGCAGGGGAAGTGGGCTTTGTGGTGGCGGGGATCAAGGATATCCACGGCGCTCCGGTGGGTGATACCTTCACCCACAGCAATACGCCTAATGTCGCTGCATTGCCCGGTTTTCAGCGCGTCAAGCCGCAGGTTTATGCCGGTATGTTTCCGGTCAGCTCAGATGACTTTGAAGATTTTCGGGATGCGCTGGCCAAGTTGACCCTCAATGATGCCTCGCTGTTTTATGAACCGGAGAGTTCTGATGCCCTCGGCTTCGGTTTCCGTTGCGGTTTTCTGGGCATGCTGCACATGGAAATCATCCAGGAACGCCTGGAGCGGGAATACGACCTCGATCTGATTACCACCGCACCCACGGTCATTTATGAAGTCCTGAAGACGGATGGTTCCGTCATCCACATGTCCAATCCCTCCAATATGCCGGACCCCGCCTATATCGACGAGATGCGGGAACCCCTGTGTGAGGCCAATATCCTGGTGCCCAAGGACTACCTCGGCAATGTGATCAACCTGTGTGTGGAAAAACGGGGGATCCAGAAAGACATGCTGTTTGTCGGTGGTCAGGTGTCCCTGACCTATGAGTTGCCGATGAGCGAAGTGGTAATGGATTTCTTCGATCGACTCAAATCGGTCAGCCGGGGTTTTGCGTCACTGGACTACAGTTTTACCCGTTTCCAGGCGGCACCGCTGGTGAGGCTTGACGTACTGATTAATGGCGATAAGGTGGATGCACTGGCATTGATCATTCACCGGGCGAACTCCCAATACAAGGGACGTCAACTCACGGAAAAAATGCGCGAGTTGATTCCCCGGCAGATGTTTGACGTGGCCATTCAGGCGGCTATTGGCGGCCACGTGATTGCGCGCACTACGGTAAAGGCGCTGCGCAAAAATGTAACGGCGAAATGTTATGGTGGCGACGTGACGCGCAAGAAAAAACTGTTGGAGAAACAGAAAGAAGGTAAAAAGCGCATGAAGCAGGTGGGTAGTGTGGAAATTCCCCAGGAAGCGTTCCTTGCCGTACTCAAAACGGATAGTTGAGGTATTTGATGGATATTGATTTTCCACTGGTATTGGTTGTTCTCACCTTTGTGACGGGTGTGGTTTGGCTGGCGGACAAGCTGTTTCTGAGAAAACGTCGTCTTGCCAACGCGAGCGAACAAGCCGAAGCGAACAGT
>NZ_JBFHQR010000078.1:0-10584 GCF_041592135.1 Porticoccus sp. | reverse complement strand
CCCCAGAAACGGCAGGACAGCCACCGCCAGAACAATGATTCCTAGGCCTCCAAGAAAATTCAATTGGGCGCGGTAATAGAGGATAGATTTTGGCAAATTGTCGATGTCGTTCAACACCGAGGCTCCAGTCGTCGTGATGCCGGATACCCCTTCAAACACAGCATCGGACAGGGAAAGGTTGAGACGGCTGTCCAGGTAAAAAGGCATGGCGCTGATGACGGAAAAGATCAGCCAAAAAAGTACGGCCACAATGAAGCCGTCCCGAGTTTGCAGTGTCTTGTCACCACGGCTGGTAATCTGCCAGCCAATCAGCCCAACGAAAAATGCCAGGACAAATGTTATAAGAAAGGAGGTCAGGTCCTCTTCGCTAAAGACCAATCCGACTAAAGCCGGTACAGGCATGGAAAGACTGTAAAGTAACACCAGAAAACTGCATAAGTGTAAGACGGTGACCAACCGCGAGCTTTTTTGCATTCTCAGAACCGGATACGACAACGATCCTTTGAAGCCTATGCAGACGGCACATAAAGTCTCTAGATGGCACTCACAGCAGAAAGTAAAGAAACCGTAAAAAAACCGGGGTCATCGACAGATGAGGGCTTTTTTTACGTAATCTTTATGTGAGGTGAGTCCGGGGTGGTGGAAACTTTACAGTGGCATTCAGTAGCGTAGGTTGCCAGCTTCAAGGGAAAGTTCAACGGTATCCAATGCTAATGACGACGGTTGGTCCAGACCAATGAGCGCCTATCAAAGCAGGTACCTCGGCTTCATACGGGATCTGGTACTGTCTTCGCTGTGGCTATTGTTTCTTGCTGTGTTAAACCGGAAAAGTAGTGTGCCGATAGTGTCGATCCTGCCCTACCTGTTCCCCGTGGTAGTTGTTTCCTGGCGTTATGGATTGGGCTGGGGATTTCTGTTTGCTGCACTGGGAACCTTGGCAGCCATGCCTGGAGACTATTTGAAGGAGCACCAAATGAAGGACTTGTACTGGGCCGCCTTCACGACTTATTTGAAACTCACCACGGTTGCAGTGGGAATCATTTGGGGTAGAAAGATCGGCCATCGGCGGAAGGGCCGTAACTAGATACAGCCTCTGGGTATCCTGTAAATCACTGCAGGCTGTGTGGCTGGCTTTATTCCCTCCTGCCGCCGTGGAGGGGGTTCACGGTATGGTTGCCTTAAAGGTCAGCCTACCCCGCAGTGTGCTGGCATTTTTCACCGACGCCATGTGCCTGAAGCTAGCCACCATGGCCGTCCCCCTCTTGCATCTCGGCCTGGACTGGTATGACCGCTGGCAGACGGTGATTCTCTACGAGGATGCCTTTGTGCCGAACCGACCCTATCGCACCGAGGATGGCGTGGTGCATCCCAGAGGTCCCCATCAAAGGGGTCCGCATCACGCCTGATCGAGGCCCTGGAGCATCACTGAACGCGCTTAGAAACTGTGAGGGAATCCTTGCAACGCCTGAATCTGCTCGATCAACGACTCCTCGTCAGCGTGACGGTGGTTGTGCCACTGATCGAAATGAATCAGCTCCTCGAGCGGTACTCGAGGCAACCAGCCAGCGCTTTCCAGCTCCGGTTTCTGGTAGAAGTGGCTGACATACCCGACACAGAGATAAGCGATCGGCACGATATTGGAGGGGATGCCCAATGCTTCCTGTAGCTTCCGCAGCTTGACGATACTGACCCAGCCCACTCCCAGCCCTTCGGTCCGGGCCGCCAGCCACAGGTTCTGCACCGCACAGACGCTGCTGTAGACATCCATCGACTTGATATGGGTACGGCCGATCACCGCTGGTCCGGTGCGCTCGCGATCACAGGTGATGCAGATGTTGACCGGCGACTCCATGATGCCTTCGAGCTTGAGCTTACGATAGGTGTCGCGCTTCGCCTCGGGAAACATCTCCGCCGCCTCGTTATGGGCGACAGTAAAGGCTTCGTGGACCTGCTGTTTCACCGCCGGATCCCGTATCACCATGAAATCCCAGGGCTGCATAAAGCCAACCGAGGGGGCGTGGTGAGCGGCGTAGAGCACCCGGCTCAATACCTCATCGGGAATGGCGTCGGGTTTGAACTGCCCTCGGACGTCACGGCGATTGAAGATGGTTTTGTAGAGCCCCTGGCGATCGGCATCGTCAAAATCGACGGCCGGCTGGTGATCGGCCTCCGAAGGGCGTTGGGTGACCGCGGTGCGGTTGATGGAATCACGGTTGTCGGCAGTTGCGGCAGCGCTTGTCTGCGGGTTTTCCATAAGTATTCCCCTTATATGGAAATAAGCGCAGCGCCTGTCCAAACACTACGAATTCACTGTCAGGCCGGTCTTCTGACTCAGGTTCATCCTACGCAGAGGCCTTCCCGGCAATATGCCAGTGGCCGCATGATCCGTTCTGCGTAATCCCCTTCACAGCGTTGGGCACGTATCGGAGTTACACCGATTTCCCGATTCTCCCGTTACCGTAGGCTGGTTTCGGGCACCTGAAAGTACAAGGCGTTCTTTATAGGCAGTCGCCACGATACTGTCAAACAACGAGGCGCGGAAGCGACAAAAAGATCGATCCCCGAAAGACGATCTGCAATCAATAGGGTCAAATAAAACCTACCCCTTTAGGTGGTCCTTTAGCGCGCTCTTTTCCTTGAGGAAATCGTAGGACTGTCCTGTAATCCAGTTATGGATGAGTGCCATTTTTCAATAGCGGGGTCGGATCAAGGCCGCGTCCACGGCGGTTGTATTCAAAGATTGAATGAGCAGAGGAGCCATCAATGACCATCCACATTGTGCGTCTCGGTACAGACAAGGCAAAGGATGAAGGCCTGCGCATCGGCACGGTCCGCCGTCCGCTACGGGGCGTGCCCAAGAGCGAGTTTGCCTCGCAAAACTGGTAGGGTATCTGGGGTCAGTGGATATCTGAGGTCAGCGTAAAAACCTATTGAATCTTGGTCCATTCAAGACATTTTCCTGCACTTGGATATGGCGCGTTAACTATGTTTAAGAGATTGCGAAACTGGTTGGAAAACCGCCGTATTAAAAAAATGGCTTTTACCGCCGAGCAGTGGGAATCCGCCATTGCCGACTGGCCAGTGATGCAGCGCTACCAGGGTGCCGAGCGCGACGCCCTGCGGGAGATGTGCTTTCGCTTTCTGGTGCGCAAGACCTTTGTTTCCGGTAGCGGGTTTCAATTCAATGACGCCATGTGCCTGAAACTGGCCACCATGGCCTGTGTGCCCGTGCTGCATCTCGGTCTGCACTGGTACGACCGCTGGCAGACGGTGATTCTCTACGAGGACGCCTTTGTGCCGAACCGCCCCTATCGCACCGACGATGGCGTGACTCATTCTCGAGGCCCCGGCCTGAGCGGCGAAGCCTGGTATCGGGGGCCGGTGATTTTGTCCTGGCAGGATATTTGCGAAAGCGGGGCGGATACGCGCCACGGCAGGGCCAGCAATGTGGTGATTCACGAGTTGGCCCACAAGCTCGATATGTTGCGCGACGGCGCCAACGGCGCGCCGCCGATGCACCCGGACATGCGCCCCGGCGAATGGCACGATATTTTTACGGCGGCCTGGGATCGCCTGCAGAATGATTGGCGACACCACCGTCCGTTGCCACTCGATGACTATGCCCTGACCAGTCCGGCGGAATTCTTTGCGGTGTGCAGCGAGGCGTTTTTCGAGGCGCCAGAAACCATGAAGGAAGCCATGCCCGAGGTCTATCGGCTGTTGTGTCAGTTCTATCGCCAGCAGCCGGTGCCGCTAGCAATACCGGCTATGTAGCCTGTCCGTGGTTGAGGATGATTTGGGCTGGATGACACTATACTTCGGGTTCGGTGTAAAAAATTATTCTTCAACTGAAGTAAGCATCCGAGTGAGATCATCGGGTTATGAGCACTAATCTCGTTTGCCTGAAAGCCACTCTGCGACGCTGGACGCTGATTCTGGGCGTGCTGCAAATCACCGTCGGCTGTGTGGTCGGTTTTATTCCCCCAACCGCCGTGGAGTGGTTTCGCGGCATTGTGATGGCCCATATCGAGTTCACCGCCAACGGCGTGCTGATGATTGTGCTCGGCCTGCTGGTGAATGAACTGCGCCTGGGATCGCTGACTTTGAAATTGTGGTTTGCGCTGTTGCAGGTCGGCACCTGGAGCAACGGCGCGGCAGGGGTGATGGCGGCCTTTCTTGGTGCCACATCACCGCTGATGCCAACCCTCAGTGAAAAATTTCCGCCACCCCACGGCATCGACAATTCGCTGGTTACCGCCACCCTGATGCTCTGTGGTGTCACCATCGCGCTCGCGTTGTTGCTCACTTTGTATGGCCTGCTCCGGGCCGGGAGGCAGGCGTAACTGCCCACCGGTACCCGTAAAGCCGTTGGGAGGCTGACGGCGGCAGTCGCGATTGAACAGGTGTAGAAACTGAACCCGGCCAGCGACTGTGCGGTCGGGTTTTTTGTTGAGGCGCACTCAACGAGAAGTATTCAGGGGCAGGTGGATTTCCACTCTCAATCCGCCTTCCGACCGATTGGCCAATGCCAGGAATCCCCCCATGTTGCGGATAATGTTCTGGGTGATTGACAGCCCCAGGCCGATGCCACCGGTTTCCGAGCTGCGGGATCGTTCCAGCCGGTAAAAGGGCTGGCTGACCTTTTCCAGTTGATCTTCGGGAATTCCCGGACCCGAGTCGCTGGTGGTGATGACCAGGTATTCGCCGGGACAGGTCAGCTCGATGTGCGCCGTGTGACCGTATTTGATGGCATTGTCGATGATGTTCTGCAGCGCCCTGCGCAACAGGCTGGCCCGGCAGGGCAGGGTGACTGGGTCGCACCGGTTGTCGTCGGTGACCTGGACGCCTTCGTCGCGCAGGTCGTCGCACAGGCTTTCCACCAGGGCCGTGACGTTCACCATGCGAACCGGCTCGCTGGACTCGTAGCCGCGCACATAGGCAAGCACCGATTCGATCATCTGTTTCATGTCGCTCACTACCCGCAGCAGGCCATTGCGTTCTGCGTCGTTTCCGAGCAGTTCCGCACGCAGTTGCAGCCGGGTGGTGGCGGAGCGCAGGTCGTGGGAAATTGCCGCCAACATCTCAGTCTGACCGTGGACCAGACGGGATAGGCGGGTTTGCATGCGGTTGAAGGCCTGGGCTGCGCGGGAAACTTCCGGCGGACCACCCCCGTCGAGTGGCGGGGTGTCGAGATTGACGCCTATGGTATCCGCGGCTCTGGCCAGTCGTTGCAGGGGAGCAGTGGCCTTGCCCACCAGAAACCAGGTCAGCAGCAGGGCGATCAGGGCCACCAGCAGGAGATAGGCGAGCACCGAGTCAGCCAACAGCGAACTGCCCTTGGGCAGAATGGCGTGAAAAATGGTTTGCTCGCTATCGGGAAAATTGACAAAGACCAGTACATCAAAACCGCGGGATGAAAACTGCTTGCCGGCGAATTGGGGCAAGTCCAGGCTGCGTACGCAGATTTCTCCGTCCAGCCCGGGTATCGTCTGGAAAGCGGTCTTGATGCGCGCGCCCATGCGCTCGGCGAAGGCGTTTTCCTGACAGGCGACCTCGTCAATGGAGACGATCTCCGGGAAGGTGGCCAGAAACTGGGTTTGCGCCGCGGCGAGGATTTGCTCCCGGTCCTGGTTGGGGAAACTGCTGGCGAGGTTGACGATGCCGATGATGCGGTCGGCGAGATCGGTGGCCTCGGTCAGCAGGATATTGCGTTCGCGGTTTTGTTCGAACAGCAGCAGGCTGGCGATCTGGGAGAGCACGAACACCGCGCAGAGAATCAGGGTGACCCGGGCTTTCAGGGAAAGGGTTGGCAGTCGGGTCACGACTTCTCTACGCTACAGGAGAAAATATAACCGGTACCCCAGGCCGTTTTGATGATTTGCGGGTGTTTGCCGTCGTCTCTCAGCTTGCGTCGCAAACGGCTCACCTGAATATCGATACTGCGGTCAAAGGGCGTGCTGTTGCGGCCCTTGGTGAGGTCCAGCAGCCGGTCCCGGGACAGAGGAATGCCGGGGTTTTGCACGAAAACAAGCAGCAGAGCCGTCTCACTTGCAGAAAGCGGGGTGGCAATGGAGTGATCGTCGAGGATCTCCATGTGTGCCGGGATAAACCGCCATTGGCCGAAACGGATGGTGCCGGTGTGCTGCACCCCTTCGCTGCGGGTGCGTCGCAACACGGCCCTGATACGGGCGATCAACTCCCGGCCGCTGAAGGGTTTGACGATGTAATCGTCCGCGCCCAGCTCCAGTCCCACTACCCGGTCGATTTCCTCATCCTTGGCGGTGAGCATGATGATCGGCGGCATGCCGGGGTCGGAGCGAAGCTGGCGGCAGAGTTCGAATCCGTCGCGGTGGGGCAGCATGACATCCAGCAGGATCAAGTCGGGTTTTGACTCGGTCAGTCTCTGAAACATCTCGTCGCCATCCCCGGCGACATAGGCGCTGTAGCCTTCGGAGGTCAACAATCGGGAGACCAGATCCCGGATGTCCTCGTTGTCGTCGACGACCAGAATGTGGGGCGATGCCAGGAAACTGTTTGCATTCATAAGGAGTCAGCCGGCTGAAGAGGTAGGGGTTATTTTCTGCTGGCAGCTGCGTCAACCGCTACCTTACACCAGAAAATCGGCCAGTACACGACAGAGATTGATCGACACAATTTGTTACATTTTTCGTAATACTTTTCCGCTACATGGGTGAGAGAGTAGCTGGAGAATTATAACAAGTGGTGATCCTGTGCAGAACGTACTGAAAACCATAACCGGTCACTTCGTCGTTTTCCTGATGTTAAGTGGCTTGATGATTAGCGAGGGGCAGGCCATAGA
Source organism: Porticoccus sp. (assembly GCF_041592135.1). Taxonomy (GTDB): domain Bacteria; phylum Pseudomonadota; class Gammaproteobacteria; order Pseudomonadales; family Porticoccaceae; genus Porticoccus. The sequence goes on along the minus strand of NZ_JBFHQR010000078.1, from coordinate 3,764 downwards.
ACCCATGAGTGGCGAAACCCTGTTGTCGTCCTGTCGGGGATCGTCCGGCGGGCAAGGTGGCGGCAATGAAGGTCAGGCGGCATGCCTTGCCTATATACAGGGTTATCTGGACGCCATCGATCAACTGACTCTCCAGAAAGACGACTCCTTCCAGCGGCGGGCGCTGGAGACCCGTGCCAGGGGACAGATGATTACGAAAGGTGTCGTTGGTCGCAATCCCTACTGTTTTCCACCAGGGCTGACGCTGTCGGAGGTGATTGAAAAGCTGAACAGTGAAGCGGGCTCGGCAGCAGGTAGTTCCAGTGGAGCCGAGGTGCTCTCGGCCGTGCTCAAAAAACACTTTTCCTGTCCCTGATGGCCTGCTCGGAGTGTCGTAGCGATGAAGCTCCAGAGCAGATATGAGTCAGGAGCGGATGCCCTGAAATACAGACTAAGCCTATTCTGCCTCCTGGCTGTGCTCTGGTTGGGCAATTCCGGTCACTACTCACCATTGCTGTTGGGGTTTGGTCTTGCCTCAGTCATTTTCGTGATCTGGGTTTTGCAGTGTCTGAAGGTGGTGGACCAGGAATCCCAGCCGCTGCACCTGACCTTTAGGCTTCCCAGGTTTTTCATCTGGCTGACCGTCAAAATCATTCGCAGCAATATCGATGTGGTACGCCACATCTGGCTTGGCAATTGCTCCATCAGTCCCTGTGTAACCCGCCTTCCCCTCGGCCAGAAGAGCGACCTGGGGCGGGTGATCTATGCCAATGCCATCACCCTGACGCCCGGCACCGTGGCAATGGACATGGACGATGACACTGTGCTGGTACATGCGCTCACCCGGGCCGGTATTGAGGAACTGCGGGAAGGTGAAATGAGGCGCCGGGTGGCGGAGCTGGAGCCCTAGATGTTGACGGTGGTGGTAGTTGCGCTGTTGGTGGTCATGGTCATGGCGTTGAGCCGGGCCTTGCTGGGTCCGACCATCTATGACCGCATTCTGGCGGTGAATGTGTTCGGCACCAAGACCGTGTTGCTGATTGCGGTAGTGGGGTTCCTGTTCGGCAGACCGGACTTTCTGGATATCGCCCTGGTCTATGCGCTGATCAACTTCATCAGTGTCATCGGGGTACTTCGTTACTTCGAATACAGTAATGATCGGCCGCAAAGGGATAATCCGTGATCGCCCTGTTGTTGGAAGGGATCAGCGTTCTTTGTCTGGGCGGCGGTGTTTTCCTGCTGGTATCCGGTGGCATTGGGCTGCTGCGTTTCCCTGAAGTATTCTCCCGGATGCACGCCGCCGGTGTGACCGAAACGCTTGCCGCCAGCCTCATTCTGGTGGGGCTGATGCCCTTGGCAGGCTGGGGCATCGTGATGTTCAAGTTGCTGCTAATTCTACTGTTCATCCTCATTACCAGTCCTACTGCCAGTCATGCGTTGGCGAAGGCGGCGGTACACGGTGGACTGGGCATTGATCCCGGCAGGAATGAAACATCCTGAAACAACTTTGCTAGGAGCAGGCTCATCGAACTTGTACTGGACATCGCATTGCTGCTGTTACTGGTCATCACCGCATTGGCCATTGCTTGGCTGCGTGATCTATTCGCTGCGGTCATGCTGGCCGGTATCTATGGCCTGTTGTCGGCCAGCTTTTTTGTGTCGGCGGATGCTGTCGACGTGGCTTTTACCGAAGCGGCAGTGGGGGCGGGCATTTTTCCACTGCTGATGCTGGCGGCATTGGCATTGGTGGGGCGTTATGAGCAGACTGCTTATCGGCGCCCGCTGATGTCACTGCTCCTGGTCTCCATCACCGGGGCCACGCTGGTATTGGGGACACTGGATATGCCTGCATTTGGTTCCGCCGATGCCCCGCCCCACAACCATGTGGCCGTGCGATACATCGAGGAGTCCCCGAAAGAGATCGGGATTCCCAATATGGTGACCTCCGTGCTGGCGGACTATCGTAGTTTCGACACACTCGGGGAGGTGACAGTGATTTTCACCGCGGCCATGGGCGTGTTAGGGCTGCTGTTTACTGGCCGCGCCGCGTCATCCGGCTCTGTGAAGGAGCGGGCAAACATGTATGACCATCGGGTGCTTCGGGTGGTCAGCAAGATGCTGATTCCATTGATTCTGCTGTTTGCGTTCTACGTGCAGTTCCACGGCGAATATGGTCCGGGGGGCGGCTTTCAGGCGGGGGTTATCTTTGCCGCCGGCATCATCCTCTACGCCATGCTGTTTGGCTTCGGCCATGCCCAGCGGGTGGTGCGACCGGCGCTGTTGCAGATACTGGCAGCGTGCGGTGTGCTGATTTACGGCAGCGTGGGCGTGGTCTGTCTGCTGAGTGGCGGCAATTTTCTCGACTACAGCCAGTTGCTGCCGGAGCCTCTGGCCGGTCGGCATCTGGGAATACTGGTTATTGAGCTGGGAGTAGGCATAACGGTTGCGTCGGCAATGATCCTGATCTTTTACGCCTTCGCTTCGGCCACAGTACACCCTGAGGAAGTGGCCTGATGCTGACGGAGCTATATAACTACTGGGTGGTGATTCTGCTGATGATGACCGGCTTTTATATCGTCATCGTGCAGGGCAACCTGATCAAAAAACTCATCGGTCTCAACCTGTTCCAGACCTCGGTCTTTATTTTCTATATCAGTCTCGGCAAGGTCAGCGGTGGTTCGGCACCGATTTTTTCCGAGGGAGTAAACAGTTATTCCAATCCCCTGCCCCATGTGCTGATTCTCACCGCCATTGTGGTCGGCATTGCCACCACGGCGCTGGCGCTGGCGCTGGTGATACGGATTCGCAACGCCTATGGCACGGTGGAGGAAGAAGAACTGCAGCAGAGGGACCTGGAGTGTTGAGTCAGCTGCCCATTCTGCAGGTAGTTGTCCCGCTACTGGCCGCACCCGCCTGCCTGCTGCTGGATAGATCCCGTCTGGTGTGGATCTTCACCGTGCTGGTCTGCGGGCTTTCCCTGTCGATCAGTATGCTGTTACTGCACCAGGTCTACCAGCACGGCACCCTCAGTTACGGCCTGGGTGGCTGGGATGCCCCCTGGGGAATCGAATACCGCATCGATCTTTTGTCGGCCTATGTGATGCTGGTGGTCAGTGGCATCGCCACGCTGGTGATTGCGGCGGCCGGAACGGGGCTGGAGCGGGAAATCCCCCCGGAAAAGCAGACCTTTTTCTATGTGACTTACCTCCTTTGCCTGGCGGGTCTGCTGGGGATTGTCGCCACCGGGGACATCTTCAATGTGTTTGTATTCCTGGAAATCTCATCCCTGGCTACCTATGCACTGATTGGCTACGGCAAGGATCGGCGAGCCCTGTGGGCCTCCTACCAATACCTGATTGTGGGCACCATCGGCGCCACTTTTATCCTCATTGGCATTGGGTTCCTGTACAGCCTGACTGGCACCCTGAATATGCAGGATCTTGCAGCACGGATACCTGACGCTGCGGGCAGCCGCACTGCCTCTACCGCCTTTGTCTTTATTGTGGTGGGGGTGTGCCTGAAATTGGCGTTGTTTCCGTTGCACCTGTGGTTGCCCAACGCCTATGCCTACGCGCCGTCGCTAGTGACCGCATTCCTGGCTGCCACGGCGACAAAGGTAGCGGTCTACCTGCTGATACGTTTGCATTTCTCCGTGTTCGGGGAGCAGTTCGCTTCATCGGCCCTGCCCCTGCACGGTATCCTGCTGACCCTTGGTCTGGCCGGGGTGTTTGTCGCCTCTCTGGTGGCCATTTTCCAACCCGATATCAAACGTCTGTTTGCCTATT
>NZ_JBFHQR010000077.1:0-10587 GCF_041592135.1 Porticoccus sp. | reverse complement strand
GTTCATGGAGATAATGCCGGAACCCGGTTCGCCGCGAATAATATAGGTGGTGAAGCGCTCGCCGTTATTGACGTTGTAGATATCGATCTGTTCAAACTCGCGCAGTCCGACGAGCTCCAGCAGGTTGGCGTCAATGGCGCAGGAACCGTCATACCAGAGTTCGGCGTGGGTGACGCTGGCCATGTGCAATTTGCCCTTCAGCATAGTACTCAACATGATGCTCTTCCTCTAATTCAGGGAAATATTGTCAATCAACCGCGCGCTGGAGGTATACATCGCCCCGAGCACGGTGATTTGTTGGTCATCCTGTGCAGCCGGTTCCAGCGTTTTGCTGTTGCACACAGAAATGTAGTCCGGCTTAAAACCCGCCGCCGCGATCTGGCGTTTGGCCTCCGCCTCGAGGGCCGGGAAATCCCGGTCGCCCCCCTCTATCTGGCTGACAATCCAGCGCAGACTCAGGTTGAGCTGGTTGGCTCTGGGCCGCTCTGCCGCCGACAGGTAGCCGTTGCGGGAGCTCATGGCCAGACCGTCCGCCTCCCGGTGAATGGGCGCGGCAGTGATTTCGACGGGTACACAGAGGTCTTCCACCATGCGGCGGATCACCGCCAGTTGCTGGAAGTCCTTGATACCGAATATCGCCTCATCCGACTGCACGATATTGAACAGCTTGGTCACCACCGTGGTCACTCCCTCGAAGTGCCCGGGACGGCTGGCGCCACAGAGCACGTCCGTCATGGAGGGGCAGATCACCCGGGTCTGACTGTCCAGGCCGTTGGGGTACATCTCCTTGTCATCGGGATGGAACAGGAAATCACAACCCACCTCGCGCAAGCGCGCGCAATCGGCCTCAAAGGTGCGCGGGTACTTGTCCCAGTCCTCGTTGAGGCCAAATTGCAGGCCGTTGACGAAAATGGAGCAGACCACCAGGTCGTTGCTCTGCCGGGCCAGCTTGACCAGCTCGATATGGGCATCGTGCAGATTGCCCATGGTGGGAACAAAACCAATGCGTTTGCCCTCGCGACGGGCTTGCGCGAGCGGCTGGCGGAGTCCCTGAATGGTGTGAAAAATTTGCATGATCTTTCCAGCAATAGGGTATCGCGGCACTACTCGGAAAAATAATCCCGGGCGAGATTTTCAAAACGAGTGTACTTGCCGATAAAGGTGAGTTTACAGGTGCCGATGGGGCCGTTTCGCTGTTTGCCGATGATGACCTCGGCGATGCCCTTTTCCGGGCTGTCCTCGTTATACACTTCATCCCGATAGATGAAGACGATCACATCCGCATCCTGCTCAATCGCACCGGATTCCCTCAGATCCGAGTTGATCGGGCGCTTGTTGGGCCGGTGTTCGAGGTTACGGCTGAGCTGAGACAAGGCTATCAGCGGGCAGTTAAATTCCCTGGCAATGTTTTTCAATTCCCTTGAGATCTGTGAAATTTCATTGGTGCGGTTATCGGTGGCCACACTGCCGCTCATCAGCTGCAGGTAATCCACCACAATCAGGCCCGGATCACCCTTCTCGCGGACAACCTGTCGCACCCGGTTGCGCAGTTCCATGGGCGTGATCCCCGGCGTATCGTCAATGTACAGGGGCCGATCTTTAAGACGCGAAGCGGCACTGGAGAGGCGCGGCCAATCGTCCTCGGAAAGATTGCCGGCACGCATCCTGGTTTGGTCGATTTTGCCCAGGGACGACATCATCCTCAGGATCAGTTGGCTCGCGGGCATCTCCATACTGAACACCAGCACCGGCTTGTCCTGATGGAGCACCGCGTGCTCCGCCATATTCATGGCGAAAGAGGTTTTACCCATGGAGGGACGACCCGCCACAATCACCAGATCCGCCGGTTGCCAGCCGGAGGTTTTTTCATCCAGGTCGGCAAAGCCGGTACTGATGCCGGTAATATCTTCATCACTGTTGAAAAGCTGGTCAATGCGTTCCACGGCCTGCTTGAGCAGGTCGTTAACCGCCAGAAAACCGCCTTGCTTGGGGCGGTTCTCGATGATATCCGCGAGTTTTCTTTCCGCTTCGGCCAGCAGTTTGCTGCTGTCCCAACCGAGGGGATTGTAGCTCTTCTTGACGATATCGCTGGCCGCCGAGATCAGCTGGCGGATAATGGAGCGCTCCAGCACGATCTGGGCATAGGCCCCGACGTTGGCCGAGCTGGGGGTATTGTTAGCCAGTTCCGCCAGATAGGGGGCACCGCCCACCAGATCCAGCTGATGGGTATTTTCGAGGCTTTCTGAAAGGGTGATGAGATCAAGCGGTTTCTGCTCTGCGGAGAGCTCGCGCATGACCTGAAAGATCAGCTGGTGGTCGCTGGCAAAAAAATCTTTTTCCGAGATGACCGAGGCGACCGTGTCGAAGGCACCGTTGCTCAACATCAACCCGCCGAGCACTGCCTGCTCGGCCTCAATCGAATGAGGAAGTTGTTGTTCTGAGGTGCCCCTGTCTTCAGCCATCTATCCGTCACCCACCCATGCAAAAACGGCACTGCGCCAGATCGTGCAGTGCCGTATTGTTACCGATCCTGAAACGGCTGGGAACCGTCGGATTACTCAGCAACGATCGTCAGTTTGATCGGCTGGGTAACTTCCGAGTGCACCTGGATGTCAATTTCGTACTCACCCGTTTCACGCAGCGCGCCTTCCGGCAGCTTCACTTCGCTTTTGCACACTTCCACACCTGCAGCAGTGATCGCATCGGCGATATCGCGGGTGCCGATAGAACCAAACAACTTGCCTTCGTCACCGGCGTTGCTGGCGATCACGATAGTCGCCAGGCTGGCCAGTTGCTGGCCGCGGGCTTCAGCGGCAGCGCGCTGTTCAGCGGCGGCAGCTTCCAGTTCGGCGCGGCGGGCCTCGAAGGCCGCCAGGTTGTCAGCTGTGGCGAACACAGCTTTACCTTGCGGGATCAGGAAGTTGCGGCCGTAGCCAGCTTTGACATTGACCTTGTCACCGATTTTGCCGAGCTTGCCGACTTTGTCCAGAAGAATAACTTCCATCTCGGATATCCTCTCTTGATTAACCTGTTAACGCCGTCGGAACGGGGCAGTTCAGTGCCTTGTCACCAACCTGGCGCGTATATTCAAAATACTGTCGAGCGAACCCAAACCGACCAGTATCAAACTCATGGGGCCAATCATCAACAGGCCCACGTAAAAAATGACTAACCAGTGCGTGCCGATCTGGTAGAACGCCACCGTGTGGTGTACCAGTGCAATGCCCCCCAGCAACAGCGGTAAGCCCAGCAAGCCCGCCCAACTGGAGTACTCGTGGGGCGACAGGTAACAAACTGCCACGCCCACCAGCAGGGCAACGCCGACCCTGGAATCGAAGCGCAGACGGTGAAACTCCTCCCGAAAACCACCGGGGTTGTAGAGTATCGCCTGCCACCAGCGCCCCAATACCAGACTGACCACCGCAGTCAGCGCCACCATGTAGCCCATCACACCCAGCAGGAACGTGCGTCCCGGCTGGAAGGCCGGTTCTTTACTGCCCGCCCGCTGCTGCAACTGACTGAACATGGTTGCCACAGTCTCTTGCAACGAAGCAACCGAACCGCCAAACAGCAGGTTCAGCAGCAACACCGACAGGGCACTCAGCAGCAGTACCACCGTCAATGCGTTCGACCAGGACACCGTCAAGCGCAAGATGGCAGAAGCGATCACCACCACAATCAGCCCGGCGATGGTCGCCAGGGTAATCATCGGGTTGATCCCGCTTCCGTACAGGGCGACCAATAGGGGCAACAACCCCCACAACATCACCAGTAGGCCATCCCTCGGCCCTCGGCCCAGTGTCACCAGGCTGACCGTTGCCGGACTGAGCATCGGCACCAGGCTGCCCACCAGGGCCACCAGGGCCGCCTGCGTGCGCCCGCGCATGATAAATTCAGCCAAGGCGCGCATCAGTTGGTGTTACCCGTAATTACTTGTGGCTGTCCGTGTAGGGCAGCAAAGCCAGCAAACGGGCACGCTTGATGGCGGTGGCCAGCTGACGCTGGTACTTGGCCTTGGTGCCGGTAATACGGCTGGGTACAATTTTTCCGGTTTCGGAAACGTACTGTTTCAGGGTATCCAGATCTTTGTAATCGATCTCCTGGGCACCTTCCGCACTGAAGCGGCAAAACTTGCGACGACGGTTAAAACGGGCCATTGCTTATTTCTCCTCTTCCGCGGCTTCGTCGGTAGATGCATCGGCATCTTCAACAACGCTCTCCTGTTCCGCCTCGGCGGCTGCGGGAGATCCAGTTTCGCTCTCTGCATGGCGAGGCTCGCGACGCTCACGGCTGTCGGACTTCTCGGCTTTCATGATGGGAGACTCAACCGTAACAGCTTCGTCACAGCTGAAGACCGCGCTGCGAATGACCGCATCGTTGTAACGGAAGTTGGAATTCAGTTCATCCAACACGTCCTGACCACATTCGATGTTCATCAGTACGTAGTGAGCCTTGTGGATTTTGTTGATCGGGTAAGCCAATTGACGGCGACCCCAGTCCTCAAGACGGTGAACCTGGCCATTGCCAGCATTGATCGTGCTGGTATAGCGCTCGATCATCCCGGGAACCTGTTCGCTCTGATCCGGGTGAACCATAAATACGATTTCGTAGTGACGCATTGTGCCTCCTTACGGGTTAAAAGCTGCCCGCCCCATGCGGTGCAGCAAGGAGTGTCTTGACCCAGATGGATCAAGGGCGGGCATTCTACGGCGATGGCACACTGATTTCAAGGTTAAATTCAGGCACTTATGCACTGGGACTGATCGGCGAGAGTGGCTATCATTGCCCGCTGTGCCCATTTTTGCAAAGGAGTCAACAATGAAGAAATTTTCACTGCTGTTAATCGCCCTCGGCACCCTGGCCCTGGCGGGCTGCGCCAAGGTCGGCAGCGAGGCCTGGTGCAATGACATGAAGGACAAACCCAAGGGCGACTGGAGCGCCAATGAAGCCGCAGATTTCACCAAACACTGTATCTTCAAATAACCGGGTTTAGTCCGGCAGTTCGGCTGGCGCCATGTCCACCAGCCCGCTCTGCCGGGCAATGGCCGCGGCACACCAGAAGCCCGGCACATTGTCCTGCCAGCGGGGCAGCATGGAGGTGATGACCACCTGCTCGAACGCGACCCACAGGTAAAACAACAGCACCCCGCGAAAGCACAGCGCATCGCCCCAGATCACCGCGACAAAGTAGGCCGGCGCCAGCATGATGGCCGCCAGCTTGGCGGAAACGGTGTGATAACAGGGCAATCGCCGGAAACGCGCCAGGCACACCAGCAAGGGCACCAGCCAGGCACTGAAGGCCACCACCAGATAATTTGATTCGCTGGCAAAGAGATCGGGCCACAGCACTTTCAACCCCAGCAACATGGCCGCATAGGTGCTGAGATCAGCCCAGCTGTCCAGGCGGGTACCCAGTTCGGTCACCTGTCCCAGGCGCCTCGCCAGATAACCGTCGATTCCATCGCTGAACAGGGTCAGCGCCAACACCCACAAAAACCCATTGATTTTGTGTTCCAGCGCCAGCAACACCAGTACCGGCATCATGGCCACCCGCAGAGCACTGATGACATTGGGCAGATTTAACACCAGGTTGCGGGTGGCCGCGCGGTTGTTCTGGATGACCCGCTCGGTCAGCCTTTGACCGGGTCGGTCACTGACGTTTTCGCCAAACTCGTCGCGCCCCATGGTCATCGCCGCTGGCGAACCGCCTCGAACAGGCAGATACCCGCGGCGACAGAGACATTCAGGCTGCTCACAGCCCCGGCCATGGGCAACTTCACCAGCGAGTCGCAATGTTCGCGGGTCAAACGTCGCAGTCCTTTTTCCTCCGCCCCCATTACCAGCACCAGCGGCCCTTTGAGGTCGGCTTCGTACACCAGTTGCTCAGCCTCGCCGGCAGTTCCCACCACCCACAAACCCCGCTCCTGAAGCTGCTTGAGGGTGCGGGCCAGATTGGTGACCACCACCAGCGGCACCGTTTCGGCGGCACCACTGGCCACTTTCTGCACAGTGGGGGTCAAGCCGACGGAGTTGTCCTTGGGCACGATCACCGCCTGCACCCCGGCGGCATCCGCCGAGCGCAGACAGGCCCCCAGGTTGTGGGGGTCCGTCACACCATCCAGCACCAGTAAAAAAGGTGGCACCGACAACTGCTCCAGCAGGGCGGCGAGATAGTGTTCATCCTGCACCTGGCCACTCTCGCAGAGCGCGGCTACGCCCTGATGGCGGCCCTCGCCTTCTGTCAGGGCATCGAGTTCAGTGCGGCTGACCCGGGTCACCGGAATGCCGTTCAATTCCGCCAGATTCAACACTTTTTGCAGCCGCTGATCCTCGCGCCCCTTGAGCACCTTGAGTGCGCGAACCTTGTCCGCGGTTGTTTTTAATACCGCCTGCACCGAATGCAAGCCAAATATCCACTGGTCCCGCTCAACGGCACCGCGCCCCGCTTTTGATGTCATCAATTTTGTCCGTCAGAAATGCTTAAACTAGCGTTTTTTGGTTGGCGGTTTGCGCCGTCTGGCTCCGGATGGCTTGCCGGTCCGCCCCGGCTTGGCCAGTTTTCCGGCAGGAGCTGAGGCCTTTGCCGTGGTTGCTCCAGGGGCCGCTCCCGAGGCGGCCCGCTTCTTGGCGCGAGAGTGCTTCTTGGCCCGCACCTGCTCATGTTCAGCGGCCAGCTCCAGGGCCTTGGGGCTGACGGGGACACCCTTTTTGGCTTTCCTGCGGCCGTCTTCCACCAGATCGAAATCGATCTTGCGCTCATCCAGGTCCACCCGGCTCACCCGCACGCGCAACTTGTCACCCAGGCCAAACACCCGTTTGGTGCGCTCACCGATCAGGCGATGGTGTGCCGCTTCGTGGTAATAGTAATCCTTCGGTAGTCCGGTGATATGTACCAGGCCTTCGATGAACAACTCGCTGAGCTGCACGAACAGGCCGAAGCCGGTGACCGATACCACCACCCCATCGTATTCCTCGCCAACCCGGGACAGCAGGTACTCGCATTTCAGCCAGTTCACCACATCGCGGGTGGCCTCATCGGCCCGTCGCTCGGTCATGGAACAGTGTTCCCCCGCCGAGCTCATCCAGCTTTCATCATAGGGGTAGATCTGGGCAGTCGGCAGGGACGGCGCGCCCTCCACTTTCTTGACAAAACTGACCCGGCCACCCTTGCGAATCAGATAGCGGATGGCGCGGTGTACCAGCAGATCGGGGTAGCGCCGAATCGGCGAGGTGAAATGGGTATAGGCCGGATAATTCAAACCGAAGTGACCTTCATTATCCGGGGAGTAGACCGCCTGGTTCATGGTGCGCAGCACCACCGTCTGGATCACCCCGGCATCCGGGCGACCCGCCACCTGCAGCAGCACCCGCTGAAAATCTTTTGGGGTGGGTTCGTCACCACCGGGCAGCCCAAGCCCCAGTTCACCGAGAAACTCCCGCAGATCCGCCAGCTTTGCCGTGCGCGGCCCGCCGTGCACCCGATACAGTCCCGTCAGCCTGTTCTTCTGCAACAAGCTCGCAGCGCAGACATTGGCGCACAGCATGCACTCCTCAATCAGGCGGTGCGCCTCGGTGCGCTCCGAGGGAATGATTTGCTGAATCTTGCGTTCGGCGTCGAACAGGATACGGGTTTCCTGGCTGTCGAAATCAATGGCTCCGCGCACCTCGCGGGACTGCAGCAGCATCAGGTAGAGTGCGTGGAGATGGTCCACGTGGGCGGTCAGCGCGTGAAACTGTTTGCGCACGCCGCTATCCCGGTCACCGCGCTGGGCCACCATGGCCGCCACCTGGGTATAGGTGAGTCGACCGTGGGAGTGGATGATCGCCTCATAGAACTGGAATTTAACGATATTGCCACTGTCATCCAGGCACATGTCGCAGACCATGGTCAGGCGATCCACATGGGGATTCAGTGAACAGAGGCCGTTGGAGAGTTTCTCCGGCAGCATCGGCACCACGTACTGGGGAAAGTAGACGGAGTTACCGCGTTGATAGGCCTCCCGGTCCAGCGGGCTGCCGACATTCACATAATGTGAAACATCGGCGATGGCCACCAGCAGCCGCCAACCGTTGCGGCGGGGCTCACAGTAGACCGCATCGTCGAAATCCCGGGCATCTTCGCCATCGATGGTGACAAAGGGCAACTCGCGCAGATCGACCCGGTGGGCCGTATCGCCCCGCTCCACTTCGGCGGGAATGGCCTCGGCTTCAGCGACGACCGATTCCGGCCATTTGTGGGGAATGCCGTAGTTGTGAATGGCGATGTCGATTTCCATTCCCGGCGCCAGGTGATCGCCCAACACCTGTACCACCCGCCCGGCGGGCAGGTTATGGCGACTGGGATAGGTGGTGATCTCCACCACCACGATCTGCCCCGGCTCGACATTGGCACGCTGATCTGCGGGAATCATAATATCCTGGGTCACCCGCGGATTGTCCGGGCGCACAAAATGGATACCGCTCTCCACAAAATAGCGGCCCACCAGGGAACTGGTATGGTGTTCGACCACATCGACGATAGAGCCCTCCGGGCGACCGCGACGATCCCAGCCGGCTACCCGCACCAGCACCTCGTCGCCATCCATCACCCGGCGCATCTGCCGACTGGAGAGGAACAGGTCATCGCCACCGTGGGTGGGCACGACGAACCCGAATCCCTCGGGGTGTCCGACCACCCGGCCCTTGATCAGGTTCATCTTGTCCAGGGGACCGTAGGCATTGCGACGGTTGCGAACCGCCTGGCCATCGCGCTCCATGGCCGCCAGCCGCCGGCGCAGCGCCTCCTGGGCGTCCTCGTCCTTAAGACCAAACTCGGCGCACAGCTCTTCGTGGGTCATCGGGCCCACACTGTCAGTTAGAAAATCGAGGATATATTCACGGCTGGGGACAGGGCGATCGTACTTGGCGGCCTCGCGGTCGGCGAAGGGGTCATTACGAACATGTTTTTTCATTTATGCTCTCTGAGAGGTAACGGGGTTAAACCCGAAGGGATTTGCTCCACATAAAAACATATCAACCGTATCAGACCAATGATTTTCGTACCATGTATATGCTTTTATGGGGCAGCCATTACCGGGCGCTAGCCAATACCTCCTATGGTAATACCAAGGATAGACAACATGTGCTGTTAATCGCGCAATATGGCGCTTTATTGACCTGAATCAGGGCCAGAGGAGACCGGCCACTAACTCTGCAACAACTTTGCCGCGGCGGCGCTAATCGAAAACCGGCTCGGACCATTCAGCGCCCCCCGGGTGTCCACACACTTGTTGTCGGCGGCCAAACGTCGCCCCCAGGCCGCACAACCCGAACTGTCCGCCCCGCTTCAAAACAGACCCCTTGTCGGTTTCCGACCCTTCACGAAAACGCGGTTCAACCCGAGGACTTTATTGAAGAAGAATTTTAATTCCGAGAATTGACAATCCGCATCGCGGTCACTATAGTTCGCCACCTCTGACGGAGCAGCCACTGCTTCTCAGAAAGCCCAGGTGGCGGAACTGGTAGACGCGCTAGCTTCAGGTGCTAGTGGCCTTACGGTCGTGGAGGTTCAAGTCCTCTCCTGGGCACCATACATTAAGCAGTTGATTTTAAATATAAAACTGCTATCAAAAAGGCCGATATCCAAGAAGAGGGAATCGGCCTTTTTTCTTTTGTGCCCGAGCATCACCCAAGTGCGCCCAATCTAAACTTCCGGACACATGGCTCCCAACCTACCTAACCAGCCCAACAGTGCTTTATGAATTTCAGTTTGAGGCAGATACTCTTGCTCCAAGCACCCTTTTTTCTGATCTAACAAATGCATATAAAATTTTTGTTCATCCACACTCAGGCTTGCTGGTGGCTCGCTTTGTGCTATTACTGACTCGGCAACAGCGCTAACTTGAGCATTAGACCCGTATTTTGCGATGAAGACATCTTCGCCCGTCCGGACGACAAGGAGCCACGGCCACCCTACCCACATAATGGTAACTACGCTTCTGCTGCGTAGGATTTATAGAGATAGGCTTGCGAACTACCGTGCGCCAAACGCCGCCTCACACAACCCATCTAGAACGATGCCTTATAGCTTATATGGCACTTACAGTTACCTTTATTTGATATTTTGGTAACTATAGAAACCACCATAGTTGAAAAAACCGCGGTGAGCACTATAATTACCATTTTTAGACTATTTGGTAGCTATTGTGATCAGTAAAAAACAGGAAAAGGGCCGATCTGCTGTCGTCTTTCCCAGGAATCAACGCCTATTGGAACAGCTTGGCGAGAATATCAAGCTGGCATGTAAGCGCAGAGGTTATACCCAGGTTTTGATTTCCGAGCGAACGGGGCTCAGCCGCCTAACCATTCGCAAAATCGAAAAAGGAGACCCCAGCGTTTCAATCGGCCATTACCTTGCCGTGCTCAGCGTCCTGGGGCTGGCCGGTGACTTTGCCAAAGTCGCGCTGGACGATGAACTGGGTCGCAAGCTCCAGGACATCAAACTGATGGACAAGAAGTCCAGGGCAAAGCCTTGAGCAGAGGGGAATAGCCATGAGCACCGAAGTCTTCGTTTTTGCAGACTGGGAGGAGTTCCAGGAGCCGACCTTG
>NZ_JBFHQR010000076.1:0-10596 GCF_041592135.1 Porticoccus sp. | reverse complement strand
GATGGCGGTGATCGCCGGCAACGTCTTGTTCAATGAAGCCGAAAAACGCCTTCTGGGCGACTACCTGCGGGACAGCCGCTACCGCAATGACGAGGGCTACGGGGACAACCACAAGCAAAAGAGCCTACCGCCCGGCCTGCGCAAGAAACTGGAACGGGGCGGCGAACTGCCCCCCGGCTGGCAGCGCAAGGTAGCCCGGGGAGAAGTACTGGATAGCGAGCTCTATGGCCACAGTCGCTCCCTGCCCGAAGAATTCCTCCACCGCCTGCCCAGGTCGGTCGACGGCACCTCCCTGCGCCGTATCGATGACCGGGTTGTGCGCATCATGGACGCCACGCGCACCATCCTGGACGTCTACTACATCAGCCAGGGGCAATATTGAGGCATGCCGCGCTGACCGCGGTTTGATCGCCGCACGCCAATTGCTGAATTGACGGCTCTCGAGGGCCTATTTTGGGCAGCCCCCAAAATGTGCACCGTTTTTGCATGGCTAACTCTGGGTGACAGAGGAGCCTGCATGCCGACCATCGAAACGTTACCCACGTCCGTAGCATTCACAGGGTAGTCGATTGGATACGTTCTGGGTTCTCTCCGCCGCACTGTTGGTATTCCTGATGCAGGCAGGCTTTCTGTGTCTGGAAAGCGGCTTCGTCCGCAGCAAGAACAGCATCAATGTCGCGGCCAAAAACATTGCCGATTTTGTTGTCTCGAGCACCATATTCTGGGCAGTGGGCTTCGCCCTCATGTTCGGCGACAGTATCTCGGGATGGGTTGGCAGCAGTTACTTCCTGTTTGGCAACGGCGCCGGCCCCCACCTGACAACCATCTTCCTGTTTCAGATGATGTTCTGTGGCACCGCAGCCACCCTGGTCTCCGGCGCTGTCGCGGAACGGATGAGCTTTTTGGGCTACCTGATTGTCACCATCACCATCACCCTTGTTATCTACCCGGTTATCGGCCACTGGGCCTGGGCCGGGATCATCAGCGGCAACCCCACCGGCTGGCTGGAAAAACTGGGGTTCGTCGATTTCGCCGGCTCAACCGTGGTGCATTCTGTGGGCGGCTGGGTGGCGCTGGCCGCCGTCCTGATCATCGGACCGCGCAGTGGTCGTTACGACCTCGATCAAAAAATGCCCGGCAGCAATGTGCCGTTGGCCGTGCTCGGCTGCCTGCTGATCTGGTTTGGCTGGTTTGGCTTCAACGGCGGCAGCACCCTCGGCTGGACCGCCGCGGTTCCGGCAATTCTCCTGCACACCTGCCTGGCCGCCTTCGGCGGCGGTATCGCCGCCACCCTGATGGGTTATCTGGCCGAGCGCTATTGCAACGTGCAACAAATCGTCAACGGAATACTGGGTGGCCTGGTAGCGATCACCGCCAACTGTCACGCGGTTGCCCCCCTGTCCGCCATACTGATAGGCGCTGTCGGCGGGGCCATTGTCCACTGGGGCGAGTTGTGGCTGGACAGACTCAAGATCGATGACGCCGTCGGGGTCATTCCCGTCCACCTGTTCGCCGGCATCTGGGGCACCCTGGCGCTGGCCCTGTTCGGCGATCCGACCATCCTCGACAACGGACTGAGCCGCAGCCAACAGCTCCTCAGCCAGTTGCGGGGCATTGCCGCCATAGGCGGTTACAGCTTTGCCACGGCCTATGTGGTGTTTGCCGCCTTTAACCGCTTCTTTCCCCTGCGCGTCAGCCCGGAGGCGGAACTGCGCGGGCTCAATGTCGCCGAGCACCGGGTGAGTACCGAAGTGTTCGAACTGCTGTCCGCCATGCACCTGCACCAACAGCGCTCCGATTTTTCTGCGCGGGTACCGGAAGAACCTTTTACCGAAGTCGGCCAGATCGCCCACCAGTACAATCGCGTCATCACCAAGGTCAACGAGGAAATCCACCAGCGGGATGAGGCGTTCAACGCCTTCCGTCAGAGTGAGTACCGCAAAGGGGCCATTCTCGACGCCGCCATGGACTGTATTGTCAGCATCAACGGTCGCGGCGAAATCCTGGAGTTCAACCCGGCGGCAGAACAGTGTTTCGGGCTGAGTAAAAGCACGGTGAAATCACAGAGTTTTTTCACCCTGTTTATGTCGGGAACGATTGGGGCCGTGGCGCTGGAAAGCTTGTCCCAGGGGTTTACCCTCGGCGAGGGCCTGGTGCTGCGACGGCGCAATATTACCGAGTTGAACCGCGCCAATGGTGAACTATTCCCCGCCGAAGTGGTGATCACCCAGACCACCGATATCGGCGACCCCGTCCGGGAGTACACCCTGCATGTGCGGGATGTCACCCAGCAGATCAAGCTGCAGGAGCGCCTGCGCCTGCTGGCCTACAAGGACACCTTGACCGGACTCTACAATCGAAACTATTTCATGGAGTACCTGAACAAGCGCATCCACTTTCATCGCGCGACGCCGGGCACGGTCATCCTGATGTTCCTCGACCTGGACCAGTTCAAGAAAATCAATGACACCCTGGGACACAAGGCCGGCGACGAGCTACTTCACCAGGTGGCCAGGCGACTGGATTCCCTGATTCGCGGTGTGGACCTGGTCGGCCGCTGGGGAGGCGACGAATTTGTCATCGTCATGTCCGGTGAAATCGATAGCCAGATCGCCATCCGACGGGCCGAGGATATCCTCGCAAAAATGTGCAAGCCGGTTCAAATTTCCGGTCACGCGCTCACCGTGATGACCAGCATCGGCATTGCCCTTTCCCGCAACGGTGATATCGATGGAGATAAATTACTGCAACATGCCGATCTGGCCATGTACAAGGCCAAGCAGGCGGGCCGCAACACCTACCGGGTTTTCAGTGAAGACCTGGAAGCGCTGGCAAACCAGCAATTCAGACTGGAATCAGACCTGCCCGCGGCCATCGCCGAACACCAGTTACTGCTCCATTACCAACCCAAGGTGTGCTGCGAGAGCAACGCCATCCTGGGTTTCGAAGCCCTGTTGCGCTGGCAACACCCGGAACACGGCCTGATTCCCCCGGGCGACTTTATCCCGGTGATTGAAGGCTCCAGCCTGGTCATCCAGGTCGGGGAGTGGGTGCTTGAGGAGACTTGCAGGCAGCTGGCTTAATGGCGTCAGCAAGGGCTGACACCGTTGCCGGTGGCCATCAATATTTCCGGCTGCCATTTGCATTCCCAGGGGCTGGTTCCCTTTATTCTCGCCCTGTCCGAAAAATACCGGGTACCAGTAACACTGCTTGAACTGGAGATCACCGAAGGGGTATTGACCGGCAACAGCGACGAGAGTATCGCCGCCATGGCGGCGCTCAAAGCGTGCGGAATCAAACTCGCCATCGACGATTTTGGCACCGGTTATTCATCACTGAGCTACCTGAAGCGCTTCCCGGTCGATGTGCTAAAAATTGATCGGGCATTCGTCAATGAATGTGACAGCAACCCGGAAGATGCCGCAATCTGTTCCGCGATCATCACCGTGGGCAAAAGTATCGGCGTGCAAACGGTCGCGGAGGGTGTCGAAAGCCGGCAACAACTGGATTTTTTACGCCAGCAGGGCTGTGATCTCTACCAGGGCTTCTATTTCAGGCGCCCTCACCCCGCAGCAGCCATTCCGGCGCTGCTGACGCAATTGGCCGCGACCAGTTGAGCGCTTCAGGCGCGCCCGCCGTCCACAACCGCCATGGCTTCGCTGAAAGAATCCAGCACCCGCTCAGTCCCCAGATACTCCAGGGTGCCCAGCCGCGCGAGACTCTTTCTGGCTTTGTCCGGCACACCGACCAATAACACCTGCCGCTCCTGGGCCGTTTCCGTATGGATCAATTCATCGAGGATCATCGCCGTGGAGGTGCCCACCAGATGGGCGTGGGTCAAATCAATAATCATCAGCCGGTGGGACAGTTGACCGGCGAGGCGGCGCCTCAGTCCGCGGCCAACCGCAAAGCTGAGCGGGCCATTGAGCCGCAGCAGCAACACCTTGCCCTGGTGGGACGCCAGCCAGCGCTCTTCAGCTGAACACCCCTTTTCCGTGGCATCCGCGCCATTGGTGAGGGTGATACTGTCCAGCTGGATATTCGTCAGCCGTTCCACGGTAATCAGGTTGGAGAGGAAAACCCCCACTAAAACCGCCGTGATCAGGTCGACAAACACAGTCAAACCCAGCACCAGCAGCATCAGCGCCACAGTGTTTACAGGCAATCTGGAGAGGCGCCGGAAAAAGGGCCAATCGATGATGTCGATGCCCACCCTGATCAGAATGCCGGCCAACACCGCCAGCGGCACATGGGCGGCATATTGGCCGGCCCCGAGCATCACCACCAGCAGTATCAGGGCGTGGATGGCCCCCGAATAACCGGTTTTCCCTCCGGCGCGAATATTGACCACCGTGCGCATGGTGGCACCGGCGCCGGGCAAGCCGCCGAACAGGCCCGCCAGGGTATTGCCGATACCCTGGCCGATCAGCTCGCGATCGGAATCGTGCTGCTGCTTGGTCATGCTGTCCGCCACCAGGGAGGTCAACAGGGAATCAATGGCGCCCAGCACCGCCAGTAATACCCCCCCATAGAGCAATTCGCCGGCCACCTCGAGGGAAAACGCCGGCCAATGCAACGGCGGAAAGCCGGCGGGAATATCGCCAATTATCGCTACCGAATCCGCCGGCAACCACAGCGCCGCCAGGGTGCCCGCCAACAGTGCCGCCAGGGGCCTGGGCAGCCAGACATTCCAGGAGGATGGCCACAGGTAGACCACCGCCAGGGCGAACCCGCCGAGCAGTAGCTCCACCCAGTTTATGGACGACAGCCAGGCGGGCAGGCTGGTCAGTGCCGCCATCAGCGAGGGCGTACCGGCATGACCGAGCAGTGGCCCCAACTGCAGGATGATGATGATGACGCCGATGCCGGTCATAAAACCGGAGATCACCGGGTAGGGAACCAGGATGAAATATTTGCCGAGTTTCAATACACCCAGGGCGATCTGAATGAGACCGGCGACGATCACAGCGGTAAAACCGAGCAGTAAACCGGTTTCCGGATATTTAGCCTGCATCGAGGTGAAGACCCCCGCCATCACCACTGTCATGGGTCCGGTGGGACCAGACACCTGGGTGGGGGTGCCACCAAACAGCGCCGCAAAGAAGCCCACAAAAATAGCGCCATAAACCCCGGCCATGGGTCCGGCCCCGGAGGCCACACCAAAGGCCAGCGCCAGCGGCAGGGCCACCACGGCAGCGGTGAGACCGCCGCTAAAATCCATTGGCAAATAGCGGCTGGAAAGGCTGTTAAAGGGTGCGCTGGCGGGCATACAGATCCCCCGGGGCAGTCAAAATCGCCATCATTACAGGCCAGTTTGCCAGACCCTCAGCCCGCCCGAAAGGGCCGGCCGTTGAAATCAGTTGATCTCCAGCAAGCGGCGTATCTGGCCGGCGCTGAATGGCCAGCCCTTCTCAGCGCCGTTCGGGTTGACCACCACCGGAATGCGGATGCCATAGAGCGATTGCAAGTGCTCGTCAGCGGCTATGTTCACCTCCCGCAGCTGCCAGCCCGCTTCCTGTAACAGCGGATAGAGCAGTGCCTTGGCTTGGTCGCACAGCGGACAGTTGGGGCCGGTGTAGAGGGTCAGGATCTTAGCCATGCCAGGGCGACAACATCCGGTGGCGAATCAACCAGCAATGGTGAATTTTGCGGTTGCGCTGAAAGTCGGGATCAAAGGTTTTATCGGTGATATCTTCCACGTCGTAGTGGGATTTCAGCGCGTCATCCAGGCTGAATTTGCGGAAATTGTTGGAAAATACCAGGGTGCCGTTTCGCGCCAGGATCGCCATGGCATGGTCAATCAGTTTGCCGTGATCCCGCTGGATATCCAGCACCTCCTCCATTTTCTTGGAGTTGGAAAAGGTCGGCGGGTCGAGAAAGATCAGGTCGTACTCGCCCTGCTCCATGGCCAGCCATTCCAGGCAATCGGCCCGCAGCAACTGATGGCGCTGCGGGTCGAGGTCATTCAACGCAAAGTTGCGCCCGGCCCACTCCAGATAGCTGTTCGACATATCGATACTCAGGCTGCTCTGGGCGCCGCCTATTGCCGCCTGCACCGTTGCCGCGGCGGTGTAACAGAACAGATTCAAAAAGCGTTTGCCGCCGGCCCGCTCTGCCAGCAGGCGGCGCACCGGGCGGTGATCCAGGAACAGGCCGCTGTCCAGGTAATCCGCCAGATTCACCTCGAGGCGACAGGGCCCCTCCTGCACCTCAAATACCCCCTGTTGGCGACTGCGGACAGCCTGGCGCTGGTATTGGCTGTCGCCCTTTTGACGGCGACGCTCCTTGAAAAACAGCTTGCTGCGGCTCTCCGGGTACAGATAGAGCAGTGCCTGGCGCACCTCACTGAGGTGGCGGTTGGCCTGCTCTTCATCAATGTTGGTCGGCGGCGCATATTCCTGCACATGGATCGCATCGTCGTAGCAATCCACCGCAACGGCATATTCCGGCATGTCCGCATCGTACAGCCGGTAACAGCGCACCCCGGACTGCTTCAACCAGCCGGACAGTTTGCGGGCGTTCTTTTTCAGCCGGTTGGCGAACATCCGCGCCCCCTCGCTGAGGGACTCCTCGGACAGCTCCTTGCGCTGAACCTGCCCGGACTCTGTCGCCTCTCGCAGCTGAAACAACAACAGCTGGCTGGGAATGGTGCCGTTAAAAAACTGGTATTTTCTGTCGGCGCGCAGGCGCAGTTCACTGGCCAGTTCGGCATTGCCGGTAATCACCGCCAGCCGCCAGCCGGGGCACTCCCGCTTGGTCACTTCGCCGAGGGTCTGGTAGAGGGGGCGCAGCTCCTCCATATCGCCCCAGCGCTCGCCGTAGGGGGGGTTGCAGATGATCAGCCCTTCCGCAATCTGCCGGTGGGTGGGCTTCTTGAAGGCCTCGATGGGTTTGGCCATCACCCGCACCCATTTTTCCAGGCCGGCGCAGGCGACATTTTCCTGGGCCGCAGTGACGGCGCGGGTGTCCTTGTCGTAACCGCGGATTTCCGGCAGCTCCCTGGCCAGGCCCGCCTGGCAGCGGTCCAGTGCTTCCTGCCGCAGCCGCTGCCACAACTCGGCATCGTGCTGCGCCCAGCCATGGAAACCAAATTGTTCGCGAATCAGCCCCGGCGCAATATCCGCCACCATCATGGCGCCCTCAATCAACAGGGTGCCGCTGCCGCACAGCGGGTCGATCAGGGCGCCGCCGCGGGCGGCGATCTCCGGCCAGTCGGCGCGCAACAACAGCGCGGCAGCCAGATTCTCCTTCAGCGGGGCCGGCACCATGGCCGCGCGATAACCGCGCTTATGCAGGCTGTCACCGGACAGGTCCAGGCTGACATGGGCCTGGTCCTTGGCGAGCCGCACATTAATGCGCAGGTCGGGACTGCGCAGATCCACATTCGGACGATCGGAAAAATGGCTCTGAAGGCGATCGACAATGGCATCCTTGACATGCTGGGCGCCAAATTTGCTGTGCCGGATGGCGTCATTGGTGCCAACAAAATCCACCGCGATGGACTCATGTGGGGTCAGGTGGCGCTCCCAGGCAATGGCGGCGACACCCCGGTACAGATCGTCGGCACTGTTGACCGGAAATTTCTCCAACGGCATCAGGATGCGATTGGCGAGTCGCGACCACAGGCAGGCGCGGTAGGCAAATTCCAGATTGCCCTCGGCATAAACACCGGCGACGGTCTCCCGGGTTTTCTCGGCACCCAGGTTCGCCAGCTCACTGGCCAATAACGCTTCCAGGCCTTTGGGGCAGCTGGCAAACCACATTCTCATCGACACTTTATCAACCCTATTGCCCGACAGCCGGGCGGCTCTAATGACTCACTGGTATCCATGGAAACACAAACGCTGATTACGTACCGTAATTAAAACGCATTGCCCATAGACTAATAAAATCTTCGACAGTCGCCCCCAGTTTTGATGTTATAGGTCGGCTACATCAAAAAAATCAACTGGCCATACCCGAACGTTAAATGGAATAAGTGGCCCAGGAATCAGAGGTTCATGTCCTATGAAAAGACAAAAACGAGATTCATCCCACCGCGCATTCATCAAAGGTTATCAAGCAGGTTACAACGGTCGAAACAAATCAAGTTGCCCCCACGTAAACGAAACCCCCTTGGCCCAGGACTGGTTCAACGGCTGGCGCGAGGGGCGAGAAGACAACTGGAGCGGCTTTAACGAACAAGCCTGCCAGCAGAAAGTCATCAACCTCTAACTAAAAACGAAAGATTTCTCCCCTTGGGGCCGCGGCCCCACAAAAGCCCGAGCAGGGCTTTGAAGCGGAGTGAGGAGGCAGGGGCCTCCCTCCGCTTCACCCAAACCGCTCCCTATCCATCACCCGACTCCGGTTACCGCACAGGCAACCCGTGAAGGGCGCGCAGCATATACCATGGTGCGGTCCCCGTCATTTCTCAATGCCCTATCGCCACGGCACCGGGGGTTAGACCGCGCACACCGGCGGCATATCCAGGCGGTTTTCGGAGGACTGCACCAGATCGAGCAACTCGCGCAACGCCACCGAGAACATGGCGAAATCGTAGACCGGCGCCGTGTGCAATTCCTTCATCATGTCCTGCCAGCGCTTGATCAGTGGCGCCTGGGATGCCTGCCAGACCTGGATCGCCCCGTCGATATCCTCGATCACATGGATTTCCTGTAACAGTGCCCGCGCCAGTGTGCGCCGCTGGCTTTCCAGGTCGTCCACAAAGGACTCCCGGGCGAAGTCCTCCCAGCGACTGGCCGGGTCCAGATGAACGATCTGATCGGCAAACCACTCCAGATCCAGTTCCGTGCCGAGCTTGTAGTAGAGCTCCAGCACCAGACCCACCGGCTTGCCGCTGGAGGCTGAGAGATCGACGATGCCAAAGCCGAAGAACAGGAAATTGGAGCTGGCCACCAACATCGCCACATCCTCCTGCACCCCGAGAGAGACCAGTCGCGATACCTCTTCCTGCCAGCCGCTGGCATCCTGGCGGGCGAACAGTGTCGGCAGCAGCAATTGCAGTTCCACCAGCTTGGGACCCAGCGTCCGCACTTCCTTTTGCGGATTCAGGCAGGAGCGGCGATTGCGCAAGACCCAGCGGGAGGCGCGGCGGCCGAGGCGCATCAGCGAGTAGAACAATTCAAACTGCACCTCTGCCGGCACCTGGTAATCGAGCCGCTCCACCCGCTGCCAATAGCGTTCCAGGCGCAACACATCCCGCACCACCACATAGGCCCGCACCACATCGTCCACCGCCGCTCCAGTGGAGGCAATCTGCCGCTGGAAGTAATTGACGCCCATCAAGTTGACCATTTCGTTGACCAGCTGATTGGTGATGATTTCACGGTGCAGGCTGTGGTGTGCCACTTGCTCGGGATAATGCTCCAACAGGTGCTGCGGAAACGCGCCATTGATCGCCCGGGCCACATAACTGTCTTCCGGCGCATCCGACTTCAGCACCGCTTCCTTGATCAGAATCTTGGCATAGGACACCAGCACCGACAGTTCCGGGTGGGTCAAACCGGCAACCCGTTTGGTCCGCTCCTTGAGGGTTTCATCGTCCGGCAGAAATTCCATGGCGCGGTTAATCTGCCCCGCCGTCTCCCATTCCGTCAGCGTGCGCCAGTATTCGGAAAAATTGGTCTGGCAGCGGTAGTAGGCCAGACTGATGGCCTGGGTTTGCCGGTAGTTATTGTTCAGCACCAGCTCTGCCACCTGGTCGGTCATCTCCACCAGCAACTGGTTGCGCTGTTTGGTGGTCAGGTCTTCGGCCTGCACCAGCTCATTGAGCAGGATCTTGATATTCACTTCGTGGTCCGAACAGTCCACCCCGCCGGCATTGTCGATAAAATCCGTGTTGCAGGCCCCGCCGTTGAGGGCGTATTCGATACGGCCACGCTGGGTCATGCTCAGATTGCCGCCTTCGGCAAAGACCCGGCAGCGCAGCTCGCGCCCGTTGACCCGCACCGGGTCATTGGCGCGGTCCCCCGCCTCCTGGTGACTCTCCGCGCTGGCCTTGACATAGGTGCCAATGCCGCCATTCCAGACCAGGTCCACCTCGGCCTTGAGCAGTTCGTGAATCAGTTCGTTCGGCTTCAGTACCGTGGCGCTGAGGCCAAAGCGCATCCGCACCGGCTCCGACAGGGGAATCGCCTTCGCCGCGCGGGAATAGACCCCGCCCCCTGCCGAGATCAGCGCGGGGTCATAGTCCTCCCAACTGGAGCGGGGCAGCTCGAACAACCGCTGGCGCTCGGCCAAGCTCGCGGCGGCATCCGGGTCCGGATCGAGAAAGATATGCTGGTGATTGAAGGCCGCGACCAGGCGGATGTGCTCGGAGCGCAGCATGCCGTTGCCGAACACGTCGCCGGCCATGTCGCCGATACCCACCACGGTAAAATCGTCGCTTTGGGTGTTGAGTCCCAGTTCGCGGAAGTGGCGCTGTACCGATATCCAGGCACCCCGCGCGGTGATACCCATTTTCTTGTGGTCGTAGCCGTAGGAACCGCCCGAGGCAAAGGCATCGCCGAGCCAGTGGCCGTAGGCCAGGGAGATTTCATTGGCATAGTCGGAAAAACTGGCGGTGCCCTTGTCCGCCGCCACCACCAGGTAGGGATC
>NZ_JBFHQR010000075.1:0-10598 GCF_041592135.1 Porticoccus sp. | reverse complement strand
GGCAGGATTTTCTTCAGGTAGCCGAGCAGAAAATCAATGTTGAGGCTGCGCTCGTGGGCCTCATCGATGATCAGCGTGTCATAGCGGTAGAGAAAGCGGTCGTGCTGGATTTCCGCCAGCAGGATGCCATCGGTCATCAGTTTGACCAGGGTGTTTTCGCTGCTCTGCTCATTGAAGCGCACCTGGTAACCGATGGTTTCCCCCAGTGGCTGGTGCAGCTCCTCGGCGATGCGGTTGGCCACGGTGCGGGCGGCGATGCGGCGCGGCTGGGTGTGGCCGATCATGCCCGCCACCCCCCGGCCCAATTCCAGGCAGATTTTCGGCAGCTGGGTGGTTTTGCCGGAACCGGTTTCCCCGGCGATCACCACCACCTGATGGTGGGCGATGGCGTCGCGAATATCCTCGCGGCGACCGGCGATGGGCAATTCTTCCGGATAGTCGATGGCGGGCACGCTGTCCCGCCGCGCCTGCAATTTGCCGCTGGATTGCTCCAACTGGGCAACAAACTGTTGCAGGTCGCGGTCGAAGGGTTTGCCCTGCTTGGCCCGCTGGCTCAATTTGTCCAGCTGCTGGTTCAGGCGATAGCGATCCCGGCAGAGACAGTCGGCGATGCTGTCCCGCCATTGTTGCAGTTCATCATTCATGAAGTTGAGACTTTTTAAACCCTGTGTAGCCGGGCGGATTGTACGCTGGTCTGTCGAATGGCAAGTGACCTCACTGATCGCGCAACTCCCGCCTCAGCACCTTGCCCACGTTCGAGAGTGGCAGTTCATCGCGGAATTCGATGTGTTTCGGCAATTTGTAGCGGGCCAACTGTCGGGCGCAGAAATCGCGAATATCCTGTTCTGTGAGCGCCGGGTTGCTGCTGACCACATAGAGTTTCACCGCCTCCCCGGAATGCTCGTCCGGGACGCCCACCGCCGCACAGTAGGTGATATCCGGATGATGTGATACCACGCTTTCAATCTCGTTGGGGTACACATTGAAACCGGACACGCTGATCATGTCTTTCATGCGATCGTGAATGCGCAGGAAACCGTCCTCATCCACCGAGGCAATATCCCCGGTTTTCAGCCAGCCCTCCCCGGTGATGGTCTGGGCCGTTTCCTCTGGAAAATCGAGATAGCCCTGCATCACCTGGGGGCCGCGCACCCAGAGTTCCCCGTGTTCATTGACCGACAGGGGGTTGCCCTGTTCATCGGCAATCATCAGTTCGGTCTGGGGCACGGCGATGCCCACGGCACCCGGCTTGTGGGCAGCCGGTGGCGTAAAGGACACAATCGGCGAGGCCTCGGTCAGCCCATAGGCCTCACTGATCTCGCAGCCGCTTTTTTCCAGCCATTCCACAGCGGTGCCACTGGCCAGCGCCGAACCGCCGGACAGGGTCAACTTCAGGGTGGAGAAGTCGATACGGGAAAAATCCGGGTCTTTCATCAATGCCACGAACAGGGTATTGAGGCCGGAAAACAGGGTGGCGGGCCAACGGCGCAGCAATTTCACGAATGCCCTGATATTGCGGGGATCGGGAATCAGCATGCTGTGTGCCGCCATATGCACGCCGGTGGTGACCACCAGGGCGAAGGCATAAATGTGGTACAGGGGCAGCGGCGAGACAAACCGCTCCCGGCCTGGCTGCAGGCCAATCAGCTTCAACAGCACGGTGGCTTGGCGGGTCACACTAACCATGTTGCCGTGACTGATCATAGCGGGCTTCGAAATGCCCGTGGTACCACCGGTATATTGCAGCAATGCCAAATCACTTTCCTGCAGGGCCACCGGCTGACACTCCATGCCGGCACCCTTTGCCAGTACCTCGCGCAGGGCAATGGCGCCATTGGCCGGGAAGGACTTGCCCAATACCTTTAACACCACGGACATCAGTGCCCGCTTGAGCGGTGGATGCAGGTCGAAGGGGCTGGTGACAATGATCGTCTCCAGTGCGGTCTTCCCTTTGACCTCCAGGGTATGGGAGAGAAATTTGTCAAACACCACCACCGCTTTCACCGAGGCATGGTTGAACTGGTATTCCAGCTCCACCGCGGTATACATCGGGTTGATATTGACCACCACCAGACCCGCCTTGAAGGCCCCGTAGGCCACCACCATATACTGGATCAGGCTGGGCATCTGGATGGCAATCCGATCACCGGGTTGCAGACTGGTGTGCTGCTGCATGTAGCAGGCAAAGGCCGAGGACAGGCGATCCAGCTCGGCAAAGCTCAGGGTGCCACCCAGAGAGGTCACCGCCGGTTTGCCGGGAAAACGGGTGGCGGAATCCGTCAGGATATCCACCAGGTTGTGAAGATCACAGGGCGGCAGTGTCTCGGGAATACCGTAATGCGCCCAGGACTTCCGGACCGCCTCTGCCACTGCCATTTCCAGGCCATTCTCAGCCATTCCCCACCCCCGGGTTCATGATGTTATTTTTCATTGCGAATCGTTGTTCTCGTGCTGCTACCCGGCCATGCTATCGAAATGCCCGAGCCAGTGAAACAGAAGTTCGTCCCGGCCCTACTTCGACAGCAGGGTCATACCCTGCTCCAGACCCGCCAGGGTCACGGTGGGTTGAGCGCCATTTGCAGCTCTTCAGTGGCCACATAGCGTACGGTACCGGTAAACTTCATGATCCGAATCCAGCCTGGTAAGGGAAGCGTTTCATTCTAGCGCCTGTCGCCCGTGCCGCAAACGGACAGCAGGTAGACGGCAGCAACCGGGTTTTGGACGAGATATAAGGTATCACCGTGACAGCGACAAGTGACGAATGGCTCGGCCACCCGAAAGGACTGTACGTTTGCTTTGCTACGGAAATGTGGGAGCGCTTCTCCTTTTACGGCATGAAGTATCTGCTGTTGCTGTACCTCACCAAATACCATCTTTTCAGCGACGCCATGGGACTGGATGTGCTGGGCAGTTACGCCGCACTGGTGTACGCCATGCCGGTGATTGGCGGGTTGCTGGCGGATCGCTACCTGGGCATGCGCAAGGCGGTGGTGTTCGGCGGCTGCCTGCTGGCCCTGGGCCATCTGGGCATGGCGCTAGAGGGCAGCCGGGCAACGGTCGTTGGCGGCGTCATTTGGCGCGATCAGGCGGCATTGCAGGTGTTCTATTTTTCACTGGCGCTGATCATCGTCGGCGTCGGTTTCCTCAAACCCAATATCTCCACCATTGTCGGCCGCCTCTACGGCGAAAATGATCCGCGCCGCGACAGCGGTTTCACGATTTTCTACATGGGTATCAACATCGGCGCCTTTATCGCCACCCTGCTCTGTGGTTACCTGGGGGAAACCCTGGGCTGGCGCTACGGCTTTGGCGCCGCCGGCATCGGCATGGTGATTGGCCTGTCGATCTTCCTGTACGGGCAGCGATACCTGCACGGCCACGCCGAGCCGGCTGATCCGGCACTGTTGCGGCAAAGGGTACTGGCGGGCATCACCCGGGAGTGGGCGATTTATCTCGGCGCCCTCGGCGGCCTGTTCGGCCTGTGGCAGTTGATCCAGCTGACCCATCGGGTGGGGCAAGCGCTCAACGGCCTGGCCCTGACGGTGATTGCCGGCTTGCTGTGGTTTATGCTGGCTCGCTGCAACCCCATCGAACGGGGTCGCATGACGGTGCTGATGGTACTGACATTCGCCTCGGTGGTGTTCTGGGCGCTGTTTGAACAAACTGCCGCGTCCATGACCCTCTACGCCGACCGAGTGGTGGACCGCACCCTGCTCGGCGTGGAATTTAACGCCTCGCAATTTGGCGCCCTGAACCCGCTGTTTATCATGCTGCTGGCCCCCCTGTTTGCCCTGCTCTGGACCGGATTGGCGAAGCGCAGGCTGGAGCCCTCAACACCGGTGAAATTTTCACTGGGCATTATCCAGGCGGGCCTGGGATTTGGGGTGCTGGTACTGGGAAGCCGTTTTCCGGATGCCGGCGGCAAGATCGCCGCGCTGTGGTTGGTGCTGGCCTACCTGCTGCACACCACCGGCGAGTTGTGCCTGTCGCCGGTGGGACTGTCCGCCGTCACCAAACTGGCGGTACCGCGCATTGTCGGACTGATGATGGGGAGTTGGTTTCTGGCCACCGCCTACTCGGAATTCATGGCCGCGCAAATTGCCAAATTGGCACATATTGAACGCCCCGCGGGGGAAATGGCGGACACCGCCAGCGCCCTGGCGGGTTATACCGGATTATTCAGTGATCTGCTGCTGGTCGGCTGTGGTGCCGGTATTCTGTTGCTGCTGCTCAGTCCATGGCTGAAGCGCCAGATGCATGGCATTCACTAGGGCACTAATCCGGGGAAAGGTTCGTATCCACTTCCCCACCTGCCGACCGTCCGGTCACGCGGGACAGGATGTATCCGGCCAGATAGAGAATACTCAACGCGAGGTAACAGAGCAGGATAGGTTGGGCTCCGCGCAGAAAGCCCATTTCGGTAGAGCCGGTCAACCCCTCGAAAAGACTGACAAACCAGGCCGGCGCCATATAACCCATATCGGGATAGGCCTTGATGGGGACAAGCATGATGGAGGCGAGCAGGATCAATAGCTGATTGCGAAAATGCCTTCCCGGCAATAACTCGCGAAAACGCCACATAAAGAGCAGTACCAACACACTGCCAAAGTAATAGGCGAATATCCCCCAGAAGTAGTTTTCGTCCGAATACATAATGTTTTCCTCAGTAGTCCTTTACAAAAGAATGGGATACGGACTTTTTCACAACATGCCCGCGACGTCCCGAGCACGGGCGAATACTAGCATATCGGCGTCAAAAAACCACTACGGGTTGTAGGTGATTATCATTGACCAGCAACTTCACTCCACCCAGTGAACGATGTGTTCCTCCAGATCCCCAGTCGCCACCCGCTGCTCAGCGATGGCCCTGCCCTGCACTGACATACCGGCCCGATGGATGGACTCCCGGTCGCCGGATTCCAGATGGTGCCAACTGGGCAGAGGTTGCCCGTCGGCCAGCAATCGATAGGCACAGGTGACCGGCAACCAGTCAAAGCTGTCAATCTGGGCGGGGGTGAGTTCGAGGCAGTCGGGCACCCGCGCCAGGCGATTGCCGTAATCGGAACAGCGGCAACTGTGCAGATCCAGCAGTTGACAGGCCACATCGGTATAAAAGACGTCGCCACTCTCCTCATCCTCCAGCTTGTGCAGGCAGCACTTGCCACAACCGTCACACAAGGATTCCCATTCGTCCTGTGACAATTCGGAGAGTGCTTTTTGCTCCCAGAAACGCGCTTTCACCATTACGGTTGCCTACAGCTTGTCATTCCTGTCGCGCATATCCTGCATATATTGCTCCACCGTCGGCGGCATTTGCAGGTAGAACCCCTGCTCGGCTATGGCTGCCAGTACCTTGTCCACGTCGGCCCTGGCCAGTTTGCGCTCTGGCGAAAGCGCGATGGTCATGGCCAGTTCCGGCTTGCCGAAGCGCTGCAACAACACTTCGGGAATACGACTGAGATCGTCCGCCCTGTCTACGTACAGGTACATGCCCTCTTTTTTGGTGCTGCGGTAGATTTTACAAAGTTGCTTCGGCATGGTTTCTCATCACTGTCAGTGTTGGGGATCGGACACGGCCTCGAGCAGGGGGATGCCTACCACGCCGTGTCGCCAGCCTTGCGCAAGGGCTGCCGGCAATACCGGGACACCGCCATCGCACACAGAGCGTACCAATTCCTCAAGATCCCGTTTGCGCGCCAGAATTTCCACCGGCAGCTGCAATACCTCGGCGCGCTCGGCGACCACGGTTTTCAGTTGTTTGGCGAGATCCCTGGAGGCCTTTGGCAGTGGTGTATCCAGGGGTTCGAGCTGCACTGAAGGCTGACCCTGCCGGGCTGTCTGCAACAACTCCAGCAGGGTATCGCCATAGCGGCGGATCAGGCCGGGGTGCAAGCCCTCAACATGGGACAGCTCCGCCTTGCCCTGGGGACGTTTGGCGGCAATATCCAGCAGCGTGGCATCCGGCAGGATGCGGTTGCGCGGTCGGTTGCGGTGGCGCGCTTCGCCCTCCCGCCACTGGCAGAGGCTCTGCAACACCAGCAGTTCGTCCGGTGACAGGCGCCAGGCACCCTTGACCTTGCGGTAGTAGTCTCCGCCATCATCACGCCGGTTGGCGCGTTCGGCGAGCGCAGACATCTCCTCGCCCATCCAGTCCGTGCGCCCCAGTGCGGCGAGATCCGCCAGCAGCTGCTGGTAGACCGGCAGCAAATAGTAGACATCGGAAGCCGCATAGCCCAGCTGGGCTTCGCTCAGAGGCCGCTGCAACCAGTCGGAACGGGTTTCACCCTTGGGCACATGCACCCCGAGCATGTCGGAGACCAGCGCAGCGTAACCCTTGGAAAAACCGTATCCGGCCAGCGCCGCGGCAATCTGGGAGTCAAACAGCGGCGCGGGCAGGCAGCCCAGCGTGTGCTGCAACACCTCCAGATCCTCGGAACAGGAGTGAAAGACCTTGCTGATCGCCGGATCGGTGAACACGGCCACCAGAGGTTGCAAGTCGTCAATCGCCAGGGGATCGATTAACCAGCAGTGCTGGCCATCATAGATCTGAATCAGTCCCAATATCGGGAAGAAGGTATCGGTGCGCATGAATTCGGTGTCCACAGCCAGCGCCGTGCAGTGTTGCAGTGCTGCCACACAAGTGTGTAGCGCCCCGTCATCGGCAACCAGTGTTGGGTGCGGCATTTGATCCGGCATGAATACCTCTGTCAGTGGAGCAACCCGAAGGCGGCCCATCATTACAATTGTTTACGGCTCGAAAAGGCATGGGACAGCGTACCGCCATCCACATACTCCAGCTCTCCGCCCATGGGGACGCCGTGAGCAATACGGCTGACGGTCACGTTTAACTGGCGCGCCCGCTCACTGATGTAATGGGCGGTAGTCTCTCCTTCCACCGTCAGGTTGGTGGCCAGAATCAGCTCGTTGATATCTTCCTCCATCAGCCGGTTCATCAGCTGGTCGACGCCAATGGCCTCGGGGCCGATACCATCGATGGGCGACAGGTGACCCAGCAGCACGAAGTAGCGCCCCCGATAGCTACCGCTCTGCTCGATGGCGAACAGGTCGGCAGGGGTTTCCACCACACACAGCTGGTGAACATCCCGGCGGGGACTGGCGCAGATCTCACAGACATCGTGCTCCGTCAGCGTGCGACACAACTGGCAGCGCCCGACATGTTCCACCGCCTGCTCCAGCGCCCCAACCAGCCGCGTCGCGCCCTGGCGGTTGCGCTCGAGCAGGTGCAATGCCATGCGTTGGGCCGACTTGGGGCCAACCCCCGGCAGGCAGCGCAACGCGTCGATCAATTCGTCAATCAGGGGACTGTACACAGGGCATTCCGTCAGCGCTTAGTTCCGGGAAGTATCGTTGCAGTCCAGCCATCAAAACGGCATCTGGAAGCCGGGGGGCATCTGCATGCCGCCGGTGAGTTTTTCCATCTGCTCGCGCTGGCTTTCCTCCACCTTGCGCACGGCATCGTTCACCGCCGCGGCCAGCAGGTCTTCCAGGAACTCCTTGTCTTCGGAGAGCACACTGGGATCGATGCTGACCTTGCGCACGTCGTGACGGCCATTCATCACCACCGTCACCATGCCGGCACCGGATTCCCCGGTCACCTCAACTTTCGCCGCTTCCGCCTGCAGTTGCTGCATTTTTTGCTGCATCTGCTGAGCCTGTTTCATTAATTCATTAATATTCATAATATTACCACCAAAACTTAATCTATTGGTTTAATTGTTTTTTCCAACAGCACACCGTTGAACATGTCGGTAATCCGGCGCACATGGGGATCCTGGCGAAGGCTGTTCACCGCATCCTCCTGGCGCTGCTGGCGCATGCGCTCCATACTGGCCTGGGGAGTCTCTGTTGCAACCGCCCCTATCTCTATGACCACCGCAATCGGCGTATCGAAATAATTGCCCAACACTTCCGCCAAACGCTGCTGATGCCCCGCCTCGTAGAGCGTACTCTGATCAATGTCCAGGACAAATCGGAATTGCTGGCCCGACACCTCCACCAGCACCAGATTGGCTGCGGTGTTCTGCAGCAGACCACCGATCTGCAACTGCTGGTAGATGGCCAGCCAGTTGTCGGGGCGCGCCGACTCAAGGGGTATAGCGGGCACGTGACCATCGTCCCTGTCAACCGTTGGCGCTGCGCCGCTACTCGCAGCAACCGTCGTGGACTGAGCCGTCCCCGGCGCTACTGCAACGGGTTCCGGCACAACGGGCGCGGGGGCGCTATCACGGTAGCTGCGGGTCTCGCGAGAGAATGTCAGCAGGGCTTCCGTACTGAGCATTTCCGGCTCAACCTGGGGCGCATCGGGTTCGGCAAACGAGGCATAGTATTCGATAGGCGCTGTCGGCATATCGGCATCATCGGGCAACTCGGGGTATTCTGGCTCGGCAACGGCCTGAGCAACGGAATCCCGGCTTACAACAGCATTGGGTTTATCGCGGTGAACCTCGGGGGTCACGGCAGGAGCCGGTTCAGGCTTTTTTATCGGGGCGCTTCCCTCCCCCACCAACCCATTGTTATTGGCCGCCACCGCCACAGCAGGAGGTTCTACACTGCCCTCGGCCACCGGTCGGAAGGTCAAGGTGCGCAGCAGCGCCATTTCGAAGCCCAGGCGCGGTTCCGGTGCCAGGGGCAAATCCCGGCGCCCCAACAGGGCGATCTGGTAAAACAGCTGAACATCTTCCCGGCTCAGGGCCTTGGCGAGTTCCTGCACCAATTGATAATCGCCGTGGCGATTGTCGAGGGCATCGGGCACCACCTGGGCGATGGCGACCCGGTGCCACACGGAGAGCAGATCCCCCAATGCCACAGCGTAGTCCGGCGCGTGTTCCGCCATGTGCTCGACCACGGCCAACACTTCCGTAGCGTCGCGGTTGGCCAGCGCGCGGGCGATATCGGCGATGGCGCTCAGGTCGATGGTGCCGAGCATGCTGTTGACTTCCGCCTCGGTCAACTTGCCGGCACCGTGGGAAATCGCCTGATCGGTGAGGCTCAAGGCATCCCGCATACTGCCATCGGCGGCGCGGGCCAGTGCCCACAAGCCGGCCTCCTCACAGGGCACCTGCTCCTCACCCAGGACAAACTGCAAATGTTCGACAATGCGTTCGGGACTGAGATTTTTCAGGTTGAACTGCAAACAGCGGGACAGAATCGTTACCGGCAGCTTTTGTGGGTCGGTGGTGGCCAACAGGAACTTGACGTGGGGCGGCGGCTCCTCAAGAGTTTTCAGCAGGGCATTGAAGCTGTGCCCGGAGAGCATATGCACTTCGTCGATCAGGTAGACCTTGAAACGGCCAACCGTGGGTGCGTACTGGACGTTGTCGAGCAGCTCCCGGGTATCCTCCACCTTGGTGCGGGAAGCCGCATCCACTTCAATCAGGTCGACAAAGCGGCCCTCGGCAATGGAAACACAGGCGCTGCAACTGCCACAGGGCCTGGAGCTGACCCCCTGCTCGCAGTTCAGGCATTTGGCCAGAATGCGGGCAATGGTGGTTTTGCCCACCCCGCGGGTACCGGTAAACAGGTAGGCGTGGTGCAGGCGGTTATTGTCCAGGGCATTGATCAGTGCCCGCAGGACGTGTTCCTGCCCGACCATCTCGCTGAAATAGCGAGGGCGCCATTTTCGGGCCAACACCTGGTAACTCATGGGGCAATATCCGGCAGAATGAAGCGACCCATTATAGGGACATCCGTTGGGCATCGAAAGGTGAGAGCCTTCAGCGGGAAAAGAGCCTTCAGCGGATAAAGAGCCTTCAGCGGATAAAGAGCCCTCAGCGAACAGCGAGCCTTCAGCTCACAGAAAGCCCTCAGCCAGCAGAACCCCATCAGGCGGACTCGCGCACGCCGTCGCCTCCGGCTTCCCACAGATTGACCATGCCGATGCGGGATGGACGCTCCAGCTTGAGATTGACGAAATCAAACAAATCGGTATCGGCCAGCTGGGACGGCGCCACACTCTTGATCGCGGCAAAAATGGTTTCCATGCGACCGGGATGCTGTTTTTCCCAGCCCCGCAGCATTTCCTTGATTACCTGGCGCTGCAAATTGTCCTGGGAGCCACACAGGTTGCAGGGAATGATCGGGAACTGTTTCAGCTCCGCATATTCCACCAGGTCCTCTTCCTTGCAGTAGGCCAGGGGGCGAATCACCACATTCTGCTTGTCATCGCTGAGCAACTTGGGCGGCATGGCCTTGAGCTTGCCGCCATAGAACATGTTCAGGAACAGGGTTTCGATGATGTCGTCCCGGTGGTGACCCAGGGCGATCTTGGTGGCGCCGATCTGCTGGGCGAAGCTGTACAGGGTGCCGCGGCGCAGCCGCGAGCAAAGGCCACAATAGGTCTTGCCTTCAGGCACCAGTTCAGTGACCACGCTATAGGTATCTTTTTCCAGGATATGGAATGGCACCCCCAGCCCGGTGAGGTACCGGGGCAACACTTCCGGCGGGAAGCCCGGCTGCTTCTGATCCAGGTTGACCGCTATCACCTCGAACGACACCGGGGCGGTTTTCTGCAAGTTGAGCAAAATATCCAGCATGCAATAGGAATCCTTACCGCCGGACAGGCACACCATGATTTTGTC
>NZ_JBFHQR010000074.1:0-10666 GCF_041592135.1 Porticoccus sp. | reverse complement strand
GACAAAGCCTGAGCCCTCTGAAATTATAACGTTTGTTCGCACTCACATTATAACTTCTCAGACTCAGGCTTTTTCATTTATCCCAAACTGTGGGACAGCAGTGGCCCCCGGGCCGCCTTTTTTGTGTGCGGGAACAACCCGTCATGAGAATTTTTTAGCCTTCGGCGCTTGAATTTGCGGCGCCAGCCCCCACCTTTGTCTCATCCTAACTTTCCACAGATTAGATAACAGGGAGACATTGATTCCATGACAGTTGAAACCCGCGGTTTTCAAACAGAAGCCAAGCAGTTGCTTCACCTGATGATTCACTCGCTGTACAGCAACCGTGAGATTTTCCTTCGTGAATTGATTTCCAACGCCTCGGACGCCGCCGACAAACTGCGCTTTGAAGCGCTGGCAGATGCCTCACTGCTCGCGGGCGACAGCGAACTGGGTATTCGCATCGATCTCGACCCGGAAGCCGGCACCC
Source organism: Porticoccus sp. (assembly GCF_041592135.1). Taxonomy (GTDB): domain Bacteria; phylum Pseudomonadota; class Gammaproteobacteria; order Pseudomonadales; family Porticoccaceae; genus Porticoccus. Next base: position 10,197 of record NZ_JBFHQR010000074.1, on the reverse strand, counting down.
TTACCATCCACGACAATGGTGTGGGCATGTCCAAAGACGAGGTGATTGAAAACCTCGGCACCATCGCCAAATCGGGCACATCGCAATTCCTCCAGGGGCTCTCCGGTGATCAGAAAAAAGATGCCCAACTGATCGGCCAGTTCGGCGTGGGTTTCTACTCGGCATTCATCGTTGCCGACAGGGTCGTGGTGGAAACCCGTCGTGCCGGCGCCGCTGCCGATCAGGCGGTGCGCTGGACCTGTCAGGGCGAAGCGGAATATACCGTCGAGGACATCGAGAAAGCGGATCGCGGTACGGCCATCACCCTGTTCCTCAAGGATGATGCCCTCGAGTTTGCCAGCCAGATTCGGGTGTTGACCATTGTCAAAAAATACTCCGATCACATTGGCGTGCCGGTGGCATTGCGCAAAATCTCCGAGGAAAGTGATGAAAATGCGAAGCAGCCGACCTATGTCTACGAGACCATCAACGATGCCTCGGCACTGTGGACGCGCCCGCGCAATGAACTCAAGGATGAGGACTACCAGGAATTCTACAAGCATCTCAGCCACGACTTTGTGACGCCGCTGAGCTGGAGCCACAACCGGGTAGAGGGCAAACTCGATTACACCAGTTTGCTCTATGTGCCGGGTCACGCTCCCTTCGACCTCTACAACCGGGACGTTTCCCGCGGCCTGAAACTGTATATTCATCGCACCTTTATCATGGATGACGCCTCACAGTTCCTGCCGTCCTACCTGCGCTTTATTCGCGGTGTGCTGGATTCCAATGACTTGCCCCTCAATGTCTCCCGGGAAATTCTGCAGCACAGCCCGGCGGTGGATAGCATTCGCACTGCACTGGTGAAGAGGGTACTGGACATGCTGGAGAAAATGGCCAAGGAATCCCCTGCAGACTACGCCACTTTCTGGAAAGAATTTGGCGCGGTGCTGAAGGAGGGGCCGGCGGAAGACTTCGCAAATAAGGAGCGCATTGCCGGCCTGTTCCGCTTCGCCACCACCAGGACCGAGGGCGACGGCGCCGGCGCTTCGCTGGCGGATTACCTCTCCCGCATGAAGGAGGGCCAGGAAAAAATCTATTACCTGGTGGCGGAAAACCTCACCGCCGCACGCAACAGCGCTTATCTCGAAGTGTTCCGCAAAAATGATGTGGAAGTGCTGCTGCTCACTGAACGCCTCGACGAATGGACCATTTCCCATATCCATGAATTCGAGGGCAAGGTGCTACAGGATATCGCCAAGGGCGAGCTGGAAGATGCCATTCTTGCTGACAGCGATGAGCCTGAAGAGGACAAGGTGGCCAGGGAGGAGTCCACCTCGGCGGTGATCGCCAAAATCAACAGCAGTCTCAATGGCAAGGTGGAAACTGTACGGGAAACCCGTCGCCTGACCGATTCACCCGCTTGCCTGGTGTATCCGGAACATGCCCTCAGCCCGCAAATGCGCAAAATGCTGGAGGCGGCCGGCCAGCCGGTGCCCGCCGATAAGCCGGTGCTGGAGATCAACGTCAGGCATCCGCTGGTGGCGCAACTGGGCCGGGAAGAAAATGAGCAGCGTTGCAGTGAACTGGTGGGGTTGCTCTACGATCAGGCGGTCCTGTCGGCGGGTGAGCAACTGGAGAACCCGGCGTTGTTCGTGAAGCGCTTGAACCAGCTGCTATTTGACGGTGCCGCATAGCCAGTTCTCGGCGATTCACCCTATAATCCACGGTCTAACCACCAAGAAGTAGACTGATGGCAGTACCAGAAAAGATTGCAGTACTCGGCGGTGGCAGTTTTGGGACTGCCATCGCCAATATGATTGCCGCCAATGGCCACGACGTGACACTGTGGATGCGTGACAGTGACAATGTGGTGCAGTGTCAACAGCAGCGGGAAAACATCAACTACCTCCCCGGCTACCGCCTCGAGGATAACCTTAAGTTCTCCAGTGATCTGGAGCAGACCCTGCGGGGTTGCCGGGTGGTGTTTTTCTCTGTTCCCAGTAAAGCGTTCCGGGCCCTGGCGCGACAGGCCCAGCCGTTTCTCGCCGAGGGCACCATTGCCATCAGCACCGCCAAGGGCATTGAGGCAAATACCTTCAAGCTGATGAGTGAAATCCTCGAGGAGGAATTGCCGCAGCTGAGGGTGGGGGTCATCAGCGGTCCCAACCTGGCCAAGGAAATTGCCAGAAAGGCGATTACCGCGACAGTCATTGCCAGCGCAGATGACGCTCTCTGTCGTGCCGTCCAGGCATTGCTGGGTTCCCGCTATTTCCGGGTTTATGCCAACAAGGATCGCTTTGGCGTAGAGCTGGCCGGTGCCCTGAAGAATATTTACGCCATTGCCGCCGGCATGGCGGCCGCCATGCACATGGGCCAAAATACCATCAGTGTGCTGATCACCCGCAGCCTCGCAGAAATGAGCCGTTTTGCCGCCAGGCTTGGCGCCAACCCCATGACTTTTCTCGGTCTCAGCGGCGTGGGTGACCTGTTCGTCACCTGTACCTCGCCCCTGAGTCGCAACTTTCAGGTGGGCTATGCTCTGGGAGAGGGCGCCAGTCTGGAGGAGGCCACCGAGAAAGTGGGGCAGGTGGCGGAGGGTATCAACACCACCCGGATCATCAAGGAAGAGGCCGAGCAGCTGGGCATCTACATGCCGCTGGTCTGCGCCCTGTACGAGACCATGTTTAACCATCGCCCCGTCAGTGACGTGCTGAGCAGCCTGATGCTGGCGGAGCAGAGTACGGACGTCGAGTTTATTGCGGAGTAAACGCCATGAATAAGGACACCAAAGCCAACCTGTTGAATGCCGATACCTGGATTCGCCTGCTGTACATGATATTGTTTGCTCTGTTGCTGGTGTTGGCCAGGGTAGTGATTCTCACCATTGCGCTGCTGCAGTTTCTGCTGGTGCTGTTCAATGGCGAGGCCAATAGCCAGCTGGTGCTGCTGGGTCAGGGAACGGCGAAGTGGGCCTATCGGGCCTTTTTATTCCTTACCTATAACAGCGAAGACAAGCCCTATCCATTCGCCGATTGGCCTGAAACCGAGATCGTGCTCCCGGTGTCGGCGGATGACGCTGAGGAGGCCGCCGTATCAACCGTGGCACCCAGTTCCGATGATGTTCCCTCGTTTGTGACCCCGCAGCCCCACCCGGGCAGCGATGCGGGTGATCAGGGCGCTGACAAGGGCTAGCACATCCGGTGCTGATCTACCTGTTGCGTCACGGCGATGCCCCCTATGACGAGGGCTGTGGCGAACGCTCCCTGTCACCCCGCGGGGAGGCCGAAACCCGGGATGTGCTCAGCCGCCACCTGGCGGAAATACAGTCGGTTGAATTGCTTCTCTGCAGCCCGGTGCTGCGCGCCCGGCAGACACTGCAGGTGCTCAGCGAAACACTGGATTATCGGGGCAAGCTGTTGTTCGAGGATGTGTTGCGCTCCGAGAGTAGTGTCGCCGCGGTGGAGCACTGGGTGGACCGGCTCGACGTCAAATCCCTGCTGTTGCTCAGCCATCAGCCCCTGATTGGCAAAATCCTCGAATACCTCACCGATGAGCCCGGACTGGGTTGGTCGATGTCCACCAGCACCCTGGCTTGCCTGGATGCGCTGGCCTTTGGGCGAGGCGCGGCCGAGCTGCAATGGCTGGACCGCCCCCAGCGATAAATCAGCAGTTAATCAGTGACAGGAATTCGTTGCGGGTGGCCTGGTTCTCCCGGAAGGAGCCGAGCATGGCCGAGGTTTTCATCACGGAATTCTGTTTCTCCACGCCGCGCATCATCATGCACATGTGCTTGGCCTCAATGATCACCGCAACGCCCTGGGCGCTAGTGACCGACTCGATGGTGTTGGCAATCTGCGTCACCAGGGTTTCCTGGATCTGTAACCGGCGGGCAAACATATCGACGATACGGGCCACCTTGGACAGCCCCAGCACCACGCCATCGGGAATGTAGGCCACATGGCATTTGCCGATAAAGGGCAGCAGGTGATGCTCGCACAGGGAATACAACTCGATGTCCTTGACGATCACCATCTCACTGGCATCCGAGGGGAACAGTGCGCCGTTGATGACTTCGTCCAGGTTCTGGTGGTAACCGCGGGTCAGGAACTCGAAAGCCTTGGCGGCCCGTTGGGGGGTATCCAGCAGTCCGGGGCGGGCCATGTCCTCTCCGGTGGACTCGATAATCTGGGTGTAGCAGTCAGCGATATTCACAATCTGTCTCGGGTTGGGCTGTGTTGAATTTGGTGCATAACCCTACGTCAGCCATCGAGAAACGTAAAGCCATTTGTGGTACTGCCGGGTACAATGGCGCCATGAAAAAAAGGCCAGCGCAAATGGGTACAGTGGGGGAGGCCATCCGTCTCGGTGCCCAGTATTTTGACGAAGCCGGACTGTATTTTGGTCACGGTACGGATAACGCCTGGGATGAGTCCCTGTCGCTGGTACTGTACGCCCTGTCTCTGCCCTGGGATGTGGATGCCAGTGTGCAGCAACGCGAACTGAGTGAGGCGGAGCAGACCTGCATTGCCAGCCTGTTCGACAGGCGTGTCGAGGAGCGCTTGCCCGCCGCCTATCTGACGGGTGAAGCCTGGTTTGCCGGCATTCCCTTTCATGTGGATCAGCGGGTACTGGTTCCCCGTTCCCCTATCGCCGAATTGATTGAATCCGAATTTGTGCCCTGGCTGGCGGCAGAGCCTGTGCACATTCTGGATCTGTGCACCGGCAGTGGCTGCATCGGCATCGCCTGTGCGCTCTATCTGCCGCAATCCAGGGTGACCCTGAGTGATATCTCCGCCGCTGCCCTGGCGGTGGCGCGGCAGAATATTGACCGTTACGACCTGGCTGATCGGGTCACGGCCGTGGAGTCGGACCTGTTTGCCGAGCTGCAACAACAGCGTTTTGACCTGATTGTCGCCAACCCCCCCTATGTGGATCAGGAGGATCTGGCGGACATGCCGGCGGAGTACCATCACGAACCGGAAATCGGTCTGGCATCCGGGCTGGATGGGCTGGATTTTACCCGCCGCCTGCTGGTTGAAGCTGCGGATCACCTGACCGAGCAGGGCGTGTTGATCGTCGAAGTCGGTAATTCCTGGGTGGCGCTGGAAGACGCCTACCCGGAAGTGCCTTTTCTGTGGCTCGAATTTGCGCGCGGCGGCCACGGCGTGTTCCTGCTGACCGCTCAACAGCTGCGCGATTGCTGCGCGACGCTGGCCGCCGGGTGAGACATCGCCGGGATCATCGTATAAAATTCGCCTCTTTGTGGGGCCTTGACCCGATCTGATCGGGTTGATGACAGCCTCTCCTCGACACCAGTGGAATCATTATGTCCGGCAACAGCATAGGCAAACTCTTTACTGTCACCACCTTTGGCGAGAGCCACGGCCCCGCGCTGGGCTGTATTGTTGACGGCTGCCCCCCCGGGCTGGAGTTGTCGGTTGAAGACATGCAGCGGGATCTCGACCGCCGCAAGCCCGGCCAGTCCCGCTATACCACCCAGCGGCGGGAAGAGGATCAGGTCAAAATCCTGTCCGGGGTGTTTGAGGGCAAAACCACCGGCTGTCCCATCGGCCTGCTCATCGAGAATACCGATCAGCGCTCCAAGGATTACTCCAATATCAAGGACCAGTTCCGCCCGGCCCATGCGGACTACACCTATTTCCAGAAATACGGTATTCGCGACTACCGCGGCGGCGGCCGCTCCTCCGCCCGGGAAACCGCCATGCGGGTGGCCGCCGGTGCGATCGCCAAGAAGTATTTGAAGGCCGTGGCGGGAATCGAGATACGGGGCTATCTGTCGCAGCTCGGCCCCATCAAAGCCGAGCAGGTAGTGCTCGAGGAAGTGGAAAATAACCCGTTTTTCTGTCCCGACCCCGGCAAGGTGGCGGAGATGGAAGCCTATATGCAACAACTGCTGAAGGACGGTGATTCCGTGGGCGCCAAAATCACGGTGCTGGCCACCCATGTGCCGCCGGGGCTGGGCGAGCCGATCTTTGATCGACTCGATGCGGAAATTGCCCACAGCCTGATGAGTATCAACGCCGTCAAGGGTGTGGAAATAGGTGTCGGCTTTGACGCCGTGGTCCAGCGGGGCACTGAACACCGGGATGAAATCACCCCGCAGGGATTCCTGTCGAATAATGCCGGTGGCATTCTCGGCGGCATTTCCTCGGGCCAGACCATTGTTGCCCACCTGGCGCTGAAACCCACCAGCAGCCTGCGCATCCCCGGCAAGTCGGTGGATGTGCACGGCAACGCCATTGAGGTGGTCACCACCGGGCGCCACGACCCCTGTGTGGGCATCCGCGCCACCCCCATCGCTGAGGCCATGCTGGCCATTACCCTGATGGACCACCTGTTGCGCCATCGCGCCCAGAATCTGGACGTCAACACCGGACTGGAGCCGATTCCCGCCGGCCAGGGTAACTGATTCCCCGTGGGGCAGGCGGATTCCGAGCCGGTCCCTTACTGGCGCCTGTCCGCGTTCTACTTCTGTTTTTTCGGTCTGCTGGGCGCACTGTTTCCCTACTGGTCCCTGTATCTCAAGTCGCTGGGCTTTGCCGCGGCGGAGATCGGCCTATTGTTGGCGTTGCCCATGGTCACCAAGATCATCGCCCCCAACCTGTGGGGCTGGCTGGCGGATCACACCGGCCAGCGGTTGCGCGTTATCCGCCTGGGGGCACTGCTGTCTTGCCTGTGTTTTGCGGGGATTTTCATCAGCCAGCAGTTCTGGATGGTGGCCTTTGTGATGGTGGGCTACAGCTTCTTCTGGAACGCGGTATTGCCCCAACAGGAGGTCATAACCACCAGCTTCCTGCGGGACAAACCGGAAAACTACAGTCGCGTGCGTCTGTGGGGGTCCATCGGCTTCATTATCTTTGTGCTCGGCAGCGGCGCCTGGTTTGACCGGCACAGCATCGCTGGCCTGCCATTGATTGGATTTTTACTGCTGGCGGGCATTTTTATCAGCAGCCTGGTGGTGCCGGGCCCCGCTCAGCAGACGTTGTCTCGACCCGCCCAGCGTTTTCTGCGGGTGCTGTGTCAGCCCGCGGTGGCCGCATTCTTTGTGGCCGGGATGTTGATGCAGTTTTCCCACGGCATTTATTACAGCTTCTTCAGCCTCTATATGGAGGCCCATCACTACAGCCGGGGGATGATCGGGGTACTCTGGTCGGTCGGGGTGGTGGCGGAAGTGGTGCTGTTTGTGCTGATGCATCGCCTGCTGCCGCGCTTTGGGGTGCGCGCAATCATGGCGGCCTGCCTGCTGCTGGCAACCCTGCGCTGGTTGCTGACGGGATACTTTCCCCAGCACCTGCTGTTACTGGTCTTTGCCCAGAGCCTTCACGCCTTTACTTTTGGCGCCTACCATGCGGCGGGGATCGATGGGATTCGGCGGCTGTTCGAACCCGGTAACCAGGGCAAGGCACAGGCCCTGTACAGCGCCTTCTGCCTCGGTTTGGGCGGTGCTATCGGTTCCTGGCTGGGTGGGCTGGTGTGGGACTACCGTTCGGTGCTGGCATTCGAGATGGGCGCGCTGGCCTGTTTTATTGCCCTGTTTGTGATTTGGTTCTACCTGAAGGACCCACGACTTTGAAAGCAGCCCTGGAGATGGCTCTATACTGGACAGAATCTGTACAGGAGGGATTCAGATGAAAGCGGTGTTGGCGATCCTGATAGTGGTTATCACCTATGTGTTCTACCCGCGCTATGACTTGATGGTCAAACATAGCCCCTTTGATGAGCACTCAACCCTTGCCGGTCGCGGCTACCTGACAGCGGGGCGTTGCCGGGAGGCGGCAAAAGCCATGCGTGCCCGCTATTACCACTGTGCTGCGAGAAATCTCTGGGGTCAGATATTTGGCACCTATACCAGCTACGACCCCAAGGAGCGCTATGCCGACCCGGCGTTGTTCCGGGATTTACACCACCAGTAATGCTTTCGGCTGGCAAAATATCCAGACATAAAAAAACCCACGTATACGTGGGTTTTTTTATGTCTGGTCGGTGTGAGAGGATTTGAACCTCCGACCCCTTCCTCCCGAAGGAAGTGCGCTACCAGGCTGCGCTACACACCGGCGGCGCGCATTATAGCACTCTCTTTTATGCTGTCCATGGTTGTCGTGGCCAAAGGTGGACGATCGACGCTGTGACCATTGACAGCGTTTGAGTTTTCATCACACAATTTGCCTCCGCTTTTGGAACTGGGCAGGGCCTTGAATGCCAAGATCATCTACCGATAGCACCGATAAGATCCGCGCCAAGAAAAAGCGTTTTCTGGCCCGCGAAGAACGTATTATTGAAAAGGCGCTGTCGCTGCTGATTCGCGATGGCATCGACAGGGTCACCGTATCGGCTATTTCCAGGGAGGCGGGCGTTGGCAAGGGTACGGTATACAAACATTTTCTGACCAAAACCGAAATCCTGATGCGGATCGTGCTCGATTACGAACGCAACATCACTGAAAACCTGCGCATGGGCATCGAGGCAACGGATGCCGGTGACCCCGGTGCCGCGGCGCGCTCCTACTTCAAGGCGCGGCTGTCCAATCCCGCGCTGGACCGCCTGGTCCAGCTGCTCGAAGTGAAGTTGCAGGACAATGAAGAAATTGCCGACAAGATGGCGGCGCTGCACAAGCTGCGCCGCTCCAATGTCGACGCCCTGAATGCCATGATCGCCAAATTGATCGATATGGACCTTCTTGAGGACGTTCCCCCCAGCTACCATTATCTGGCCTGTTGGGCCCTGGCGCAGGGTGCTGTGGAGGCCTACTTCAATGTCAGCTACGGCGCCGACCTGGAGGACAAACAGGATTTCCTGCGCTTTATCGCCAATATCGGCATTACCATGGGCAACCTGGGTCAGTTGCGCGACAACAAGGTTTTTTGATTCACCCCGGTGGCATCGCCCTATCAATCCCTGATCGCCAGTGCACTGGCCCTGCAACAGCAGCAGCAAGGTCTGTTGCCGCCGCTGGAGCACTGGCAGCCACCACTGAGTGGCGACATGCCGATGCTGATCCGTCGCGATGGTCGCTGGTTTCATCGGGGCTCGGTGATTGAACGCGAGGCATTGGTGAGGCTGTTTGCCAGTATCCTGAAGCGGGAAGGGGATGAGTATTTTCTGGTCACGCCGGTGGAAAAATGGCGAATCCAGGTTGAGGATGTGCCCTTCCAGATCACCTCCCTGAATGTAGTGGCGGAGGGAACCCCTGAGCAGCTGTTGTGCTTTCATACCAACACCGGCGATCAGGTACTTGCCGGTGCCGAACATCCGCTGCGCATCATCGTTGACAGGGCAACTGGCGAGCCATCGCCCTACCTGTTGGTGCGCCGCAATCTGGAGGGCCGGCTGAGCCGCCCCGTCTATTACCAGTTGGCGGAATTGGCTCAACAATACCCGTTGCTGCAACAGGGATGCCATGCCGTGATCAGTGGTGGCGCCGCCTTTGTCTTGGAATGACAGCCTTCAATATTCTAATTTGTTACTTCAACAAATCAGTATAACTAATTGTATTTCTGCATATTTTTGTAGTTTTTCCCGCCGGCGCCTTCCGGGGTTACCCAGATGATATTCTGGCTCGGGTCCTTGATGTCACAGGTCTTGCAGTGCACGCAGTTCTGGGCATTGATCTGGAAGCGCTTGGAGCCATCGGCATTGTCCACCACCTCATAAACCCCCGCAGGGCAGTAGCGCTGTACCGGCTCGCCGCCGTCCAGGTACTGTTTGATGACCGGGTGATGCTTGTAGCGCTGGAATTCATCAAACGGGCTGACGTAGGGATTGGAATAGGAGAGGTCGGTGATCAGGCCCACTGCCACCTGGTGGTCTTCCAGGTGATACAGAAAGCCGCCCCCGGAGGAGTCGCTCTCGTTGAGGGGCCAGCCGGCGCTGTGGACTACCAGTCCCAGGTGATGGTTTTCCGGGGGCACCCGCCACAATTCCTTGATGCTGATGCTGATGCTGATGCTGATGCTGATGCTGATGCTGATGCTGATGCTGATGCTGATGCTGATGCTGATGCCGATGCCGATGCCGATGCCGATGCCGTAGTGCTGGGGCTGCTGTGTGTCTTTTTCGAGGGCAAAGTGCTCGATCAACTGCTTGCCCAGGTGACCGCGGCAGCCCTCGGCAAAGAAGGTGTATTTGCCGCGCAGCTCCATGCCGGGCATGTAGGCATCCTTGTGCTCACCATTCAGCCCCACCCCCATGTCACCG
>NZ_JBFHQR010000073.1:0-10822 GCF_041592135.1 Porticoccus sp. | reverse complement strand
CATTGTGCTGCCGCAGCAGTTCCAGCATGTAGCGGAAGTACTCCATGTGCCCGCCCTGATAGGAACTGATGGCGATGGCGTCGGCATCTTCCTGAATGGCGGCGCGCACCACATCGTCGACACTGCGGTTGTGACCGAGGTGAATCACCTCCACGCCACTGGCCTGAATCAGCCGCCGCATCACGTTGATGGCGGCATCGTGGCCGTCGAACAGCGAGGCCGCGGTGACGATGCGCAGCGGCGTGTTTTCCGTTGCCGGTTGTTGCCGCTGTTGTTTTTGTGTTGCCCCGGTCATGGCTACCCCCTGAGTGCAGCTGTTGCGGGGCGCCGGTTTCTGGCTCGGCACACCCCGCCTATTATTGATAGACCAAACGATGCTGACATATTGTCGGACAATATGTCAATTATAGGAAAGTCTGTTATTCTCAGCCCATTGATAGCAAAATCGCGGCGCGCCATTACAGTCCAGAACAGCCACCTGAAACAGCGATTAGAAACAGCGCCGCCAGAGGAAACACACGTCATGGCCACATCCGTCAGTTTTGATCGGCTCTCCCACCAACCCGCCTACAAAGTGGTCAGCGAGAAAATTCGCAACGCCATTGTCAGTGGCGAGATTCAGGCGGGTGATCTGCTGCCCACGGAAACCGATCTGGCAGAACAGTTCGGCGTCACCCGCTCCACGGTGCGCGAAGCCATTCGCCTGCTGGAACACGGTGGCATCCTCGGTCGCGCCGGTCGCAAACGACTAGTGGTCACCCTGCCGGGCACCGAAGCCATAGGGCGCTCGGTGAGTTCGGCGATGCTGATGCACCAGGTGACCTTTGAGGAATTGTGGCAGGTGGCGATGGGACTGGAACCGCTGGCGGGCAAACTGGCCTGCCTGAGCGCGACCACAGAAGAAAAACAGTTGCTGGCGGACAACCTGGCGCGCACCGCACAGGTGATGAACGACCACGACGCACTGCTGGAAGTGGAAATCGAATTTCACAACCTGGTGGCCGAAGCCACCCACAACAACGCCCTGCTGCTGGCCCGCGCCCCCCTCAACCAGCTGTTCTACCCTGCCTGGGGCGCCATCATTCGCGCCCTGTCACCGGGGAAGCGCATTCTGGTGGCCCACCGTCATGTGTATGACGCCATCTGCGCCGGGGATCAGGACAAGGCCGAGGAATGGATGGAAAAACACATGCGCGACTTCCGCCGCGGCATCGAGATGGGCAATCTGGGATTCGATCAGCCGGTGCAGGGTTGAACAGCTAACGCGCGCCACCGGGGTTCGCCGACCCGATAAGGGGTTCCCATACCACACCCGTCGCTCCATCGCCCCGGTGATAGCCGCGGTGACTTATCGCCCGCACCATTTTTGCGCCACCACGCCGCCACATGCACAGCCATGGCGCACCCTTGCGAGCCATTGCGCCCAGCGCCTGCCCGCCTGACCCACGCACAACCGCTATCACATTGATTTGAAAGCCATCCAGCAAAGTTGGCACGTGCCCTGCTTACGCTGTTTGCATAAGGGCCTGAGTCCAATTGCTGTAGACCGCGTTTGCAGCAACCACTCAGCCATTACAAACAGCTACACGGTAAGGGTGCCGTCGCCGTTCCGGGGATAACCATCTCTGGTCCGGCAGCGGTACCCTTTTTTGTTGCAAGAGGATCGAAGATGGAAACGACATACCTGCCTGCACTCGGCCACTCTGGAGGTCGGTTACAGCGATTTTATAGCGACACAATGTTGGCCAATTGGGGAATGAACCGGCGATGACAACGAAAGACAAAAATACCCTGGACGATGAACTGAGCCGTCTGATCAACCTGTCGGGCAAGATGCGCATGCTGTCCCACCGCGCGGTGATGTCGGCACAGCAAAGCGTGCTGGACCCATCCTCCCACAACCGGGCCATCAGCGTCTTTAACAACTCACTGGACGAATTCAAGCTAATCAAAACCGCGCTGGAAAAGGGCGAAGCCTCGCTGGGCATTTCCGCCCAGGCCGCCCAGACAGTCAACGGCCATACCGATATCGCCAACGCCACCCCCACCCTGGAGCGCTTTATTTTCCTGGCCGACCGGCTCAGCGCCGATCTGCAGGACGACGACGTAGCCGCCAGCCAACTGTCGGGCCTGGCGGACTTCGTCTCCCATGAACTACTGACCGCATTAAACGCCGTCACCGCCTCCGTCAGCCAATGCCTTCACAACCTGCTCGACGACCGCCGCGCGGTGGAAAAAAACGTCCGCAATGCCATGTTTGAGGCGGTGCAATCCATCAGCGATGTATCACGGAAAGTAAAACTGATCTCCCTGAACGCCACCGTCGAGGCGGCGCGGGCCGGTGAGCACGGCCGCGGCTTTGCCGTCATCGCCCAGGAAATTCGCATCCTCAGCGAAAATGCCGCCGTCTCCAGCAAACAGATCGCGGGACAATTGTCCAAGCTGAACTGAAGCGGGTTTTACGGGCTCCATCACCGGCATCTGGGACAATAACGGCAAGCAAAAGCACAGCATCTCCACCGCCAATTTCCTTGGATCACAATGATTCCTCCAGTTCTGGATTTATCATGTGAAATTTTCGACAACCGGAAAGAAATAACTTGTGACGCCCTGAAAAACAACGCGAAATAAGTGCAGACAGATGAGGATTTCTCGGGGCAGCAGATATTTTTGGTTTGAGTTAAACCCACCAGAACAGAGGCCATTAATTTATGCCTCAACCCCACCCACTGGGGTATCCTATGCCAGCCACCTTCACCACCAAAGGTTATTCATGAAAGCACTAATGCGAAAACTGTTTTCACCGGTGCTCGGTTATTTCGAGTCTGGCAACGGCGAATATGCCTATCGCGAATCGCACCGAAAAATACTGGTGGCCCTGGGCGGCTTATTTCTGCTGCTTTCCTTTGGCTCCCTGTATGCGTCGATAGTCGCCGCCAAGCCTGCCGGAGCACTGCCCGTCACCATCTTTTTCCTGGTGGGCAGCGTCTGTGAAATTGTCGGGCTGCTGGGCAGCAATCGCGCGGTGGCCAAAATCTGGAAAAGCAAGTAGGCACCTTGGCTGCTGACACACCAATAGCTGCAAGCATTTAGCCTCACAGGGTGCCGCCCTTTAAGTTACCGGCATTAACCACCTTGGTCGTATAACGATTCCGAGATAACGCCGGGCAGTTACGGAGCTTGCGTTTCTGTTCACTACAACCCGATAAACCAGCCCCGCGCCTGTATGAGGCGGAACCGCTACGCAATATGGGGCTAAACGACATCAACCGCGATACCTGTCCTTTTTGATAACTAATCGTTTTAACCCCCTTCATAAAATTGTCAAATTTGAAACCGCACACTATCCCAACAGCTCACACAATCGAGGCGCACTGGCATGAAGCCCACCCGACCCATACTCGACGCCGATGAACAGGCCCTGACACACAAGCTCGTTGAGATGTATCAGTATGTGAGTGATGCCCTGGATAGGGCGTTGCAAAGCCTGCGGAGTTGCGATGCCGGCATTGCCGAGGAGGTCGTCAAAGGCGACAGCCTGATCAATGCGCTGCAGCACAGGATCGAGGAGTTGGGTGTGCAGACCATCGCCCTCCAGCAGCCGGTCGCTTCCGATCTGCGCAGGGTACTGACCGACATCTACATCTCCATGGAGTTGGAGCGCATCGCCGATCACGCGGTAGCGATCGCCAAAATCGTGCTCAAGCTCGAGGCCGTGCCAGACGGGCAATATGTGCAGCCCATCGCCGGGATCGCGGAAATCTGCAAAGCCATGCTGATAGGGGCAAAGCAGGCTTACGACGAAGCCGATGAGCAGCTTGCCCGGAAGGTCGCCGCCATGGACGATGAGATTGATCGCGCCGAACAGGCCGTCAACGACCTCCTGTTTCGGGAAATCTGCGGCAAGTCGGGACAGGAAAGAACTTGCACCTACCTGTTGTGGGCAACCCATCACCTGGAGCGCATCGGCGACAGAATCACCAATATTGCCGAACGGGTGGTGTATATGACCACCAGCGTCATGCCCGATTTGAATCGCTGATTATTGCGACCGAAAAGCCGACTCTAAACCTTGGCAGACCGGGGTCAGCAACTCCACCACCATGGGCATAATCGAACTCCGTCGAGTGCATAAAACAGCAGCGCATGACCGTTGATCGGCCTTTCCTCATTCTCCCCGGCGAAGGGCGTGCAGATAGCCTACTATGGGCAATATACCCACAGGGACGTAGGCCTATGCGACGCTTCATCCGCCACCCCACGGACTTTCCCATCCTCGTTTCCTCCGAAGGCAGCAACAATGGCGACCATGCCAGCCTCTGCGACATCAGCCATGGAGGGCTCGCCTGCCGCCTGCCGCGCCAGCTCTCGCCGGGCACCGCGGTGACGCTGCGCATTCCCTCCCTGCAACCGGAGTACCGGGTCTCGGGCCGGGTGGTGCGATGCATTCCCTGTGCCAAGGGATTCCGGGTCGGCATCCAGTTCAGCGATGAAAGCGAGTCCTTCAAGAGCAGAATGGTGGAGCAGGTTTGCCAGATAGAGCACTACCGCCGGGAACTCCACCGGGACGGTCGGCAGCTGGACAGCGACGCGGCGGCGCGCGAGTGGATTGCGCGCTTTGGCCGCCAGTTTGCCGAGTCATTCTCGGGCTAGGACCTGTTCTCACTCATGAATGACCACTGCTGGCGCCGTTTCCGCCCCGGCAGCCACCTTCCGTTAGTCGCCTATTTCCCCACCCATATCTCTTTCTGCCAGCGCGTACAGGGCGGGCGTTCTACTATAAAAAATATAAGGAGAAGGAAGTAGGAACATGCGCGGTTTTATTCATCATCCAACTGAATTTCCAATCCTTGTTTCCTCTGAGGACGACACCAAAGGAGACCAGACCCGCCTCTGCAGCATCGGTCAGGAAGGTGTTGCCTGCCGCCTGCACAGGGAACTGCCGCCAGGCGCCCCGGTGACACTGAGAATCCCCTTGCTGCAACATGAATACCGGTTCTCGGGTCGGGTGGCGAGATGCGACCCCTGTGCAAACGGATTCGGGGTCAGCATCCTGTTCAAGGATGAAACGGAGTCCTTCAAGAGCAAAATGGTGGAGCAAGTCTGTCAGATAGAACACTACCGTCGGGAACTCCTGAGGGACGGACGGGATCTGGACAGTGAAACTGCGGCGCAGGAATGGATCGAGCGCTATAGCAACCAGTTTTCCAAAACCTTCACCGACCGGGATTAGCAGGAATTGGGGTTTTTATAAAAACCCTCATCAAACAGGCGCGTGTCCTGCAGCCCGCTTTAACCCGAGAGCCCCCAGATCACGGCCTCCAACCTCAGGTTTTCTTCCGACAGGGCTTATCACCGCCCCTATTCACGGCCAGTATCCGCCCCGTGGCGATAAGTGGCGCGCCCTGGCAATCTTGAGCTACATTTCAACTAGCGCCATGAACCAGAGATACCAGCCAGAAAGCAGGCAACATCGCCTTCTGCCAGAACAACAAACCTGTCGCGGCAAAGCGTTAACCGTATTTATTGCCCGGCAAGGCATCCTCTCTGCATGGCTTGAACTGCCACGCTAGAGAGACTAAACCTTGTACGAGCCCCCTTTCGCAACCCCGACCAGGCAACAGTTGCAGTCGACCATCGCCGAGCTGGATCAGGCGATTTACAACCACGAACAGTGGTACAAGAGCCTGCTGCGGGTGCTGATCTCCCACGTGCCGGCAGAAACGGCAGATTTGCTGCCCGATGCCCATCGCCGCTGCCGCTTTGGCCAGTGGTACGAGAACGTACCGAGCGCTTTTTTACGGCAGCACCCCGCCTTTCTCTCCCTCCAGCACGCCCACAGGAATATGCACGACTGCGCCCGGAACCTGCTGCAACTAGTGGCCAACGGCTCGGCCATTCCACCGAGCAGTCTGGATCTGTTTGAAAATACCCTGGACAAAATGCGCCTGGAGATTCACGCCCTGCGACATGAGTTCATGGAGAGGGTCCAGAACCAGGACCCCCTCACCGGCGCGCTGACCCGAATCGGCCTGCTCTCCTGGCTGCGCGAACAGCACTCCCTGGTACAAAGAGGTGTCCAGACCTGCGCACTGGTACTGCTGGATCTCGATCATTTCAAAGACATCAATGACCGCTACGGCCATCCCGCCGGCGACCGGGTGCTGGTGTCAAGCGTGCAGTGCCTGCAGGCGCTGCTGCGCCCCTACGATAAAATTTACCGCTATGGGGGCGAGGAATTTCTTATCTGCATGCCCTCCACAACCCTGGAAGAAGCGCGGTGCGTTGCCGAACGGCTGCGCGACTCCATCGCCGCCCAGCGCATTCTTTGCGACGGCTCCGACCAGATGTTACAGGTGACAGCCTCGTTCGGGGTCACCATGCTCGACCAGTCCCTCGCCGTTGAAGATGCCATCGATCATGTCGACAAGGCGATGTATGAAGCCAAAACAGCGGGCCGCAACTGCGTAGTGGTCGGAGCTTGACTGCCGCTGCGCAGGAGTTCCGCACACGGGGAGGCGCCCCCTAACCCCGGGGTTGGCGGACTACCGGCGCGGAAAGAATGTCACCTCTGAAGAGACGCCCCCGAACCCCGGAGTTGGCGACTGTCCCCCCAACTCACCGCGGGCAACCCTCCAGCCCCCTTGAAACCATTTCAGTTCTTTCAAACGAAGCTTTCCGGCGACGGTGACAAACACATCAGGATCAAACACCCGCTTGGTGCCCGACACAACGAAGAGCACCGGGGTAATCAGGCCCTGAGACACCCGGCTCCGGGAAGTCCTCGCTCAACACCGGCAGCGCTGTTCCGGCGGCCTGGCCGGGTTGACCACGGCAGCGCCAAAAAACAGATGTCAGACGCGAATTTTGCCGTCATCCCATGACAGAATATGATCCGGGCCTAAAAAAAGCGGCGTGTGACACGCCGCTTTTTTCCGCTAGGCAAGCTATCCGTGCTTCGCTGGCACTTCCAACACCTGCCGCGCCCTGATCAATGCCGATCAAAACGCCCCAGGTTCATCACCTTGGTCCAGGCCGCGACGAAGTCGTTCGCAAACTGGGCCTTGGCGTCATCCGCCGCATAGAACTCCGCCACCGCGCGCAGCTCTGAACTGGAGCCGAACACCAGGTCCACCGGCGAAGCGCTCCAGCGGTTCTTGCCGGTGCTGCGATCGGTACCCTCGTACACCCCGTCCTTGGCAGACTTCTGCCACTGGGTGGACATGTCCAGCAGGTTGACGAAGAAGTCATTGCTCAGTGTTCCCGGATTAGTGGTGAGCACGCCTTGCGCGGAGCCGCCAGTATTGGCGTTCAGCGCACGCATACCGCCAACCAGCACGGTCATTTCCGGCACCGTCAGTTCGAGCTGGCTGGCGCGGTCCACCAGCAGGGTCGCGGGGGAGGCCGAGCTGCCGCCGGCGTAGTAGTTGCGGAAGCCGTCCGCCCTGTTCTCCAGCAGCGCAAAGGACTGCACATCGGTCTGCGCCTGCGAGGCATCCGCGCGGCCCGGCACAAACGGTACGCTGATGCTGTGGCCGCCATCGCTGGCCGCCTTTTCAATGGCCGCCGCGCCGCCCAGCACGATCAGGTCCGCCATGGAGACCTGCTTGCCGCCGGAGGCGCTGCCGTTGAAGTCCCGCTGAATGCCCTCCAGCTTGGTCAGCACCTTCGCCAGCTCCTTGGGAGAGTTGGCGGCCCAGTCCTTCTGTGGGGCCAGGCGCAGACGGCCGCCATCGGTACCACCGCGCTTGTCGGAGCCGCGGAAGCTGGACGCCGCAGCCCAGGCAGTGCGCACCAGTTCCGGGACGCTCAGGCCCGAGGCGAGGATGTTGGCTTTCAGTGCCTTGACGTCGGCGGCGTCGATCATGGCGTAGTCAACCGCCGGGATCGGGTCCTGCCAAATCATCTGCTCCCTGGGCGCTTCGCTGCCGACGTAGCGGGCGCTGGGGCCCATATCCCGGTGGGTCAGCTTGAACCAGGCGCGGCCGAAGGCGTCATTGAACGCATCCGGGTCCTTGGCAAAACGCTCGGAGATCTTGCGGTAGGCCGGGTCCTCGCGCAGAGACAAGTCAGTGGTCAACATGACCACCGGATTGCGCTTGCCCTTGACGTGGGCGTCCGGGGTCAGTTGGTGCAGTGCCTTGTCCTTGGGCACCCATTGCACGGCGCCCGCCGGGCTCTTGGTCATCTCCCATTCGAAGTTCAGCAGGTTCTGCAGGAACACCGCGGTCCACTGGGTCGGCGTGGGGGTCCAGGCGCCTTCCAGGCCACTGGTCACGGTGTCCTCGGCATTGCCCTTGCCGCAGGCGTTCTTCCAGCCCAGGCCCTGCTCTTCCATCGATGCAGCGGCCGGATCGGCGCCGACGCACTTACCCGGACCGTGCGCGCCATGGGTCTTGCCCAGGGTGTGGCCGCCGGCGATCAGGGCGACGGTTTCCTCGTCATTCATGCCCATACGACCGAAGGTATCGCGGATATCCACAGCGGCGGCAAGGGGGTCACCGGTGTGGCCGGTGGGGCCTTCCGGATTGACGTAGATGAGGCCCATCTGCACCGCCGCGAGCGGGTTTTCCAGATCGCGCTTGCCGCTGTAGCGCTTGCTGTCATCCAGCCATTTGGTTTCCGGGCCCCAGTACACCAGGTCGGCCTCCCAATCGTCGGCGCGACCACCGGCAAAGCCGAAGGTCTTGAAGCCGGCCTTTTCCAGCGCGACGTTGCCGGCCAGCACCATGAGATCACCCCAGGAAACGTTGCGGCCATACTTTTTCTTTACCGGCCAGAGCAGGCGGCGGGCCTTGTCCAGGTTGGCGTTGTCCGGCCAGCTGTTGAGCGGTTCGAAGCGCTGCTGACCGCCGTCGGCGCCACCGCGGCCGTCTGCGGCGCGATAGGTACCGGCACTGTGCCAGGCCATGCGAATGAACAGGCCGGCGTAGGTGCCCCAGTCCGCGGGCCACCATGCCTGTGACGTGGTCATTTCGTTGGCAATGTCGGCCTTCAGGGCCTTCATATCCACAGTTTCAAAGGCCTTGGCGTAATCAAAATCGGCGCCCATCGGGTTGGAACGGGCGTCATGTTCGCGCAGCGGGCTCAGGTCCAGCCTGTCTGGCCACCAGAATTGATTGGACATGGATTCAGCATGCATGGACTCGGCATGCACAGACATCGCCAGCGGCGACATGATGGCGGCCAAGGCCGCCAATAACGGTATGGTTTTTTTAAACATGGTCATTATCCCCCTCGGTGCGGACAGAACGTCCAGATTGAAATATAGAAGCCCGACGGGGAATGCGATATTTTTTATCTACTATGGGCTGGATTGAAATTTTTTATTAGCATAATGCAGAAACCAGGCGGACTGCCATGCCGTGTTGGGATAGAAATCACATGTGCTTTATCGCTGCAGGCACCCTACAGCAGCACTCACATACGAGCCGGGATTCCAGGGGAAAGAAAAGATAAGTTTGGTTGCCGTGAAAGGCACCGGGGGAATTCAAAAACCAGAAATATTTCCCGGAAAATACGTTAACATCATTAAAAAACTATTACTTAATAAAAATTAATCTTAAGCCTGACAATTCCTCAGTTTAAAAATTGCAAATACGCTTACCATCTGATTTAAATTTGGCTTTAACAACGCATGTACGGGATTGTTATTTTTATTGTGATCATTTTGAACTGGAATTTGCATTTCATCTTTTCCACGCCATAGATGGCCGCTGAATTATTCTTTTTTCAGCATTTCCCAGAAGCCGAGCTTCCCCTACTTTTTGCCATTTCCATTCAACTCCCGATGCAACATTTCCAGCGCTTGCTGCAGCAGTGTCGAATCCAGCGATGGCACGGAAATATCCACGTCCCTGGCCAGCGCCTCGGTGACGATTTTCAACGCCTCAACGCGGGCATACCACTTGCGATTGCCGGGGATCACATGCCAGGGAGCGATTTCCGTGGAGGTGTTATCCAGCATCTGCTGCATGGCTTGCTGGTAATCGTCCCAGTGGTGCCAATTGCGAATATCCTCGACCGTCAGCTTCCAGCGCTTGTGGGGGTTGCGGATGCGCTCCTCAAAGCGCTTGATCTGCTCCTCCCGGGTGATCAGCGGCAACAGCTTGATGATGCGCACACCATCGTCAAACAGCAGCCGCTCGAATTCATTGATTTCCCGGTAGGCGCGGTGCCAGGCCTGCTCGGTGCAGAATCCCTCGATGCGCTCCACCAGCACCCGGCCATACCAGGAGCGGTCAAAGATGGCGATGGAACCGGCGGCGGGCAAACGCTGCCAGAAGCGGTACAGGTAGTGTTGCTGGCGCTCTTCACCCAGTGGTGCACCGATGGGCCAGACATGCACGCCGCGCACGTCCAGGGTCTGCACCATGCGGCGGATAATGCCGCCCTTGCCGGCGCAGTCGAGCCCCTCCAGCACGATCAGGGCGCGCCGCCCCTGCAGGTAATAGGCCTGCTGGATCTGCAACATCAGCAGTTGCAAGGCCTCCAGCAGCGCCTTGTATTCATCCTTGTCTTTCAGGGCAACCTGGCAATCCACGCCGGACAACTGCACTGCAAGCTGCTTATTCGACCTGTCTGTTTTGGCCACTACAATCTCCCTGGTCAAGCTGATAAACGGTCTGCACGCTGCCTGTCACTATCGGTGTCACCTCTTCCAGTCCGGCATACCCCGGGGAACGGCTTCTGACAATTTTCAGTTTCAGCTACAATCCCACCCTTTTAGCCCCATATCAAAACTCAGGCAAGTATCCATGGCCCAATACGTATACACCATGAACCGGGTGGGCAAGATCGTCCCGCCCAAGCGCGAAATTCT
>NZ_JBFHQR010000072.1:0-10989 GCF_041592135.1 Porticoccus sp. | reverse complement strand
GCCGACCCTGTCCAGCACGTTGCCCATTCGCTTCAAGGCGCTAGAGATCCGCCAGTTGCGCTACCGCGACCCGGAGCACCGGCTGGAGCTGGAACGGCTAACCGCTACGGGCAGTATCAACCTGCTGGGCATCCAACTCGACCAACTGGCGCTGGTACAAGCGGATCGACAATTGGCCATCGAGGGCAAACTGGGCGGCCAGCCCCCCTACCGTCTCAACCTCAGCGCTTCGTGGCAGCTGAGCGAAACCGGCCAACCCCGCTATGCCGGAACCCTGGCGGTGGGCGGCAACCTGGCCACCGTCACCCTGAAACACCAACTGCTGTCGCCCTTTGCCCTGGACAGCGGGGGCGGCCTCGACACGGGGTTCGACCGCAGCCAGCTCGGACTCGACCCCGCCCACCTCCGCGCCCGGCTGACCCACCGCTGGCAACTGGAAAACACCCTGCTGCCGGGACTGGATACAGCGGTTACCTCGACGGGAACACTGGAGAGCAGCGGCACGCTGGCGGACTACCGGTTGCAGGGTTCGCTGCAACTGAGCCTGCCGGCCCAGCCCCTGGTGCCACCGTTGCAACTGTCCCTGAGCAGTCGCGGCGACCCCGACGGCCTCAGCATCGAACAGCTGACCCTGGACAGCGACGTCGGCAAGCTCCTGGCAACAGGGGCGCTGCACTGGCGCGAAGCCCTCAGCGGCACCTTGCAGATTGACCTGGAACGGTTGCGCCCCGGCCACTTCAGCGGGGAACTGAGCGGGGAGCTCGGGGGCCGGCTGCAACTGGATGGCCGCTATGGGGCGCAGCAATTGTTGCTGAACGCGGCCATCGAACAGATCACCGGCGAGTTGAACGGCTATCCCCTCAGCCTCCGGGGCCAGCTGGGGTATCGGCCTGGGGAGGTTTCCGGACGGGGGCTCGAACTCCGCATCGGCGCCAACAGCCTGCTGCTGGACGGCACCGCAGGGGAGCAGTTAAACCTGCGCTGGCAACTGGATGCGTCCAACCTCGCCGCGCTCTACCCGCCACTTGCGGGCAAACTGCAGGGGGACGGCCTGCTCACCGGCAGCCGTGACCAACCCCAGCTGCGGGGCAAGTTGCGCGGCCAACAACTGGCCCTGGCAGGCCAGCGCCTGACCCGGCTCGACGCCAGCTTCTCCCGGCAGCAAGCCGGCCAGCAGCGCTTGCAACTGACCGCTGAGGATCTCGATCTGTCCCCACTCCATCTCGAGCAACTGAGCCTGCAGGCTACCGGCTTGGTGGCAGACCACCGCTACCAGCTTTCCCTGAAACACCGGGAGGGCACTCTGCAACTCACCGGTCTCGGACACTGGCGGGAAGATCGCTGGCGGACTCGGCTGCTGTCGGGCGAGATCCGTTCACCCGCAATTGGCCTGTGGCAACTGGAGGAGCCGGTGGACAGCGAGCTTTCCCCATCGAACATCAGTTTGGCACAGCACTGCTGGCAACAGCAGGCGGCACGGATTTGCGCGACCAGCCACTGGGATGCCCAACAGGGCGTCGCACTGGATCTGGCCCTGCAGCAGCTGCCCGCCAGTCTGGCGCAAGGCTGGCTGCCCCAACAGAGCAGCCTGTCGGGGGCGGTGGACGGCAAACTCCTGCTCAGTGGCAAGCCGGACGACCTGCGCGGGGAGTGGTCGCTGCACGCACCGCTGCTGCAGCTGCGCATGGATGAACAGTCCACGCGGGTGATGGCGTTGCGGGAAACCTCGCTCACCGGAACGCTGCGGCAGCAGTTGCTGCAACTCAGCGCGCAGTCCCGGTTGCTGGACAGCGGCCAGGTCGAGGCCAGTTTGCAATGGCCACTGCAACAGGGCCAGGCGCTGGCCGGCGAGGCGCAACTGCACTTCAGCTCCCTGGACTGGCTCGACCCCTTTGTGCTGGCGCTGGAGGATCTCAAGGGGCGGGCCGACGGCACCGTCACCCTGGGCGGCACCACCGGGCAGCCCCGCCTGAGCGGCGGGCTCAGACTGTCCGAATTGTCGGCCCATGTCCCGGAACTGGGCATCGATGTGCAGCATGGCGAGCTAAACCTGATCCACCGGCAGCAGCACGACTGGCAGGTCAGCGGCACGCTGGATTCCGGCAAGGGCGTGCTGGCAATAGCAGGCTCACTGCTGTTCAACCGGCCGGATGACTGGCACAGCCAGCTCCAGCTCAGTGGCAAAGATGTGCAGGCCGTGGAACTGGAAAACCTGAGCGCCAGCCTGAGTCCCGACCTGACCGTCGCGGCAGAGCCAGGTCGGTTATCGATCAACGGCACCGTCGGCGTGACCGCGGCCCGCATTCATCTCAAGGAGCTGCCCGCCAGCGCGGTCACAGTGTCCGCCGATCAGGTCATTGTCGATGAACCCGAGGCAGCCAGCGCGCCCGCTCCTGATCAGGCGATACGGGCAGATATCCGTGTGACGCTGGGCGATCAGGTGCAGTTCAGCGGTTTTGGCATCAAGGGCCGTCTCAGCGGCGACCTGAACATGACCGAGCAGCCACAGCAGCCCGCCAGGGCACGGGGCATCCTGGAAATCCACGACGGCAGCTACCGCACCTATGGCCAGCGACTCAGTATCGATAGCGGCAGGTTGATCTTCCAGGGCGATCCCGACCGCCCGCTGATTCACCTCAGCGCCTCGCGCACGGTGGACAATACCCTGGTGGGCATCCGCATTGATGGCATGCCGGACAGCCTGACCAGTGAAGTGTTCGCCACGCCCTCGCTACCGCAGACAGAGGCGATGGCATTGCTGATCACCGGCAAACCGCTGGCCAGCGCCTCCCAGGCCGATGCCACCGCCCTGAGCAATGCCGCCACGGCACTGGGGTTCAGCCAGAGCGAGGGGCTGACCCGGCAACTGCAAAATTACCTGGGGCTGGATACCCTGACCGTCTCCAGCGAAGCGGGAGTCCGGGAGAGCGCCCTCACCGCCGGCAAGTACCTGACCCCGCGCCTCTATGTGGGCTATATTCAGGACATAATGTCCCCCAACGCTGGGATGGAACTGGAATACTCGATTACCGAAAAACTGAAGGTCAAGGCGGCATCCGGTGAGACGCAGAGTATGGATGTGCTGCTGCGCATTGAGCATCCCTAGCGTCCCGGTCGGGAGCGCTACCGTCCGCCGGTGAGATATGCGAAAGTATCTGGCACCGGCTACAGAAACCTCCGCCTGGGGATATCCGCTTGGCTTTACTGAATCATGCTGTCCTCAAGACCACCGTAGAGGCCCTGCACCCGCGCTCTTTGAAATACCTGAGCGACTCCCTGCAGGGCCTGGTGCGCGGTCGCCTGTGGTTACAGGTGTTGGTGGGCATGGTGCTCGGCATCGCGGTGGGTATTCTCATGGGCCCCAGCACGGGCCTAATCAGCCCGGCCACTGCCACCACCGCCAGCGACTGGATCGCGCTACCGGGCAGGCTGTTCCTGGCCCTGATCCAGATGATGGTGATCCCGCTGGTGTTCGCCTCCATCATCCGCGGCCTGGCGGCCACGGAAGACCTGGAGCAGTTGAAGAAAATCGGCCTGCGGGTAGTGCTGTATTTCATCTTTACCACGGCCCTCGCCATTGTCATCGGCCTGACCCTGGCCAACCTGATCCAGCCCGGTCAGTACGTCGACAGCCAGGCGTTGCAGGCCACCCTGAGCGCCGTGCCCAATCTCGATCAGGCCCCGGCCCAGGGGGCGGTCTTTGATCAGCTGCCCCAGAAAATTGTCACCCTGCTGCCCTCCAATCCCCTCAGTTCCATGGTGGAAAGCAACATGTTGCAGGTAGTGATTTTTGCCATGGTGATCGGCGTGGCACTGGTGATGATGTCGCCCGTGCAGGCCAAGCCGTTGCTGGATCTGATGGGTTCGTTGCAGGAAGTGTGCATGACCGTGGTGCGCTGGGCCATGCTGCTGGCGCCCGTTGCCGTGTTCGGTCTGCTGGTGCAGTTGACCGCGAAACTGGGGCTGGACGCCCTGCTGGGCATGGCGGTTTACGTGGGCACCGTGCTGCTCGGCCTGCTGCTGATGTTCGGGTTTTACCTGCTGGTGATCGGACTCACCGCACGGATGAGCCCCAGGACCTTCATCAGCTCCGTAAAAGAGGTGCTGCTGCTGGCCTTTTCCACCTCCAGTTCGGCGGCGGTGATGCCGTTGTCGATCAAGACCGCAGAGGAGAAACTCGGCGTCCGGCCCTCGGTATCCCAGTTCGTGATCCCCCTGGGCGCCACCATCAATATGAATGGCACCGCCCTCTATCAGGGGGTTGCCGCCATGTTCCTGGCCCAGATATTCGGCATCGAAGTGGGCCTGGGTGGCATGGCACTGATCGTGATTACCGCCGTGGGCGCCTCCATCGGTTCACCGGCCACCCCCGGCGTCGGCATTGTCATCCTCGCCATGGTGTTGAACACCGTGGGCATCCCCGCCGCCGGCATCGCGCTGATCATGGGCGTGGATCGCATCCTCGACATGAGTCGCACCGCCATCAATGTCAGCGGCGACCTGGTCACCGCCAAGCTGATGGATAGCTGGGTGGGCAGCCGCCTCAGTCACCAGGAGGAGCAGCTGGCGGAGCAGCGGCGGGAGGAAATTCGCCAGCGAACCGGCGAGGATGTGCTGACCAACGGCGCTGCCGGGGCGCAAAACTGAACCCGCGCCCGCCGCAACCGGGGCCCCTGTTTGCCGCGAATTTTAGGGATATACTTTTGCCATGACTGAACCACTGGGTTGTCGGGAACAGGGATTAACCTCCATCGGGGCGATTGTGGAAGTCCACGGTCCGGTGGTGGTAATTGCCTGCGATACTCTGCCTCCCCTGCACCAGGCGCTGTGCGCCCACGTCGACCACGAAACCTATCTGTTTGAAGTCCACCAACACCTCGATGGACATCATTTACGGGCCATCACGATGCATCGCAGCAGTGGCCTGTACCGGGGCATGACGGTGTTCGATACCGGCGCGCCGCTGCATGTACCGGTGTCGCCCGACTGTCTGGGCCGACTGCTGAATATCTTCGGCCAGCCACTGGATGGCAAAGCGCCGCTGAAGGCCCATGAATACCGCAATATCCACAGCAAACCCGCGCCCCTCAGCGACGCCGTTGGTGTGGGCGAGGTATTGCAGACCGGCATCAAGGTCATCGACCTGCTCTGCCCCTTTGTGAAAGGCGGTAAAACAGGCCTGTTCGGCGGAGCCGGCGTCGGCAAAACGGTGCTGATCATGGAATTCATGCACGCGGTGGCGACCCTGCACCAGGGGGTCTCGGTCTTCGCCGGGGTCGGCGAACGCATCCGCGAGGGCCATGAACTCTGGCACGAAATCGACAAGGCCGGGGTGCTGCCGCAAACCCTGATGGTGTTCGGCCAGATGGACGAATCCCCGGGGGTGCGCTTTCGCATCGGCCTGTCGGCGCTGACCTATGCGGAGTACCTGCGGGACAGCCTGCAGAAGGAAGTGCTGTTCGTGATGGACAACATCTTCCGCTTTGTGCAGGCGGGCAGCGAGGTGTCCAGCCTGCTCGGGCGGATGCCCGCCACCGTCGGCTATCAACCCACCCTGACCACCGAGGTGGCGGAAATGCAGGACCGCATCCTCTCCACCCGGCTCGGCGCCATCACCTCGGTGCAGGCCGTCTATGTGCCGGCGGACGACATGACCGACCCGGCGGTCAGCGCCATCCTCAGCCACCTGGACACCACCGTGATCCTGTCACGCACCCAGGCGGGCAAGGGCATTTATCCGGCGGTGGACCCGCTGCAATCGGGCAGCCGGTTGATGGACCGCCACACCCTGGGTACGCGCCACTACGATGTGGCGGAAGGGGTGCGGGAACACCTGGCCCGCTACCGCGAACTGGAAGATATCATCGCCATGCTCGGCATTGAGGAGCTGTCCCCCAAAGACCAGAAAATCGTCATGCGCGCCCGCAAACTGCAGCGCTACCTGACCCAGCCCTTCTGGAGTACCGCGGGCCACTCCGGCATTGCCGGGGTGTCGGTACCCCTGGAACAGACCATCGCCGACTGCGAGGGCTTTTTGCGCGGCGATTACGACGACGTACCCGAGGAGCGCTGCTATATGCGCGGCACCATGGCGGAGAGCGCCCCGTGAAGGCCTTTACCCTGCGACTCGAGGACTCGACCCGCACTCAACAGATTGAGGGTGTTACCTCATTTGTGGGTGAGGACAGGTCCGGCAGCTTCGGTATTTTCGCCGACCACCAGCGCATGATGACGATGCTGGTGATTGGGCTGGCGCGCTTTCAGCTAAACGGTGAGCAATGGCAATGGCTGGCCCTGCCCGGGGCAGTGCTCTATTTCCGCGACAATGTGCTGACCCTCAGCACCCGCCGCTACCTGCTGGACGACAACTTCAATCGCATCAGTCAGGCCCTGCAGCAACAATTGTTGGCGGAAGAGGAGCAGCTACACACCATGAAAGAAAGCCTCCGGCGCATGGAGCAAGAGGTGCTCAAGCGGCTGTGGGAACTGGGCTCCAAAAAAGGCAGGATAAGCCATGCCGCATCCGGATGAATTGAGAAAGCAGGTGGAACGCCAGATCAAGCGGATGGAAAAAGCCGAGCGGGAAAAGCCCACACTGCTCGGCCAGACCGTTTACATCGGCACCCTGGGGCTGTTGTTTGTATTGCCGGTAGTCGGCGGCGCCTATCTGGGCCAATGGCTGGACAGCCTGGTTCCGGTCTATTCCAGCCGCTGGACCCTGAGCCTGATTCTGGTGGGGGTGATGATCGGCGCCCTCAACGTCTACCTGTTTATTCGGGAATAACGCCATGGATAACCCGGAGGTCATGATCCACCCCCTGTTCCGGCTGGGTCCTGTCGATATTACGGCGACTGTGGTCACCACCTGGGCCATCATGGGGATCATCGGGCTATTTGCCTGGCTGGTATCCCGTCGCCTACGTGTCGACAATCCCGGGCGCGTGCAATCCGCCGCGGAGGGAATCGTGTCAGTGATCGAGCAGGCGGTGGCGGACGCCGCGCCGCAACACGCCCGCCAGATCATGCCGCTGATTGGCAGTCTGTGGATTTTTTTGGTGATCGCCAACCTCAGTGGACTGATCCCCGGAGTGCACTCCCCCACCCGCGATCTCTCCGCCACGGCGGCGCTGGCGATACTGGTGTTCCTGTCCACCCACTGGTACGGCATTCGCATCCAGGGGATTCGCAATTACCTGCGCCACTACCTGTCGCCGAGTCCGATCCTGCTGCCCTTCCACCTGATCAGTGAAGTGACCCGCACCGTGGCACTGGCGGTGCGGCTGTTCGGCAATATCATGAGCCTGGAAATGGCGGCGCTGCTGATCCTGCTGGTGGCGGGGTTCCTGGCCCCGGTGCCCATCCTGATGCTGCACATCATCGAGGCGCTGGTGCAGGCCTACATTTTTGGCATGCTGGCCCTGATCTACGTGGCCGGCGGCATCCAGTCACAACAATCCCGTCTACAACAATCATCCCCTGCAGAAGGGCAAGGAGATTCCGATGACTGACCTTTCCACCTTCACCCTGGCTTCCACGGTGGCCGCCGTCTTTGGCGTCGCGCTGGGCGTCATGGGGCCGGCTATCGCCATGGGCTGGGCCATCAGCCGGGCGCTGGAGGCCCTGTCCCGGCAGCCGGAGGCGGAGCGCTCGATTATGCGCACCCTGTTTATCGGACTGGCGATGATCGAATCCCTGGCCATCTACGTGCTGGTGATTGTACTGATCATCCTGTTCCGCAACCCCCTGCTGCAATACCTCGGCCAGTAGCCGGGGCCGTCACACCATGCCATCACCTGATCAACGAGGAACCCGTCTGTGGAATTGAGCTGGTCCACCTTTCTGCTCGAGATCATCAACTTCCTGGTGCTGATCTGGATTCTCAAGCACTTCCTCTACAAGCCGGTACTGGCCATCATTGCCAAGCGCCAGGCGGGGGTGGAGAAAACCCTCGGCGATGCCAGGGCCCTGCACGCCGATGCCGACAAACTGAAACAACAGTATGAAGCACGCCTGGAGCACTGGAATCAGGAGCGCCAGCAGGCCCGCGACACCCTGAGCGGAGAGCTGGAGGCGGAGCGCAGCCGAAAGTTGTCGGCCCTGCGGGACAGCTTGCAACAGGAGCGGGAAAAGGCCCGTGTCGCCGAGGCCCGCCGCCTGGCGGACGCCCAGCGCAAACTGGAAGAGCACGCTTTCGCCCTGGGCGCCCGCTTTGCCGGCAAGTTGTTAACCCAGGCGACGGGGGCCGAGACGGAGCAGCGGCTGGTGGAACTCGCCATCGGCGAACTCGGGCAATTGTCCCCGGAACGCATAGCGGCACTGCAGGCCCACAACGGGGTGTCGGCCAACACCATTACCGTGACCAGTGCCTATCCCTTGCCGGAACAGCAGCGCCAGCAACTCCGGCAGGCACTCGGCCACAATGGCTGGACGGGGACGCCCCGGTTTCAGGAGGACCCGTCGCTGCTGGCCGGGTTGCGGATCACCATCGGGGCCTGGGTACTGGCGGCCAACCTGCGCGATGAACTGCGCGGCTTCGCGGAATTGGCACAACATGAGCAGTAGTTCCGACAACGATTCCATCAGCCGCAGCGGCCAGCCATCCCCCCCGCTGCAACGGCAGTCAGAATGGCTGGACAACTATCAGCCGGGGTTGCGCATCCAGGAGCAGGGCGCGGTGGTCGCGGTGGGTGACGGTATCGCCTGGATTACCGGATTGCCCTCCGCCGCCATGGACGATGTGCTGCTGTTCGCCGATGGCAGCCGCGGCATGGTGTTCGACCTCAATGAGAACATGATTGGTGCCGTGCTGTTGCTGGAGACGGCAACACTGACGTCAGGCACCACCGTGCAGCGCTCCGGGCACGCCCTCAGCATTCCGGTGGGTGATGCCCTGCTCGGCCGGGTGGTCGATCCGATGGGGCGCCCCCTGGACGGCGGCGAGCCACCGGCCCACACCAGCTGGCAGCCCCTGGAAGCACTTTCCCCGCCCATTGTGGCCAGGGATTTTGTCCACAAACCGCTCTATACCGGCATCAAGATCATCGATTCCATGATTCCCATTGGTCGGGGGCAGCGGCAGCTATTGATCGGCGACGAGGGCCTGGGGCGCAGTGCCGTGGCCATCGATACCGTGGTCAATCAACGGGGCCAGGACCTGTACTGCGTTTATGTGCTGATCGGCCAAAAACGCTCCACCGTGGTCAATGTCATGGACACCCTCAGGGAGTTTGGCGCCCTCGACTACACCACCCTGGTGGTCGCAGAAGCCAGTGGCCTGCCGGGACTGCAGCAGCTGGCACCCTTTGCGGGCTGCGCCATCGCGGAATTCTGGATGCAGCAGGGCCGCGATGTGCTGGTGATCTACGACGACCTCTCCACCCACGCCCGCACCTACCGGGAATTGTCGCTGCTGTTGCGGCGCCCCCCGGGGCGGGAGGCTTATCCCGGCGATATTTTTTCCGTGCACGCCCGGTTGCTGGAGCGGGCCACTTGCCTGAATGCCGCCCAGGGCGGCGGCAGCATCACGGCATTGCCCATTGTCGAGACCCAACTCGGCGAGATTGCCGCCTATATTCCCACCAACCTGATCTCCATCACCGACGGCCAGGTGTACCTGGATCGCGGCCTGTTTGCCGGCGGCTTTCGACCCGCCATTGATATTGCCCTGTCCGTGTCACGCATCGGCGGCCAGGCCCAGCACCCCCGCGTCAAGGAGGAGGCCGGGCGCATGAAGCTGGACTACCTGCAGTTCCAGGAGCTGGAGGTCTTCACCCGCTTTGGCGCACGCCTTGAGGCGACCATGGAGACAGCCATTCGGCGCGGCCAGCTGCTTCGGGAAATTCTCAAACAGGATCGCCTCTGCCCACTGCCGGCAACAGCCCAGATGGCCTGGCTGGTGGCTTTCAACGACCACCTGCTGGACGGCCTGGATCTGCAGCATCTAAACAGCACCCTGGACCGACTCCACAACAAGGCCGTCGCCAGCGACCTGGAACTGGACAGCCCGCGGCAGGACTGGAGCCGCGCCCTGACCGACTGGCTGAGCGCGTCGGCTGGGGACAGCACCCCGTGAGCCGCCGGCGCAGCCTTGAGGCGCACCGCCACAGCCTGGGGGAAATCCAGGAGATCATGAATTCCATGAAAACCCTGGCCTATATGGAAACCCGCAAACTGGCCCGCTTTCTCGATGCCCAGCAACAGGTGGTCACCAGCATCGAGCAGGTCGCAGCGGATTTCCTGCAGTTTTTCCCCGAGACACTGCCCGACACTGAAAACACCGCGACCGTCTACTTGTTGATTGGCTCCGATCGGGGGTTTTGCGGCGACTTCAACCATGCCCTGCTGGAGCACCTGAACAGCAAACCGCAGTCCCCTGAAGGCCTGGCCAGTGTGCTGGCCGTGGGACACAAACTCTGCACCTTGCTGGATGACGACCCGCGCGTCTCGATCGCACTGGATGGCGCCGGGGTCACGGAAGAAGTATCCCCGTTGCTCAACCGCCTGGTGAGCGAACTCAGCCAACTGCAACAAGGTCGGGGGCCCCTGTCGCTGGTGTGCCTATACCACGAAAGCGCCGCACAGATTCGGGAGCAGCGGCTGCTCCCCCCTTTCCACAACCTGCCAGGACTGGCTGGAAAAGCTACCGCGGCATTCGGCCACCCGCCCCTGCTGCACCTGCCCCCGCGGGAATTCCTGCTGCAGTTGACGGAACAATACCTCTTTGCCGTCCTGCACGGGGTGCTCTTCACCTCCCTGATGGCGGAAAATCACCATCGGGTCGCCCACCTGGAGGGAGCCGTCAGACATCTGGAGGAGGAATCGGCGGAACTGGCCCGGGCCTGCAATGTGCTGCGACAGGAGGAAATTACCGAAGAAATTGAAGTTATCCTGCTCGGCGCCGAGAATCTGGCCGGATCACCGGGTGCTGAACAGCAGAAAAAGTGGCACAAATGAGCAGGGCACGGCGCCTGCAGGCGACGGCTCGACATC
>NZ_JBFHQR010000071.1:0-11113 GCF_041592135.1 Porticoccus sp. | reverse complement strand
AGCCTTAAAAGAGCTCCTGTGCCCCGACCCACCGAGACAGAAAAAAGGCGAACCTCAAATGAGGTTCGCCTTATGACTTTCAACTGTGGGACAGCAGTGCTCTCGAGAGGCCTTTTTGGTCGAGGTTGCTGAGGCTTAGCGGGTGCCGAACACCACCATGGTCTTGCCCTTCACGGAGACCAGGCCCTGGTCTTCCAGGGTCTTCAATACCCGGCCCACCATCTCCCGGGAGCAGCCGACAATGCGGCCGATTTCCTGGCGGGTAATTTTGATTTGCATGCCGTCGGGGTGGGTCATGGCGTCCGGCTCCCTGCACAGGTCCAGCAGGGTGCGGGCGACGCGACCGGTGACATCGAGGAAGGCGAGGTCGCCGACCTTGCGCGTGGTATCGCGCAGGCGCTTGGCCATTTGCACACCGATGGCGAAGAGAAACTCGGGGTACTCCCTGGAGATTTCCTGAAACTTGCTGTAACTGATTTCGCCCACTTCACACTCGGTTTTGGCGCGAATCCAGGCGCTGCGATCGCGCTGTTTGAACAATCCCATTTCGCCAAAGAAGTCACCCTCATTGAGGTAGGCGACGATCATTTCACGGCCGTCGTCGTCCTCAATCAGTACCGTGACGGAACCTTTAATGATGTAGGACAGTGTGTCGCCCTCGTCGCCGGCGTAGATAATGGTGCTTTTCGCCGGATATTTGCGGCGGTGACAATGGGCCAGAAACGCTTCCGCATTGGGAATATGGGGGGTAATGGGTGCCGCTGCCAACTCGGGGTCCTCCCTCTTGTGTTCTTTCTGAAAAAGAGAACCCATTATGGGCACAAACTCTCTGTTGGCCAAGTTGGGATTTTCCATGGGCATTATTCCTCAAGTGCCGGGCATACAGTATCGGACCGCCAATTCTAAGAGTAACAGCGCAGCAATTATGTTAGGCTCTCGACATTTTCAGCTTGAGGCCATCATGAAAACCAAGGTTTCCTGGGGCGGAGACGCCAAATTCATTGCAGAGACAGAAACTGGGCACCAGATACTGATGGATGGTCCGCCCGATCACGGTGGCACAAATCAGGGTGCCCGGCCGATGGAGGTCGTCCTGAGTGGCATGGGTGGCTGTTCTGCCTTTGATGTGGTGCATATCCTCAAGAAAAGCCGCCAGGACGTGGTCAGTTGCGTCGCTGAAATTGACGCCGAGCGCGCCGATGAAGTCCCCGCGGTTTTCACCAAGATTCACCTCCATTTCGTCGTCACCGGCCGGGGACTGAAAGAAAATATGGTGGCCAATGCGGTCAAGCTGTCTGCTGAAAAGTATTGCTCCGCCTCTATCATGCTGTCCCGCGGCGGCGTCGAGATATCCCACAGTTACGACATTCAGTCGGCCGAGTAGCCCGGCGCGGTCTCAGTCATCCTGAGCCCATCCCTGACATTCCCCCCTGGCCCCCGTTTTCGAGCACAAAAAAATGGGCAGCTTGCGCTGCCCAGAAGGATGTTAAGAGGGGGTAGAAAATGTCAACTAGGAGGAAATAAACATTGGCAGATAATCGAATCGATCCAAACAAGTGGTGATCAAAAAGGCTTATCTACAAACTATGGTTGCGACTATAGGGGCAATCTCGGCATAAATAAAATGCATTGTTTTTATTCTGAATATAACTTTGGTTTATTTTGTGACGGCGCCGAAAAAAAAGGCAGCCAATGCTGCCTTAAAAAAGATATAGAGGGAGTAAGAGATTGAAGCGCGATCGGCGGATAAACAGGTAACTCACTTCATTTAGCCGCTGATCTGACCGGTTCAAAAACACTGGTTACCCAAACGGTGAGAGGGTGGGGGGTAGACCCTGTGAATTTAGTACTTCGAACCGCGTTGCTTCGATTGAAAATATAGGTGTCGACAAAGCATTACTCAAATGTATTAATATAATATTTGTCATAATCTTGGGTAATTTTTTGTGGACACAAAACTACTGGCCCGTATGGACCTCAATCTGCTGGTCGCCTTGCAGGTGCTCATTGAGGAGCAGAGTGTGACCCGGGCTGCGGAGCGCCTCTATATTACGCAGCCGGCCATGAGCAAGACCCTGCAGCGCCTGCGGGAACTGTTCGATGATCCGCTGTTCATTCGCAGTGGTCGCGGCTTGATTCCGACACCGAGGGCCGCCGAATTGTCCTCACTGCTGCCGGCTGTGTTGACCGGGGTCTCCCAGCTGGTGGTGCAGGGAAAGTTTGATCCGCTCACCTATGCCGGTGAGATGCGCATTATGACGGCCGAGTTTATCGCGGTTCAGGTTATCCCGACGCTGACCCGCAGAATCATCAATGAGGCGCCATTCATGTCGTTGACGCTCACCAGTGAGGTCGGGGAAGAGGCGCGCTCACTGGAAGACGGCCACCTGGATTTTGCCATTGAAATTGCCCGACCCTACGGCAGTGAGTTTCATGTCACCCCATTGGGCAGCTTTACCCCGGCGGTCTGGATGCGCGCGGGACATCCCCTGGCCGGCAAGGACAAGCTGACCCTGCGGGAGATGCTCGAGTATCCCTTTATCCAGTATTACCTGCTGCTCTCCGGCGAGGTCTCTGCCTCGGTGGAAAGCCGTTTTGACCGGGAGTTGGCCAAGCACGGCCTAAAGCGCAAGAAAACCCTGGTGACGACCCAGTTGATGACCGCCATGGATGCCCTGTGGCAGACGGACTGCCTGATGATGGCGACCATGCACGACCTGAAAATGGAAGGGGAGAGCTACGGTATTGTGCGCAAACCCTACCCGGAGGAACTGGAGTTCGATAACACCGTGCCGGTGGTGCTGGTACAGCACGCCAGGACCATCAAGTCACCGGTGCACCAATGGGTGAAAGAGCAGATTGTCGGCATTGTGCACGACATCAGGGAAAAGGCGAAACAGGCGGCGCGCGGGCGCTAGCAGTGTGGCACCCTAAAGACGGTAGCTGGTCTCGGTCATCGCCCTGGATACCAGGCTCATCAGGGTTTTCACCGGGCCGGGAAATCTGAGTCCGCCGGCCGCCAGGGCCGCGTGGGCATGTCTGGACTCGTCCTCCAGCATCTGCTCGACAATGGCGCGGCTCTTGTCATCCTGCGGCGGCAGCTTTTGCAGGTGGCTTTGCAGGTGTTTGCAGACCTGCTCTTCCGTCGCCGAAACAAATCCCAGGCTCAGTTTGTCGCTGATCAGCCCGGCGCTGGCGCCGATGCCAAAAGACAGGCAGTACCACAGTGGGTTCAGTAGGCTGGTGTGACTGCCGAGCTGCTTGACTCGCTCTTCACACCAGGCCAGGTGGTCAATCTCTTCATCTGCGGCCTGTTCCATATCCTCGCGAACCGAGTGCAACCTGGCCGTCAGGGCCTGCCCCTGATAGAGCGCCTGGGCGCAGACCTCACCGGAATGATTGACCCGCATCAGCCCGGCGGCATGATTTTTTTCATCGTCACTGAGGGCCTGCTCGGTGGAGGCTGTGGCCGGAGACAGGCGGTCGGGAGTGGGGGCATCAGCTACCAGCGTGCGCAGGGCGCGATCCACTTGCAACAGCAAGCCGTCAAAGAGTGAGAGTCGTCTGGCGTTCATTTGTCTAATGGCCAACTGGTTACCGGGGGCGTTATTGTAGCAAAATTGGAGCTCAGACAGGGGGTGGTGATGAAAGGTGCGGCGGTCGAACAAGTGGGGCAGGGGATCTACTGCCTGGATGCCCGGTATCTCAAGGAGGGATTGGCCTGCTGCTATCTGGTGGTCGAAGGGTCCGAGGTGGCTATCATCGAAACCGGTACCGCACATACCGTGGAAGCGATAGCCTCTGCATTGGGGAATCTGGGACTATCGCTGGAGGCTGTCCGCTATGTGGTGCCCACACATGTACATCTGGATCACGCCGGTGGTGCCGGCCTGCTGATGCAGCGTTGCGAGAATGCCACTCTGGTGGTGCATCCCCGCGGCGTGCGACATATGGTGAATCCCGCACGCCTGATTGAAGGGGTGATAGCCGTTTACGGCGAGGAAGTCTACGCCAGCTTGTACGGCGAGCTGGTCCCCGTGCCGGAGGCGCGGATTTTGTCCGCAGGGGACGGGACACTGCTGCAGCTCGGTGGGCGCACCCTGGAAATTCGCCATACCCCGGGACATGCGGAGCATCACTTTTGTGTGTGGGATGCGGCGACCAAGGGGTGGTTCAGCGGCGATACCTTCGGCCTGTCCTATCGCTTAGAGGAATTGGGCGGCGAGCGGTTGATTCTGCCCACCACCACACCGGTGCAGTTCAACCCGGACAAGTTGCTCGACTCTCTGGAATTGTTGATGAGTTACGATCCGCAGCGCATGTATCTGACCCATTACTCTGTGCTGGAGCAACCCGCAGGGTATGTGCAAACCCTGCGGGAGCAGATTCGCGCCTGGAGTCAAATGGCGCTGGCCCTCGAGCACAGTGATGACCGCGAACGGCAGATTGCCAGCCAGCTGAATGAGATGATTTGTGAGCGTGTCCGACGTCAATGGCCGGAGGCGAATGTGTCGGCGATTGCCGAGGAGTTGAGAATGGATATTGAGCTCAACGCCCAGGGCATTGAGGTTTGGTTGCGGCATAGCGAACAGAAGGAAGCGTAGTCGATGCAGGATGCACATGATCTGGGGTTGATTATTGAGGGCCGGGTGCCGCTGATTGTACTGGAGAGCCACGAGGAGGGTCGGGTGATCGACCTGTTGTTGCGGGTGGCGCGGCAGCGCGGCAAACCGCTGTTCCAGTGGACCGTGACCGACGGCCTGCGACGGGCCGATTTCGGTTTGCAGTTGGCGGGTAACTGCCAGCACGCGGAGCCGGAAGCCGTGCTGAGCTTTTTGAAAGAGCGGGCCGAACCGGGCCTGTACGTGCTCTGTGATTTTCACCCCTGGTTGCAGGATGAGGCGAAGCTGATCCGCCTACTGAAAGACATTGCCCTGCGCAACAGCGGCGGTCAGTGCACTGTCATCCTGCTCAGTCACCGACTGCAGCTGCCGCCGGAGTTGTCCCGGCTGGCGGCGCGATTCAGTTTGTCGCTGCCCAGCGACGAGCAGATCGTCAGCCTGATTCGCGAGGAAGCGAAGCTGTGGGCCCAGGGCAATGGCGGCCGCAAGGTGAAAACCGACAACGCCACCTTGCAGATGCTGGTGGCCAATCTGAAGGGGCTGACCCAGGGGGAAGTGCGCCAGCTGGTGCGCGGCGCCATCGTCGATGACGGGGCAATTACCGAGTCGGACCTGCCGGAGGTCAACCGGGCCAAATTCCAGCTGATGGACTTCGAGGGGGTGCTCAGCTACGAGTACGATACCGAAAAGTTTGCCGCGGTCGGCGGCATGGATAACCTCAAGTCCTGGTTGGCAATGCGCCGCGGCGTATTTGCCGGTGAGGCGCTGGCGCCGGGTATCGAGAACCCACGGGGCATCCTGTTGCTGGGAGTGCAGGGCGGCGGCAAGAGCCTGGCCGCCAAGGCCGTGGCCGGCTTGTGGGGCGTGCCGTTATTGCGGGTGGATATGGGTGCCCTGTACAACAAGTTCCACGGTGAGACCGAGCGCAACCTGCGGGAATCCCTGGCGCTGGCGGAGAAAATGTCCGCCTGTGTGCTGTGGATCGATGAGATCGAAAAGGGCATTTCCGGTGACAGTTCGGATTCCGGTACCGCCCAGCGGGTGCTGGGGACACTGCTCACCTGGTTGGCGGAAAATCGGGCGCCGGTGTTTGTGGTGGCCACCGCCAACGACGTCGCCCGGTTGCCCCCCGAACTGATCCGCAAGGGTCGCCTCGACGAGCTGTTTTTTGTGGATCTGCCCGATGCTGAAACCCGCACGGCCATTTTTGCCATTCACCTGGAAAAGCGCCAGTTGGCATTGGACGGCTTCAATCTGGCGGAGTTGGCCGCAGCGGCCGAGGGTTTTACCGGTGCCGAAATAGAACAGGCGGTGGTGTCGGCACTGTACAGTGCCCTGGCGCAACAGGAGACCGTCAATCACCCGCTGCTGCTGGGAGAGCTGGCGAAGACCGCGCCGCTGTCCCTGGTGATGGCGGAACAGCTGGCGCAGTTGCGCCATTGGGCCGAGGAGCGCAACCTGGTGCGGGTCTAACCTTCACACAGATAAAAAAGCCCGGTTTGTCACCGGGCTTTTTTGTGGGCATTAAGGTGCCAAGCGCTAGTTGTCGCCCCGTTCCCGCGCCACCGCCCGGTAGCCGATGTCGCTGCGGTAGTAGACGCCGTCCCAGGAAATCTGCCGGGTCAGCTCGTAGGCGCGCTGTTGGGCTTCGCCTACGCTATCGCCCAGTCCCACGGCACAGAGCACGCGGCCGCCGTTGGTGGTGACCTGTCCATCAATTTCCTTGCTGCCGGCGTGGAATACCTTGCGGTCTGCCAGCGCCTCGCTGGGCAGCCCGGAAATCACATCGCCCTTGCGGTAGTCGTCGGGATAGCCGCCGGCGGCCAGTACCACGCCCAATGCGGCCCTCTCGTCCCAGTTGACCTGGCACTGGTCGAGGGTCTTGTCCAGTGCGGCATTGCACAGGGCCACCAGGTCCGATTGCAGGCGCATCATGATCGGCTGGGTTTCCGGGTCGCCAAAGCGGCAGTTGTATTCGATCACCTTGGGGGTGCCATCGGCCATGATCATCAGCCCGGCATACAGAAAGCCGGTGTAACTGTTGCCCTCGGCGGCCATGCCGTCCACCGTGGGGCGAATCACCTCGGCCATGATGCGCTGGTGAATGGCCGGGGTGACCACCGGTGCCGGGGAGTAGGCCCCCATGCCGCCGGTGTTGGGGCCCTTGTCGCCGTCGTCCCGGGCCTTGTGGTCCTGGGAGGTGGCCATGGGCAGAATGTGTTCGCCGTCCACAACGACAATAAAGCTGGCTTCCTCGCCGGCCAGGAATTCCTCGATCACCACCCGGTGGCCGGCCTCGCCGAAGGCATTGCCCGCCAGCATATCGCGCACCGCATTTTCCGCTTCTTCAAGGGTCATCGCGACAATCACGCCCTTGCCCGCTGCCAGGCCGTCGGCTTTCACCACAATGGGTGCGCCCTTTTCGCGCAGGTAGGCCAGTGCCGGTTCGATCTCGGTGAAATTCTGGTATTCGGCAGTGGGGATGTTGTGGCGCGCCAGAAAGTCCTTGGTGAAGGCCTTGGAGCCCTCCAGCTGTGCGGCACCTTTGGATGGGCCGAAGGCGCGCAGGCCGCGGGCGGCGAAGAAATCCACCACGCCGTCCACCAGTGGCTGTTCGGGGCCGACGATAGTCAGGCCAACCTGATGCTGCTCGGCAAAATCCGCCAGTGCAGGAAAGTCGCCGACGTCGATGGCGACATTCTGGACGCCGGGTTCCAGCGCCGTGCCGGCATTGCCCGGCGCCACGAAGACGGTTTCAACCCCTTCGCCCTGAGCCGCTTTCCACGCCAGTGCGTGTTCCCGTCCGCCGGAGCCGATCACCAGAATATTCATGGGTAATTCTCTTGCCTGAAATGAAAGCGGCGATTGTACCGGCAAGGCACAATCGCCGCAAAATCAAAGTAGTAACAGCGGGGACTAAGCCCCGTTGCGTGCGGTGATCAATGACGGAAATGGCGCATGCCGGTAAACACCATGGCGATGCCCGCCTCGTCGGCGGCGGCAATCACCTCTTCGTCGCGGATCGAGCCGCCCGGCTGGATGATGGCCTTGATGCCGACACCGGCGGCGTTATCAATACCGTCGCGGAACGGGAAGAAGGCATCGGAGGCCATCACCGCGCCTTCCACTTCCAGGCCGGCGTGTTCCGCCTTGATGGCGGCGATGCGCGCGGAGTTGATACGGCTCATCTGGCCGGCGCCGACGCCCACGGTTTGGCGGTTCTTGGCGTAGACGATGGCGTTGGATTTGACGAATTTGGCCACTTTCCAGGCAAAGATCAGATCGTGCATTTCCGCTTCGGTGGGCGCCCGTTTGGTCACCACTTTGAGGTCGGCTTCGCCAATCATGCCGTTGTCGCGATCCTGCACCAGCAGGCCGCCGTTGACCCGTTTGAAGTCGAGACCGGCAGTGCGCTGGGCTGGCCATTCGCCGCTTTCCAGCAGGCGCACATTTTTCTTGGCCTCGACGATGGCGGTGGCTTCGGCGCTGACTTTGGGGGCAATGATCACTTCCACAAACTGCCGATCGACAATGGCCTGAGCGGTAGCTGCATCCAGTTCGCGGTTGATGGCGATGATGCCGCCGAAAGCGGACTCACTGTCGGTGGCGAAGGCCAGATCGTAGGCTTTGCGGATGCCGCCCTCGGCGTCCGGCACCACGGCCACACCGCAGGGGTTGGCGTGTTTGACGATCACACAGGCCGGCTTGGTGAACGATTTTACGCATTCCAGCGCGGCGTCAGTGTCCGCCACGTTGTTGTAGGACAGCTCCTTGCCCTGCAGTTGTTTGGCTGTAGCCACCGAGGCCTCGACCGGCTCGGCTTCCACATAGAAGGCGGCTTTCTGGTGCGGGTTTTCGCCGTAGCGCATGTCCTGGCTTTTCAGGAACTGCATATTGAAGGTATCGGCGAAGTCGCGTTTTTCATTGCTGGTGTTGCGGGCGCCAAAGTGGTTGGCGATCATGCCGTCGTAGGCGGCGGTGTGCTCAAAGGCCTTCACCATCAGGCCGTAGCGGGTGTTGTAGCTGAGCTGACCGCCGTTGGCTTTCATCTCCTCCAGCACCGCACGGTAGTCGCCGGCGTTGACCACAATGGCGACATCCTTGTGGTTCTTGGCGGCGGAGCGAACCATGGTGGGGCCGCCGATATCGATATTTTCAATGGCGGTGGGCAAATCGCAGTTGGGATCGGCTACGGTGGCCGCAAAGGGGTAGAGATTGACCACCACCATGTCGATGCCGAGAATGCCGTGTTCCGCCATCACGGCATCATCGGTGCCGCGGCGACCGAGAATGCCGCCGTGGACCTTGGGGTGCAGGGTCTTGACGCGGCCGTCCATCATTTCCGGAAAGCCGGTGTAGTCGGATACTTCGCGGACCGGGATACCGTTGTCCTGCAGCAGGCGGTGAGTGCCGCCGGTGGATAGCAATTCGACGCCCTGGTCAGTCAGGGCGCGGGCAAATTCCACAATGCCGGTTTTATCGGAAACGCTGATCAGGGCGCGGGTAACTTGACGCAGTTCGCTCATGGTGTCCTCAGTATTCTTATAACAGGTTGTATTGTTTGAGTTTTTTGCGCAGGGTGCCGCGGTTCAAGCCGAGCATCTCCGCAGACTTGCTCTGGTTGTTGCGGGTGTAGGCCAGTACCGCTTCCAGCAGGGGGGCCTCCACTTCGCTGAGCACCAGTTGATAAAGGTCGTTGGCGGGTTGTCCATCCAGGTTGAGAAAGTACTGTTGCAGCGCATGGGCTACACACTCGTGCAGTGATTCGTGGTGGTGGCCCATGTCCACCGGTTCGGCGTTCATTTCCGCCTGAATAGTAAATGTATCTATGGCGCTCATGCGGCTGTTTCCCATTCTTCTTGTCCCGTGAGAAAGTGGTTCAGGCTTTTTAATTGTTGGCTGGGAGTGTCCAGCTGATTGAAGTAGTTCCGAAATATCTCACCGCTCGGCAGATTGCCAACGTACCAGCCAACGTGCTTGCGGGCAATCCGTGTGCCGACATAGTCGCCATAATGTTGATGGATGGCATGTATATGGCTGGCAATGGTGCCAATTAGCTCTGTTGTCGACGGCGGTTCGATCAGGGTTCCCTTTTCCAGAAAGTGATTGATTTCCCTGAACAGCCAGGGATTGCCTTGAGCAGCGCGGCCAATCATCACGGCGGCCGCGCCGGTGTAATCGAGGACATCCCGGGCCTGCTGGGGGGTGCAGATATCGCCATTGGCGAACACCGGGATACTGACAGCATCCACCACTGCGGCGATAGTGTCGTACTCGGCGCGGCCGTTAAAGCGGCAGGCGCGGGTGCGGCCGTGCACGGCCAGGGCGCGAATGCCGCAATCTTCGGCCAGCCGGGCGATGCGGACGGCATTGCGCTGTTGCGGGTCCCAGCCGGTGCGGATCTTCAGGGTGACGGGCACCGCGACGGCCGCGACCACCGACTGGAGAATCTCCGCCACCAGCGCTTCGTCCTGTAACAGTGCCGAGCCGGCGGCGCGCTTGCACACCTTCTTGGCCGGACAGCCCATATTGATGTCGATAATTTCCGCGCCCAGCGCCACATTCTGGCGTGCCGCCTCAGCCATCATGCCGGGAATGCTGCCGGCGATCTGCACCGATCTGGGTGAGGGCTCATCCTGGTGGGGTAGGCGCTGCTGGCTTTTCTGGCTGTGCCACAGGCGGGTATCGGAGGTGATCATTTCCGATACCGCCATGCCGGCGCCCAATTGTTTACACAACTGGCGAAAGGGCCGATCGGTCACCCCGGCCATGGGGGCCAGTATAGTCCGGGTAGCCAGAACATGATTGCCAATGGTAACCAAGGTGGAAAGCCTCGATGAGCGGTGCCGGG
This sequence comes from Porticoccus sp., assembly GCF_041592135.1. Taxonomy (GTDB): domain Bacteria; phylum Pseudomonadota; class Gammaproteobacteria; order Pseudomonadales; family Porticoccaceae; genus Porticoccus. Next base: position 640 of record NZ_JBFHQR010000071.1, on the reverse strand, counting down.
AAAGGGGGGTGGCTATAATACCCGCACTTTGGCTATGGAAAAAGGTTATTCCCGAATGAACAGGGAGTAACTGACGGCAGTTTGACCGGGGTCAACCAGCAGCAGCGTCAGGCGCACCGGCTGGTTGGGGGGCATCATTAAGGTATCGCGCAGGGCTCCGTCCAGGTACTCGCCGGGCCTGAAGCGGCGCTGCGCGATGATTTCGCCCTGCAGGTTCTCGAAGGACAGCTGCAGATCCGGGAAGGGCTGGGCAAAGGCGGCGCGGTTGACGATCACGGCGTCCACGGTCAGTGCGCCCGGCGTCTCCGGTTTGCTGTACACCAGCAACTGCTCGCTGGTGATTTTTGAAATATCCCGGAGGACGGGTACGGTGCAGCCCGTTATCGCGCAGTAACGTGCCACCCAGGGGCGATAGTCGGGGTTGCGGCCCAGCTCATCGGAGTAGAAAAAGGCGTACTGGGCAGCCAGCAGCAAGCCGGCCAGCAGCGACAGGCCTGCCCAGCCCCAGGGGATTTGCCGTTGTGTGGCCCGCGCCTGAAAGGGGCTTGCAGCAAACCTCTCCGCTAAATCCACACTGATAGCGGCTTCGGCTTCGGCTTCGGCTTCGGCTTCGGCTTCGGCTTCGGCTTCGGCTTCGGCT
>NZ_JBFHQR010000070.1:0-11702 GCF_041592135.1 Porticoccus sp. | reverse complement strand
ATCCAGCCCCAAGTCGTGGGACTGGGTTGCGCAGACTCTGATATCCACGACCTTCAGGGCCGACAATTTCGCCGCCAGATCCACGATGGGGCGATAGCGCAGGTAATTTTCCTTGAAGAAAATGGCCACCTCCGGGCCGTACAGCACAAACACGACCGGGGAAAAATCCGCGCGCATGCCCTCGGTCAGGTAAAAGCGTTCGGCACGCTTCAATGCCTCCGCCACCTCTTCGGGATTATTCTGCTCTATGCGGGCCAGATAACCGGGCACGTCCTGACGCTCGGCCTCAATCAAGCCATTGCGGAGGGGGATATCACCGGCCGTTGCCACCACCGGCCAACTGAACACCATCAGCAACAGCCAGCGGGCAACCATGCTCAGCAACTAGACGGAGAAGGATGAGCCGCAACCACAGGTAGTGGCGGCATTCGGATTGGAAATCTTGAAGCGTGAGCCCTGCAGGCCCTGTTCGTAGTCCACGGTGGACCCCGACAGGTATTGAATACTCAGCGGGTCGATCAGCACCGAGACACCCTCTTTTTGAACCAGAGTGTCATCTTCGGCAACCACTTCATCGAAGCTGAAGCCGTACTGAAAACCCGAGCACCCGCCACCGGTGACAAAAACCCTGAGCTTCAGATCGGGGTTACCCTCTTCCTCCACCAGACTCTTGACCTTGGCTACCGCTGCGTCTGTGACATACAGTGGCATGGGTGTAAATGTTGCAATACCTGACATGGATACTCCTGAATCAATCATGTGAATGCTCAGCAATCAATACCCAAGCATTCCAGTCAAGTATTCTATCACGAACCCAGGCCCTCCACGCCAGCCTCTGCATCATTTTCCGTCATAGCGGGTTGCGGAGGCTGTCCTGACGGACGGTGCAAAAAGCTGCCATTCACCTGGGCGCCCTTCTCGATCTCGATCAGCGCATAGTGCAAATCGCCTTCCACCACGGCGTTGGCGGCCAGTTCAACCTGATGACTGGAGTAGATATTGCCCTCGATACGGCCGTTGATGACCACCACCGGCACGTTGACATCACCCACCACACAACCCTTCGGCAAGATACGCACCCGCGCATCCACACCCTCTTCGGCCACGATATTGCCGGTAATCTGGCCTTCCACTTCCAGATTGCCGGCAAAATGCACATCGCCCATCACGTGGGTGCCGCTGGCAACCAGGGTGGTGCTACCCGCCGCAAAGTGTGCGTTATTGGTTTTCTTGCGCATGGTTCTACCCCACTTATATCTCATCTACATGCCAGTCAAAACGCCGCTCAACCGGGTTGGCACTGGCACCGGTTTTCCAGACACTCACCCTCATGGCCCTGGGTTCATAACCCTCTGGCAGGGTCAGCACGCCCTCCAGCATGTGGAAATATTTCAGTTTCACCGCAATCGGCGACGATGCCACATGGCTATCCAGCTGATCCAGCCCCAGGGTCTCCCTGATGCCGTTGCGGAACCCCTCGAGCTCGACTTTAATATTGATTTTGACGCTCTTCAGCTGGCTGGCTTTTTGCTGAATGATGGCCCGGTAGGCTACGCCCTGCCCATCCGGGAGCGCTTTTAAGGTCAGCTCGCCAATTTGCAGCCCCGTCTCCCCACCGCCATCCTGCAGCAAGTTGCGGTACAACCGCAGCTCCTCTTCATTGGTGGCCAACTGCAGTTGCAGCGAGGTGACCAGCTTTCTGACTTCTTCCAGTGAATGCTTGTCCACTTTTGCAGCCAGATCCACATTGGCAAATTGTTGCCGCAGGTCACGATCCCGCTTGCGCAGATCGTCAATCTCCTTCGCCATGCGGTGATTGTCCACCACGGCCCGATCGAAAAAACCGGTGCCCAGCGAAAATCCGAGCGCAAAGCCCAGGGCTACCGCCAACAGCCAGAGCATCAGTTCCCGCCGGCGCCGACCGGGCTGCAGCGAGCGAACGACCAGCTGGTCGTTGTGGCGCAAAGACATCAGGGCAACAGCGCCGGCGCCATCAGTCCCGCATTTTCCGGCAGGCCAAACAGGATGTTCATATTCTGGATGGCTTGTCCCGAAGCCCCCTTCACCAGGTTGTCCTCGACAACCAAAACCACCACCTTGTCACCGCCCTGGGGGCGAAACACACTGATGCGACAGGTGTTGGAGCCCCTCACAGTGCGCGTTTCCGGATGGCTGCCGGCGGGCATCACATCCACAAAAGGTTCGTCGCGAAAACGTGCCTCATAAAGCTGTTGCAGGTCTACGGTCTTGTCGCTCAGGGTGGCATAAAGGGTGGAATGAATCCCCCTGATCATGGGCAACAAGTGGGGAATAAAGGTCAAGCCAACCGAGGTACCGGCAATATCCTCCAGCCCCTGCCTGATCTCCGGCAGGTGACGATGGCCCGCCGCGCCGTAGGCCTTGAAGCTGTCACTGGCTTCCGCCAGCAGCGTGCCGACACTGGCCTGGCGCCCGGCACCGCTGGTGCCGGAGGCCGAATTGGCAATCAGGTCGCCGACATCCACCAGCCCCGCCTCCAGCAACGGCAGAAAACCGAGCTGGACACTGGTCGGGTAACATCCGGGGCAGGCAATCAGCCGCGCCCGGCGAATCTGGTCGCGGTTCACTTCCGGCAGGCCGTACACCGCCTCACCCACCAGCTCAGGGCAGGCGTGGGGCTGGTTGTACCACTGCTCCCACAGCGCCACATCGCGGATTCGGAAGTCCGCGGAGAGGTCGATCACCTTGATGCCCTTGGCCAGCAGGCCGGGCACGGTACTCTGGGCCACCCCGTGGGGTGTGGCAAAGAACACCACATCGCAATCGTCGAGAGCGCCCGCCGCCGGGTCGCTGAAGCTCAGGTCGAAATGGCCGCGCAGATTGGGAAACAGGTCCGAGACCGGGCGGCCGGCTTCGCCGCGGGAGGTGATCGCACACACCTCGACCTCCGGGTGCACGGCCAACAATCTCAGTAACTCAACGCCGGTGTAACCTGTACCGCCGACAATACCTGCTTTAATCACGATGCGCTTGTTCCTGTCATGGGTTGGGGAAGCTGCTTATAATACCCCAATCATCAGGGCATGAAAGGGTCCCTGTTCTCATGCTCGCCAGGAAGTCCCCATGGCCTTCGACAAGCTACATAAAAACTGGGTCGCCCGACAGCTAGACCTCTTCAGGTCCAGACTCGCCCACGCCGATGCACTGCCGCAACTGGCTATTCTCGGCTGTCTCAGCGGCCTGCTGACCGGACTGGTGGCCATCGCCTTCCGGCTGTCCTTTGAGTTGCCCCTGGCGATACTGCTGCCCGACGGCAGCGAATCCTTTGAAGCGCTGCCCGTGTGGCTGCGCTTTCTACTGCCCGTGTTGGGCGCGCTATTGCTGGCGTTGATCATGCAGCGCTGCAAACCGGAGCACCGGTCAGTTGGGGCCGGACACGTTCTCGATCGCATGCGTCATCACCAGGCACAATTGCCCGCCGCCAATATGCTGGTGCAGTTTGTCGGCGGCGCCATCGCCCTGCTCAGCGGTCACTCGGTGGGCAGGGAGGGCCCGGCAGTACACCTGGGCGCGGCCAGCTCCAGCCTGCTGGGCCAGCGCCTGCAATTGCCCAACAACAGCCTGCGCACCCTCACCGCCTGCGGGGTCGCCGCGGCCATCGCCGCCTCCTTCAACACCCCCCTGGCCGGCGTCATCTTCGCCAGGGTAGTGGTATTGATGGAATACACCATCAGCGGATTTATCCCGGTGATTCTGGCCGCCGTTACCGGCGGGGTGTTGTCGCGTATTGTGTTTGGCGCACAACCGGCCTTTGCCATCCCGCTTATCGACATGGCGACCCTGTGGGAACTGCCCTATCTGCTGCTCTGCGGCCTGGCCATCGGCCTCGCCTCCGCGTCCATGTTGCTGATTTACCGCTTTAGCGGGCGCTTTCACCAGCGCTCACTGCTGTTGCGCTTCCTGTTCGCCGGACTGCTGTGCGGCGGCGTGGCAACTCTGTTGCCCCAGATCCAGGGGGTCGGCTATGACACCGTCGAATTGGCGCTCAGCGGCGAACTGGCACTGTGGCTGCTGCTGGCCATCGCCGCCGCCAAGATTTTGGTCTCCATGGTATCCATCGGACTGGGATTGCCGGGCGGCATTATCGGCCCCAACTTTGTCATCGGCGCCTGCCTCGGCGGCGCACTGGGTATTCTCGGCAACCTGCTGCACCCCGGCGAGTCCGGCTCCACCGGTTTCTACGCCGTGTTGGGCATGGGCGCGATGATGGGCGCGGTGCTCAACGCGCCGCTGGCGGCGCTGATCGCCGTACTGGAACTGACCTACAACCCCAACATTCTGTTGCCCAGTATGCTGGTGATCGTGGTGGCCACCGTATCCTGCCGCATGTTCAGCGGCCTGCCGGGGGTGTTTTCCATCGACCGGGACTTGCGCGGTTATGAATCACCCCTGTTCCAGTTACTGAGCCGCTCCGGCGTCACCAGCCTGATGAACAGCCACTTTGTAAACCACTCCCGCCATGTGCCCGCAGCAAACGCCAAGGCCCTGTTGGCGAACAAACCGGAATGGATCGTGATCGAGGATGTGGGCGAACCCAAATTCATCCTCAAGCCCGCCGATCTGGCCCGCTACCTGGAATCGCTGGCCAGTGAAGTCGACACCCCCGCCGATATCGACCTGCGGGAAATTCCCGGCGATCGCTGGCGGCTGTTTCCGGTACACCGGCGCGCCTCACTGCAGGAGGCGCTGCTTTCCATGCAGCAGAACAACGCCCAGGCCGTGTACGTCAGCCAGGCGGCCGCTCCCCTGATGAGCGAGGTCGCCGGCATTATTACCCGCCAGGATATCGACAACTTTTACCGATAAGGCCCGAGCAATGAGTGTCATCAAGGAGTTACTGATCAGCGGCCAGAGCTGGATTACCGCCTTCCACATCATTGCCGTGGTGTGCTGGTTTGCCGCTCTGTTTTACCTGCCGCGACTGTTTGTCTACCACGCCATGGCGGAGGACGAGACCAGTAACGAGCGCTTCAAGGTGATGGAGCGCAAGCTCTACCGCGGCATCGCCAACCCCTCGATGATCGCCACCCTGGTGCTCGGCATCGCCCTGGTGAGCATCTACCCGAATTACTTCCTGCACGCCGCCTGGTTCCACGTCAAAATCGCCCTGGTGGTACTGCTGATCATCTATCACCACGCCTGCCTGTACCTGCTGAAACAATTCCGCGACGACAACAACACCCGCAGCCATGTGTTTTACCGCTGGTTCAACGAAGTGCCGGTGCTGATGTTGATTGGCATTGTGATCATGGTGGTGGTAAAGCCCTTCTGACGGCAATCCGGCGCGGCGCGGCGCGCCGTCTATACTGAATGGCATATGTTTGGCTTCAACGACAGCAACATATGCGTAAAATCAGTTGCCTGCTCACACTTATCCTCTCTTGCGCCCTGATTCAGGGCGCAGAGACAGCGCCGTCCGCGTGGGTGCTCGACATCAAGGGCGCCATCGGCCCCGCCGTGGCGGACTACCTGGAGCGGGGCATCCAGTCGGCCCATGAAGAACACGCCCAACTGGTGGTGATTCGCATGGACACTCCCGGCGGGCTGGACAAATCCATGCGCCAGATTATCCAGGCCATTCTCGCCTCACCGATTCCCGTGGTCAGCTATGTCGCCCCCAGCGGCGCCCGGGCGGCCAGTGCCGGCACCTATATCCTCTACGCCAGTCACATTGCCGCGATGGCGCCGGGCACCAATATTGGCGCCGCCACCCCCGTCCAGATTAGCGCTCCCGAGTTGCCGTCCACGCCCGAACAACCCGACAAGAACGGCTCGCCCAAAACGCCCTCTCCCTCCACCGCCATGGAGCGCAAGGTCGTCAACGACGCTGCCGCCTATATCCAGAGCCTGGCGGAAATGCGCGGCCGCAATGCCGAGTGGGCCGTGGCCGCGGTGCGCAACGCCGCTACCCTGACCGCCAACCAGGCGCTGGAAATGAACGTCATCGATCTGCTGGCGGAAGATCTGCCGACACTGTTGGCACAACTGGATGGCCGCAGCGTTACCACCCCTGCCGGCGAGCTGACCCTGGCCACCGTCAACGGCGAAATCCATCTCCACCAGCCGGACTGGCGCGCCCGCTTCCTGGCGGTGATCACCGATCCCAGCATCGCCTATATCCTGTTACTGCTGGGCATCTACGGACTGGTATTTGAATTTTCCCAGCCGGGCATCGGCCTGCCCGGCATTTTCGGCGGCATCTGCCTGCTGATGGCCATGTACGCACTACAGGTATTGCCGATCAGCTACACCGGCTTGGCCCTGATGCTGCTCGGCCTGGGTCTGATGGTCGCCGAGGCGCTCAACCCCAGCTTCGGGGTGCTCGGCATTGGCGGCATCATTGCCTTTGTGGTGGGCTCCATCATGTTGATGGACACCCATATCCCCGCCTTCCAGATTGCCCTGCCGGTCATCCTCGGTATTACCGCCGTCAGCGCGGCCCTGTTGATACTGTTGCTGGGCATGGTGTGGCGGGCGCGCCACGCGCGGGTGGTATCCGGCATCGCCACCCTGATCGGCCAATACACCCGCGTCGAGTCTATCCACAAAGGCCAGCCCATGGCTCGCCTGCAGGGCGAGCACTGGGCCGTGGCCGCAGACGAACCGCTCACGCCCGGAGACTGGGTCCGCGTCACCGGCACCAGCGGCCTGATACTGAATGTTAAAAAGGAGACACCGCCATGATCCCCGGCATCTATTTCACCACCACAGTACTGCTGTTCATTATTCTGCTGATCGCCTCGATGTTCCGGGTACTGCGCGAGTACGAGCGCGGCGTGATCTTCATGCTGGGACGCTTCTACCGGGTCAAGGGGCCGGGGCTGATCATCGTCTTCCCGGTCATCCAGCAAATGGTGCGGGTGGACCTGCGCACCGTGGTGATGGACGTGCCCACCCAGGATGTGATTTCCCGGGACAATGTTTCGGTAAAAGTGAACGCCGTCATCTACTTCCGGGTGGTGGATCCGGAGAAAGCCATCATCCAGGTGGAAAACTTTTTGGAAGCCACCAGCCAGCTGTCGCAAACCACCCTGCGCTCGGTGCTCGGCCAGCACGAACTGGACACCATGCTGTCCTCCCGGGACAAACTGAACGCGGACATTCAGGAAGTGCTGGATCTGCAGACCGATGCCTGGGGCATCAAGGTATCCAATGTGGAGATCAAACATGTCGACCTGGACGAGAGCATGATCCGCGCCATCGCCAAACAGGCGGAGGCGGAGCGGGTGCGCCGCGCCAAGGTGATTCACGCCGCCGGCGAGTTCGAAGCGGCGGAACAACTACTCGGCGCCGCCAAGACACTGGCCCAGCAGCCTGAGGCGATTCAACTGCGCTATCTGCAGACCCTGACGGAAATCGCCGGGGAGAGAAGCTCCACCATCGTATTCCCTCTGCCAATGGATATCTTGCAGAACCTGATTACAAAAGGCAGCGGCGATTAATTGGCCGAGGGTAGATTAGAAACCGCTGCCGGGCTGCGCCAAATAGGCAAGTTCCGCGGCAGTGGATTTTCGACCGAGCAAGCTGTTGCGATGGGGAAAACGCCCAAACCGCTCAATCACCGCCGCATGGCGCTCGGCGTAATCCAGAAAGCCCGCGAACAGGTGCCGCTGGCTCTGCGGCACCTGCGCCAACAACTGCTTGAACAGGCTGACACTGCGCAACTGCACAGCGTAATCCTCGGCGTGCTCGAGGGGCAGATAGAAAAACACCCGCTGCAGGGGCCGCAACTGTAAATCCAGGCCGGAAGCAATCCCGGACAGGCTCCAGTTCAGCGCCAACCGGTCAGACGCAAAGGCGGTGGGCGTGTCGCGGTAGATATTGCGGGAAAACTGGTCCAGCACAATGATCGCCGCCAGGCGGCTCTCGGGAAACTGCAGCCAATAGCGGTTGCCGCCATTCACCAGCACCTGCAACAGGGTTTCAAAACGCCGCCGAATCTCCGCATCGGTCGCCGCAGCTTTCCCCCACCACAGGGCAGACTGCTGTTGCGCGCAGACCACCTCGTCCGCTGCCGATCCAAACCAGTAATCCAATACCCCCTGCCAGGCTGGCAAACCGCTACCGTCCATTGCTCCTCCCACTAGCCACATTGCATGGCGCATACCGTGCCAATTGAGGATAATAGCGTCCTTTCAGCCATCGGTAAAAACCAGATTCCATCATGCAGAATTCAGAAAAACTTTTTGCAGCAGCACAGCAACACATCCCCGGCGGCGTCAACTCGCCGGTGCGCGCCTTCAAGGCGGTCGGCGGCACGCCGGTCTTCTTCGACAGCGCCGAAGGGGCGTATCTGTTCGATGTGGATGGCAAGCGCTATGTGGACTACGTGCTGTCCTGGGGGCCGATGATCGCCGGTCACAACCACCCGGCGGTGATCGCCGCGGTGAAAAAACAGCTGGAAAAGGGCATGACCTTCGGCGCGCCCACCGCGCTGGAAGTCGAGCTGGCGGACCAGCTCTGCGAACGGGTGCCGGGCCTGGAGATGGTGCGCATGGTCAACTCCGGCACCGAAGCCACCATGAGCGCCATTCGCCAGGCGCGCGGTTTCACCGGTCGCGACAAAATCCTCAAGTTCGCGGGCTGCTACCACGGCCACTCCGACTCCCTGCTGGTGAAGGCGGGTTCCGGCGCCCTGACCCTGGGGGTGCCCAGCTCACCGGGCGTACCGGCGGCGCTGGCGGATCACACCATCACTCTCACCTACAACGACATCGCCGGCGTGGAACAGGCCTTTGCCGAGATCGGCGAACAGGTGGCCTGCGTCATTCTGGAACCGGTGGCCGGCAACATGAGCTGTATCCCACCGGTGCCGGGCTTTCTGGAAACCCTGCGCCAACAGTGCAGCCTGTCGGGCGCGCTGCTGATTATCGACGAGGTGATGACCGGCTTCCGGGTGGACCCGCGCTGTGCCGTGGGCCGCTACAACATCGATGCCGACCTGATCACCCTCGGCAAGGTCATCGGCGGCGGCATGCCCGTCGGCGCCTTTGGCGGCAAGCGCCAGATCATGGAACAGATCGCCCCGCTGGGCCCTGTCTACCAGGCCGGCACCCTGTCCGGCAACCCGGTGGCCATGGCTGCCGGACTGGCCACCCTGGAACTGCTGGCGCAACCGGGCTTCCACGACGACCTGTTCGCCAAGACCACCTGCCTGATCGAGGGTCTGCAGGCCCGCGCCGATGCGGCGGGCATCCCCATGACCACCAACCACGTGGGCAGTATGTTCGGGTTGTTTTTCACCGAAGAGAAAACTGTCAGCAACTACCGGCAGGTAATGGCCTGCGACACCGCGCGCTTCGGCAAATTCTTTCACGGCATGCTGGATGCGGGGGTCTACCTGGCACCGGCTTCCTACGAGGCGGGCTTCCTGTCCACCGCCCACAGCGACGCCGATCTGGACTTCACCCTGGATGCCGCCGAGCGGGTATTCAAAACACTCTGACATAGTTAGTCGGTGCAGGGATGCACCAGAGTTCACCAATGGTAGTGGCAAAGCTGCCGCCGCCTGCTGTAGTCTGAAGGCAGGACCATTCCTGTTGCGTAACAATAATTGCCTCACAACAAAGCGCACACCACCTGATAGTTATTGTTAACGTCCTAGCGAAGGATTTATCGCATGTGGTTACGCACGAAATGTGACTTGAAGTTCGAAATAGCCGTGCCGACGCCGTTCATCCTGATGCTGCGACTGCGCAGCGGGGCGCAGCAATGGGTCGCCAGTGAGAAATACAAACTCGAACCCAGTGTGCCCGTGTACGAGTTCACCGACAGCTATGGCAATCTCTGCCAGCGCCTGATTGCCCCGCCGGGGCCGTTCGCAATCTCCACCGAGGCCGCTGTCCGCACCGCCGACCAGGTTGACCAGGCGCCGGGGGCGCCATTTGTCGAAGTCGAGTACCTGCCCGACGGCGTGCTCAGCTACCTGTTGCCCAGCCGCTACTGCGAGTCGGAGCGCTTCGGCCAGATGGCCGCCGCCATCACCGCCGACCAACTGCTCGGCTACGATCAGGTCAAGGCTATCGAAACCTGGGTGCGCGACAATATTCGCTATGAACCGGGCACCAGCGACACCCCCTTGTCCGCCATTGAGATTAATGCCCGCTGTTCCGGCGTGTGCCGGGACCTGTCACATCTGGGCATTGCACTGTGCCGCAGCCTCAGCATTCCGGCACGGTTGGTGGTTGGCTATCTGCACGGACTCCACCCCATGGACCTGCACGCCTGGTTCGAGGCCTACGTTTGGGGGCGCTGGTACACCTTCGATGCCACCCAGCCCGAACTGAGAGGCGGCTACGTGGCTATCGGTTACGGGCGCGATGCCGCCGATGTCGCCATCTACAACCAGTTTGGCCCGGCGGTATATCCGACGTATCAGCATATTCAGGTGCAGCGTATTGAGGAGAAGGACGTCTAGTCACCCCGGCAGCACCATTCGCAGCAACGCCGACCTGGAAGTGACGGGAAAACGTTAGATTAGAATGGGGGTTTAAGACGGGACGTCTTTTGGCTCCCCTCGCTCACATTTTATGCAGTCCAGCTCGATGCCCAGCATCGACTCGCGACCGCATTGCGATTCAACCCATGGCCTGTTCGTCCAGGGCGGGTTATGCCTGACATGCTGAAAATGTCCGCAGGCCAGCTCTGCCACCCAGTCTGATTGCTCATCTTTGTGATAACCGGTAATGGGCCTTTTCATGGAGCCAGGTACGACATAGGGTCAACCACTTTGGAATGAAAAAGTTTTACACTGATCCAACTTATCAGAATTGCTCAAAAAACAATCGTTACGACCCCTTTAACTTACGAATTCTTAGAGAACCAAGCATGAACAAAACCCGCCTGATAAAACTGGACAGGAGAGCCAAAACCACCACGTTCAATAATTGACTTAACCTCATCAGGGGGCAAAATCGAAACGTCTTTTGCCCATGCAGAATGTGTTTTTTCTATAGCATCCGCAGGTACCTTTGCAGCGTGGAGCATACTTACCCATACCTTGAGCAAGGCTTCATACTCTGGTGTTCCTACAGATGAAGAAAGGTCAGCACTAACTAAGATAGCGTTGTGTTTAAGTCTTTCTGATATGGCACGGAAAAAGTTTGAACGCGCCTCATTATCGAGGATAAATTGTGAAACCATAAAACAAGTAGCCGCGTCGTAAAGCTCAACATCTGGCAATGATTCCACATAACCTTCGTGAAACGTACAGCGAGAAATATAACCCTCTTTCTCTGCTCTTTGGCGGCATACATCAAGCATTGCACCAGAGGGTTCAACAGCAGTAAACCTCCAGTCTGGGAACCTGCTAGCTAAATAAGAAAGCTCAACACCAGCGCCTAAACCAACACAAAGTATTCGGGCAGCCTGTGGTAATTCCGATAAGATCCATTCGAGTTGAAAGTAGAGACCATCATGAACAGGTGCCAGCTTCTTTTGCTGCTCTTCATAGCCTGTAGCCTGTTTATCAAAAACAGCTTTGAGTTCATCTTGATTCATGTGACATAGGTACCTCGGGAGCATAACGAGCCTGTAGAAAAACCCATTTTAGCCAGATCACACTTCCCATCTTCTGATTTTCCATGTCATGGCTCATCGGTTTTTGCTATTCAAGTATTATTAAAATGTATTGCTGCACAACACACATTAAGCGGCTGATCCCT
>NZ_JBFHQR010000069.1:0-11849 GCF_041592135.1 Porticoccus sp. | reverse complement strand
AGCCTGTATTTATACCTTAGCCCCAAATTGCCCCCAGTTGAAAGCCTTAGAGAGATAAAACTACAAACCCCTTTGAGAGTTTATTCACAAGATTTACAACTAATTGGCGAATTTGGCGAAATGCGCCGCAACCCCGTTAAATTCGAGCAATTGCCCACACAATATATCCAGGCATTGCTGGCTGCAGAAGACGATCGCTTTTACAGCCACTCCGGGGTCGACATCACCGGCCTGCTGCGCGCCGCTTCCCAACTGATGACCTCGGGAGAAATCCGAACCGGCGGCAGCACCATCACCATGCAGGTGGCGAGAAATTTCTTCCTGACCCGCAAACAGACTTTCACGCGCAAGTTTAACGAGATACTGCTGGCACTCCGGATCGAGGACGAGCTCAGCAAAGATGAGATCCTCACCCTCTACGCCAACAAGATCTATCAGGGCAATCGCGCTTATGGCATCGAAGCCGCCGCCCAGGTGTACTACGGAAAATCCATCAGTGAGCTCGATCTTGCACAGCTGGCGATGATGGCCGGACTACCCAAAGCCCCTTCCGCCTACAACCCCATCGCCAACCCCAACCGGGCTCTGATCCGCCGCAATTGGATCCTGAAGCGTATGCTTGACCTGGGCCACATTGACAACGACACCTATCTGGCTGCGGTCAACCAGCCGGTCACCGCCAGTTATCACGGTTACGCCTCCGAGCTGGATGCCCCCTATGTTGCAGAAATGGCGCGGCAAGAGATTCTGGATAGGGTGGGGACAGCGGCATACACCGATGGCTACCGCATCTTTACCACCATCGACAGCCAGCTGCAGCGGACAGCGCAAAAAGCTGTCCAGAACGGATTGCTCGCCTATGATCAACGCCACGGTTACCGTGGAGCGGAGAAAAGTGCCACGGATGAACAGCAATGGGGGTCCTTGCTGCGAGAAACCCCTGTCTTCGGAGACCTGACGCCAGCCATCATCACCGAGCTAGCTGACCAGTCCCTGAAAATCTTGTTGCCCAGCGGCGAGCACGCCGACATCACCTGGGAGAACGGCTTGCAAGGACTGCGTCGCTTTAATAGCCCAAACAGTCGATCTGCCCCGATCAAACAGGCTCAGGAACTTTTTGTCCGCGGAGACCTGGTTCGGGTCCGGCAACAGGAGGGCGCCTGGCACCTCAGCCAACTGCCCAAGGCCCAGGCCGCTCTCACCGCCTTGAATCCGGACAACGGGGCTATTCAGGCACTGGTAGGCGGCTTTGATTTTCGCCAGAGCCATTTCAACCGCGTCACCCAGGCGGAACGACAACCTGGCTCAAACTTTAAACCTTTCATCTATACCACCGCACTGGAAAACGGTTTTACCCCAGCCAGCATCATCAATGACGCCCCCGTGGTATTTGAGGATGATCTGCTGGAAGGGAGCTGGCGACCGGAGAATGACAGCGGCAAGTTCTACGGCCCCACCCGACTGCGCCAGGCGCTGTATTTGTCCCGCAACCTGATTTCCATCCGCATCCTGCGGACCCTGGGCGTCGAAAAAGCCATCGCCGGCCTGGGTCGTTTTGGCTTCGACCAGTCCAGGCTTCCCCACAACCTGTCACTTGCCCTGGGCAGTCACGCCGTGACCCCCCTGCAGATCGCCACCGGCTACGCCAGCTTCGCCAACGGCGGCTTTCGCGTCGAGCCGTTCCTGATCGATCGAATTGAAGACAGCAGCGGAAAAGTACTCTACCGGGCGGCCCCGCTGACCGTATGCCACCACTGCGATGAAAAAGAGCAAACTGACCCGGCTGAAGAATCCCGGGAAACTGCGGTTCGTCTAGACGCAGGCGAGACCGCCCCAGACAAGGAAGGCGAGGCCAGCCCTGACGCCCTCCAGGAAAATCCCCGCGCGCCCAGGATTATTGATGCGCGAACTGCCTACATCGTCGACTCTATTCTCAAGGATGTGATTCGCAAAGGCACCGGCAGAAAAGCGCTCGTCCTCAAACGGGCCGACATCGCCGGCAAAACCGGCACCACCAATGGCCCAAGAGATGCCTGGTTTTCCGGCTACAGCACCCACATGGTCACCACCGCCTGGGTGGGCTTCGATGAAAACCTGACGCTGGGCAGATCAGAATACGGCGGCTCCGCAGCCCTGCCCATCTGGATAGATTTCATGGGCACGGCCCTGTCCGGAAAACCGGAGTTTATCCGGCCACAACCCGAGGGCATCGTCATGGCACGGATTGACCCCGAGACAGGGCTGAGTGTAGGACCAGATCACCGCAACGCTATCTTCGAGATATTCCGCAAGGAAGATGTGCCGCCAATGGCAGAGGCGGCCAGCAATGGCGGCAGCCAGACGCCGCCGGGGGAGCCTCGACCGGAGGATCTATTCTAGTTCCTGCAGCGCGGAAGGCAGGATGGCACCCCATTCATACTGGCTGTCCGCGACCGCGTAAAAAAAAGGATTGAGCACAGAATCTTCCCTGTTATAGAGGAGGGGGCACCGATCCATTGTGAGCACTCGCCCCCCCGCAGCCTCCACTACGGCCTGACCCGCGGCCGTATCCCACTCCGATGTCGGCCAAAAATGCGGGTAGAGATCAGCAACGCCCTCTGCGATCCGGCACAGCTTCAGCGAGCTCCCTATCTGCCGCACCACCACATCGCCAAACCGCTGCGACAGCCGCTGTTGCAGGCGGACCACCTCCCCGCTACCGTGCCGGCGGCTGGCAACCAGGGTCAGTGGCACCCCGTCTGCTTCGCGCGCCGCCATGGTTCTCGTACAGATCGGCGCAGCCCGCCCTCCGGCGTACCGGTAGGCTCCAGCGCCGCGCACCCCCGCATAGCCGATACCGGCAGCCGGCGCATAAACCACCCCAAGCACCGGGCGATGATCCTCAATCAACGCAATATTGACAGTGAACTCGCCATTGCCAGACAGGAACTCACGGGTCCCATCCAGCGGGTCAACCAGCCAATAGCGACCCCACCCAGCCCGCACAGCATAGGACGGGATCGCGGATTCCTCGGACAAAATCGGCACGTTCAGCAACCCGGGCAACCGGGACAGCAGTATCTGATTGGCGGCGACATCTGCCTCGGTGACCGGAGATCGGTCTTCCTTGATCTTCGTCCCCACTTTCTGAATATCCTTATAGAAGGACATAATGGCGCTGCCCGCCGACTCTGCCAGCGCCACAATTTGCTCCAGCAGAGCAAAATCGACCCGCCCCGTCTCAGGTCTGGCCATCATCAACCTCCTCGCCGGCCTGCCCCGGGGCGGCGCGGGCAGACAACAGCTCGCGAACCAGATAAAGCGCCGCCACCGAACGGCCTTCGGTGAAATCATCGCGGCTCATCAGGGCGGCGAGGTCCCGCATCGCCCAGGGCACCACCTCAATGGGTTCCGGCTCATCCCCGGGCAAGCGCTTTGCATAGAGATCCTCCGCCAGTACCACCTGGATATCGTGCTCCATATACGCCGGGGACAAGCTGAGGCTTTTGATCACCTGCAGGCGGCGGGCACCATAGCCCACCTCCTCCATCAACTCCCGGTTGGCCGCCTGCAGGGCATCCTCACCGGGATCCATGGCCCCTTTTGGCAACGCCAGCTGGTAGTCCTCCACCCCGGCACCGTATTCGCGCACCAGCAACACGGTCTCCGGGTCGAGCATGGGCACGATCAACACCGCCCCGACGCCGGGCCGTTTCAAGCGCTCGTAGGTACGCCGCACGCCATTGGCAAACTGCAACTCCAACTGCTCGACCTGGAACAGACGGGTCCTGGCCAGGGGGCGGCGCTTCAATATCACGGGTTTTGTGGGCATACTGGAGCCTGTTCTAACTGCGGTTCAACATTATAGCTGTGAAGATTGACTGGACTACCATCGACACCGTGCTGCTGGACATGGACGGCACCCTGTTGGACCTGCATTTTGATAACTACTTCTGGCTGACCCATCTGCCCAGGCGCTATGCCGAGCACCACGGACTCTGTCCGGACCAGGCCACCCGCGACCTGCACAACCGCTTCAACGAAAAGCGCGGCACGCTGGACTGGTACTGCCTGGAGTTCTGGTCAAAGGAACTGGCGGTAAACATTCGCGAGCTCAAAGAAGAGATCAATCATCTCATCCAGGAGCGGCCCTTTGTACAGGAATTTCTCAACCAACTCGGCGAAGCGGGCAAACAGCGGGTACTGATCACCAATGCCCACCCGGAAAGCCTGGAACTCAAACTCTCGGTAACGGGTATTGGGCCACTGCTGGATCATATCTACAGCTCACACCAGTTCGGTCACCCCAAGGAGACGCCAGCTTTCTGGCAGGCTCTGGAGAAACAGCAACACTTCATTCCCGCCAGAACACTCTTTATAGACGATTCCATAGAGGTACTGAGAGCTGCGGCAGAGTACGGCATTGGCCACCTGCTGGGCATCAGCCAGCCCGACAGCAAACAGACCGCCAAAGGGGTGGACGGGTTTCCCACCATCATCCACTTTGATGAAATTCTGCCCCATGGCTGAGCAACCCCTACCAAAAGTCCGCCTCGACAAGTGGCTCTGGGCGGCGCGCTTCTTCAAGACCCGCGCCCAGGCCAAGGCGGCCATTGAGGGTGGCAAAGTACATATTGATGGGCAGCGCGCCAAACCGAGCAAGGAAATAACCATCGGTGTTGAAATGGTGATACGCCAGGGCTGGGATGAGAAAACCGTCCTGGTTGAAACCCTGTCGGAACAACGGCGCGGCGCCAGCGAGGCGGCACTGCTCTACTCCGAGACAGAAGCCAGCATCGCACTGCGGGCAAAAAGAGCAGAGGAACGCAAGGCCGCCAACCAGTCTGCCTCATTCCAGGACCACCGACCCAGCAAAAAAGAACGCCGCCAGATTCATCGATTCAAGGAACAGAACCTGTGATACGCGCCACCCTTATCTCCTGCCTGCTGATGGCCACTGGACTCTGCCACGGCGAAATCTACCGCTGGGTCGACAGTGAGGGGAAAGTCCATTTTTCAGACAAAAAACCGCAAGACTCCCCCCATGCCCAGGACATATCCGGGCAGCTGCGCCCACTGAACAGCGACAGCAGCACCTCGGAAACGGAGAAGCTACAGCAGGTGTTCCAGGAAGAAACCGCCGAGGAAAAAGCCTTTCATCAACGACAGCAGACACGACAACAACAGCAGGAGAAGCAACGCCAACAGGCCTGCCAACAGGCGAAGAATCAATTGTCGGTGTTGCGCGGTCGGGTCGCCTTCCTCGATCCGGATGGCAACGAAATTGTTGTCACCGAAACGGAGCGAGAACGCCGCGCCGAGCAACTGGAGAGGGAAATTCGCCAACACTGCTCCTGACTGCCGTGACCCAAAGAGCCCCGACTAACCCGCAAGCCCGCTGGACAACGACGACAAACCGCTCTACATTCGCCGGCCTTCCCGAGGAGCCTTCACCATGAGTCACGCCGATCAGCTGCAGCGCTTTGTTTTTGAGCATTCCGACATTCGCGGTGAAATACTGACCCTGGAGAGCAGCTTCCAGCAGGTGCTGTCCAATGCGCGCTATCCGGAGCCGGTCCAGGAGCTGCTGGGCCAATTTATGGCGGCGGCGGGGTTGCTCAGCGCCACCCTGAAATTCGAAGGGGTACTGACACTGCAAGCACAGGGCAACGGCCCTGTCACCACCATCATGGCCGACTGCACCCGGCATCATCATCTGCGCGCCATCGCCCATTTCGACGACAGCTTCCACTACGCCCAGGGCCAACCGTTGCGGGAGCTGCTTCCCTCGGGAACCCTCAGCCTGACCATCAACCCCAGCAAGGGCGAACGCTATCAGGGAATTGTACCGCTGGAGTCAGAAACGCTGGCCGGCTGCCTGGAAGACTATTTTGCCCAGTCCGAACAGCTCGCCACCCGTATCTGGCTCAGTGCTGCCCCCGCCACGACACCTCCTCGCGCAGGCGGTTTGCTGCTACAGGCACTGCCACACCAGAAGGAAGCCGATCCGGAAGTAAATCGGCAACTGTGGCAGCACGTCACCCAACTGGCCGCAACCATCACGCCAGAGGAACAGTTGCTACTGGAACACGAACAACAGCTCTATCGCCTGTTTCACCAGGATGAACTGCGTCTTTTTGAGGCAAACCCGGTGCAATTCGCCTGCAGTTGTTCCGAGGGCAGAATCGCCAATGCATTGATATCGCTGGGCCGAGAGGAACTGCAGAGCATCCTCGACGAACAGGGCTCCATTGACATTGACTGCCAGTTTTGCCACCAGCATTACAGCTTCCAGCAGGGGGACATCGACCGCTTGTTCGACGAAAGTCCACCGGTGCTCCACTAGAGCATTTTTTTCTGGCATAATTGCCGACCTTTTAGCCCGGCAGGGCTTTGAACCCGACCTGAACTTACCCAACAGGACCAATACTGATGACGCAAATCGAAGATTCTGCGGTGAATGTTTACACCGATCTGTGCGAGGCCGAACTGATTGAACTGGCGCTTCAACGCGGCGAGGGGCACCTCACTGACACCGGCGCACTGCTGGCGGTCACCGGCAAGCGCACTGGACGTTCACCCGCCGACCGGTTCATCGTGGAAGAGCCGAGCAGCCAGGATGATATCGGCTGGGGCTCGGTAAACCGCCCCTTCTCACAGGACAGATTCAACGCCCTGTGGGACCGCGTAGAAACTCACCTGGCAGATCGCGATCGATTCGTTTCTCATCTCCATGTTGGCCAGGACACAGAACACTACCTGC
Organism: Porticoccus sp.; assembly: GCF_041592135.1. Lineage (GTDB taxonomy): Bacteria > Pseudomonadota > Gammaproteobacteria > Pseudomonadales > Porticoccaceae > Porticoccus. The sequence goes on along the minus strand of NZ_JBFHQR010000069.1, from coordinate 5,107 downwards.
CGGTTAAAGTCACCACGGAGACGGCCTGGCACAACCTGTTCGGCCGCAATATGTTTATCCGCCCCGAGCGCTACAATCCCTCCAACAAGGAACAGTGGAAAATTCTCCACGCCGCCAACTTCGTCTGTGATCCCGAGCGCGATGGCACCAACAGTGAAGCGGTGGGCATTATCAACTTCGGTCAGCGCAAGGTACTGATTGCCGGACTGAAATACGCCGGCGAGATGAAAAAAGCTATGTTCTCCGTACAGAACTTCCTGCTGCCCGAAAAAGACGTCATGCCGATGCACTGCGCTGCCAACGTGGGCAAAGAGGGCGATGTCTGTTTGTTCTTCGGCCTCTCCGGCACCGGCAAGACCACCCTGTCTGCAGACCCGGCTCGCTACCTGATCGGCGACGATGAACACGGCTGGGCGAAGGGGTCCGTTTTCAATATGGAAGGTGGCTGCTACGCCAAAACCATCAACCTGAGCAAGAAGAACGAACCGGTGATCTGGGATGCCATCTGTTTCGGCGCCATCGTGGAAAATGTGGTGATCGATGAACAGCGCACCGCCGACTACGACGACACCAGCCTGACCGAGAACGGTCGCTGCAGCTACCCGCTGGAGCATGTGGCAATGCGCTGCGAGGAAAACCGCGCTGGCGAACCGAAGAACGTTATCTTCCTGACCTGTGATGTCTCCGGCGTACTGCCTCCGGTCTCCATCCTGTCAAAAGAGGCCGCGGCCTACCACTTCCTGAGCGGCTACACCGCCCGGGTGGGCTCCACAGAAATGGGTGGCTCAGCCGGCATCCAGCCGACCTTCTCCACCTGCTTCGGCGCACCTTTCATGCCCCGTCCGGCCAATGTTTACGCTGAACTGTTGATGAAACGCATCGAAGACTTCGGCAGCCGCGTTTACCTGGTGAACACCGGCTGGACCGGTGGCTCCGGCGCCGCCGGCGGCAGCGGTGCCCGTTTCCCCATTCCGGTTACCCGCGGCATTATCGCCGCCATCCAAAATGGCGACCTGGAAAACGTTGAGACCGTCAAAATGCCGATCATCAACCTCGAGATTCCCAGCAGTGTACCGGGCGTGGACGGCAGCTACCTGAATCCTCGCGAAACCTGGACTGACAAAACAGCCTACGATGAGCAGGCAACCAAGCTGGCCAGCCTGTTTGTGGAAAACATCAAGCGCTTCGACGTCACCGACAGCGTCTTGAGTGCGGGCCCGACCATCTAAACGATCTACCGACCCCACACTAAAAAGGCACCAATCGGTGCCTTTTTTAATGTTTGCTGTACCGCGCAAACCCCACGGCTACCCGCTCAGCCCCGTACTCAGGGTCAGGCCCCGCTGATAATAGTGCGCACTCTTTTCATGCTCGCCCAGCCGTGCCATCAATTGCGCCAATTCGGCATAGGCCTCGGGCTGGGCCTTAAAAGAAAGCGAACTTTCAAAATAGTCACGCGCCTTGCCCCATAGCTGATTTTTGATGCTCAAGCGGCCAAGGGTCAACATCAGCACCGGATCATTGGGCCGCTCGCGCAACCAGCTCTCGGCCGTCAACAGCCGTTTTTTTGCATCACCGCCCTCAATGAGGCCGTAAAGCCTGACCAGCTGCTCATCCCAATTGTCCTTGAGCGCCCTGCGCAAGAGAGTTTCAACCTGGCCGGTTTCCCCCAGCTGAAACAGGTCGCGGATGTATTCCTCCTGTACCCGACTGTCGCCGCGAACATCGCGGGGCAACTCCTGCCACAGCCTGACCAGCTTCTGGGTATCCTCGGCGGCTCCGGTGCGCTTGGCCTGGTCAGCGAGATTCGCCATCAATGCCACATAAACTTCCACGACAAGCTGTTCCATCGACTTTTTGTCATAGACCTTGAAGCGCCTCAGGTCGGGAAGCAACTTTTCCAGACTCCGCCAATCCTGCAAGCTGCGGTGTGCATTGGCCAACATCCTCAGCACCAGTGGATGATCCGGCGCCTTGGCATGCAGGCGCTGCAGAATAGCCAATGCGGCTTCGTAATGCTGATCCCGCAGATGCATTCTGGCCTGGGCCAAGCCAATGGCCAGCTCGCCGCCAGAGGCACTTTCCGCCGCTTTCACCAGCAACCGGTTAACGTCCTCCTGATCGCCCAGCTCATAGGCACAATTGGCTGCGGCGAGATAATTCAGCAGCGGCATATCGGCCCGCTTGGCGGTGCGGGTAAGGTTGCGTCGCGCCTGATCCCAGCGCCCTTCAATAAACTGCAGCAGCCCTCGATCAGTGCGATGGCGGTTGCGAGCCTTGCGGCCGGACAGACTATTCCTAACCAGTTTTTTGCCCGGTTCGGTCATCACCCGGAACAGGTAGGCCAACGTGCGCAGCAATGCCCACAACAACAACAGCAGTAACAGCAACGTCCACAGACTCATCTCGACACTGTAGTTGCCGAGAGCAATCAACACGTAGCCACTGGTTTCCGTCATTTGCCAGGCCAGCAAACCGCCCAGCGAGGCCACCAGCACGACCCACAACAGTAGCTTTTTCACTGCTGCGCGCCTCCGCCCTGCTCGACCTGATGGCGGTTGTGCCAACTGTCGATATAGTCACGCAGTGCATTCAGGCCCTCCGAGATATCCGGGCGAACCCGAGTGATCTGCTGTGTCTCCAGCTCTGCCAGCTGCGCAAGCAGGGCCTGGGCATGGCGGTCATTTAACTGAAAGTAAGTGGCGAGCAGTTCACGGGCTTTGCCCAAACTGGCCTGGTAGACCTGCGGCTCTTCCCGCAGCACGGCCAGCTGTGCCTGCTCGAGCACGGCACCCAATTGCAAGCGCAGCAACTGCTCCTGTTCGGGACTGAGCAGGGGATCAACCGGGTCACTGCGGCGGCGTACCAGAATAAGCTTTTCCGCTTCCGCCAGTGCCAGTCGGCCCACCTTCACCAGCGGGGTGTACCAGGGCGCATCCGCCCCTTCAGGGGGAGCAGGTAGCGGCTCAGCCTGATCGGGCGAGGACATTTTGGGCGCCAGGATCGGCAGGCTGACCACTTGCTCGGCAAGCACTTTTAATTGCAGGAACAAGCCCTCGCGATCCACCGGGGACTGACTCTTCAGCGCCACGATATTTCTGGCCAGGGCTTCGCGCACCGGGAGCAATTGCACCTCGTCCAGCTCACGGAGGATATCGTCAGCCGAAATCAACAGCGCCAGGGCGTTTTCGCTATTGCGCTCGGTTAACAGGCGCTGATTGCCCAGCCGTAGCAGGTATTCCGCTTCGGCCAGTAACCAGTCCGTCCGGGAGGCGCCGGATAATTCCCGCAGGCGACGCGCCTGGGCGCTCATCGCCAACTGTTGTTCAGCGTTATTTTTCTCCACCAGTGCGGCCAATGCCTTGCGCGCATCGACCTCGGCGGACAGCTGCTGTTCCAGTCGGGTCAGGTCATCCTGGCGAACCGACTGCACCTGGTCAGCACCACCTGGCCACTGGGGAGACGGCCCGTAGAACCACCACCAGACGCTGGCACCGCCGGCAATCAACAGCAACACAACTATCAGCCAGCCTTTGGCAGCGGATGACTTGGATGCAGATTTTCCGGGATTTTGTGCCCTGGGGGCGGCGGAGGATTGGGTGGTTTCTGGTTCCGATGGTGCGGTTTCCGCAGGGGCCTGGACACTGCCCGCACGCCCTCGCTCGCCGTTTGCCGCCGTCGCTTGGTTGTCGTCCGGCGTTATGGGTTTGTCATTATTCACTGACGCTCTTCCTGCAAATACATCCCATGATGGCCTCGGCCACCCCCCTACTCCTGTATGCGCACGGTGTTGCGGCGCGGCGGGGATTAACCGCTGTTACTGTACCACTCAAGAATTGCTGAAACCATGTCCGAAGGCAAGGCCGAGGTGGCGCTGATCACCTCTGTGAAACCTTGCCCGACAGCCAATTCCGCCACCCGTTGTCCCGGCACCAGGACCGGCAGGGACATCAGGGGTTGCCGACAGGCCGGCGCCACCAGCTGCAGCAACAGCTCCAACAGCTCTCCGCTGTGGGCCACCACCATATCGACGGCACTATCCGACAACAGGACATTGATCTGGCTGGCGTACTCCATACTCGGCCGACGCTCATACAGATCACAGCGACTGACACGGGCACCGCGTCGCTCCAGCTCCTCCGCCAACAGCGTGCGTCCGCCCCTGCCGGCAAAAATCAGCGCTTTTTCACCGGCGACCGACTGCAATGACGGCAGCTTCAGCAACCCTTCACTGTCAAAAGACTGACTCGGTGTTTCCACGGCAATCCGCTGTGCTTGCAGCACACTAGCCGTGGCGTTACCCACCGCGTAATAGCGCACCCCCGGGGGTAGTGCGGGCCAGCAACGGTTCAACCACTCCACCGCCAAGTTGGCAGCCGTGCGGCTGACAAAAATAGCTATCTGAAAATGATCAAAATTGAGCATGCGGGACTGGATGGACTCACTGTCCGAGGTGCTATCCAGCGGCACAATGTCCATTACCGGACAGCGGTACAGTTCGACATCGCAACGACTGGAGAGCGCGGCGATAAAGTCGTCGCGCTGTTGCAGGGGTCTCAGCAACAGCACGCGCAGGGGTTTGCGACCCGGAAGCATTAGCGGTCTCCGTAGACCTCGCGGAGAATTTCTCCAGCTCCCTGTGCCAACAGCATTTCTGCCAGCTGTAGACCCAGGGCTTCCGGGTCATCTGCACTGCCGCTGAGCTCAGCCCGCAACACCCTGGTACCATCCGGGGAGCCGACCAGCCCGCGCAGCCACAGCTGGCCATTCTCGAGGAGTATGGCATAACCCGCGATGGGCACCTGGCAACCCCCTTCGAGCCGGCGGTTCAAGGCGCGCTCGGCACGCACGCACTTCGCGGTTTCCCGATGGTGCAGCGGCTGTAGAAGGGTCTGCAACGCTGTATCATCAGTGCGGCACTCAATCCCCACCGCGCCCTGACCACCGGCCGGCAGGAATACTTCCGGCGCAATCCGTTGCCGAATCCGATCTTCCATTTCCAACCTGATCAGGCCGGCGGTGGCGAGAATAATGGCATCGAACTCACCGGCATCCAGTCTGCCCAGACGGGTCTGCACATTGCCTCTCAAATCACCGACGGTGAGGT